>CAZEIH010000003.1:71284-119030 GCA_964512095.1 uncultured Oscillospiraceae bacterium
CTGATCACCATCGTCGCCGTCCTGATCACCATCGTCGCCGTCCTGATCACCATCGTTGCCGTCCTGATCACCATCGCTGCCGTCCTGATCACCATCGCTGCCGTCCTGATCACCATCGCTGCCGTCCGGCTCACCATCGCCGCCGTCCTGATCACCATCGCTGCCGTCCGGCTCTTCTTCGTCGTCCTGTTCTTCTTCGTCGTCCTGTTCTTCTTCGTCGTCCTGTTCTTCTTCGTCGTCCTGCTCTTCTTCGCCGATAATCTGCTCCAACAGTCGGATTTTTTCCAGAACGTGCTCATAATTGTATTTTAATGGAACATCCTGGGGAAACTCCAGTATGCCCATCCGATAGCATTCCAATGCCTTCCTGTAGTGCTTCAGCATAGCTTTTGCATCTTTTGCATTAAAATGAGTTAGGTCGCCGGTACCATATATACCCTCGCCTACTTCTGAGCCTACAGCCGCACCTTCTCCTGCACCTTCCCCTGCCCCTGCACCCTCGCCAATACCTTCCCCTGCCCCTGCACCCTCGCCAATACCTTCTCCTGCCCCCGCATCTTCGCCCGCACCCTCGCCAGCTCCTTCGCTTACTCCTGAGCCAGCCGAATCAGCGATAACATCATCACCAAGCTTCAAGCTACAGTTACCCATGTTAAGATACCTATCAGGCTTATCCAAAGTAGACTCCTTATAATACTCAGCTGCCATTCTATAATCCTCCATTCGATACAAAGCCTGCCCAGAGTTATAATTCAACTCAGGATCCTCAGGATTACCCTCAAGCCCTTTGTCATAAGCATCAAAAGCCTCCTGATAGCTACTGGCCTCCATAGAACGGTTACCCTCAGCTAAGGCTGCATCCCTCTTGCTATCACCAAAATCTATGATTCTAAAAAAGAACAGTATACCTAATATAGCCACAAGGATGCCTGAAACAAAAAATACTCTCTTCATTTCAACCTCCTTGTCTCTGGCAGCAAATATGCAACCAGTATCAATAACATTCCAAAACCTAAAAAGTACTGAAACAACTGTCTATATGTATTGATTCTTCTCATATTCGTAGCGTCTCTTTTTAATTTCAAAATATCCTCCATAAGATAATCAGCCTCAATCCCCGAAACTGTTGACTCATAGAACTTACCACCACCTTCAGCAGCAATTCTCTCCAACAGGTCTGGTTCTAGCTTTGATATTACATCATCAAAGCTTTCATCGGTTATATAGTCAATTATCTCGGTATCGTAATAGTCATATATGGGAATCTTGCCGCCCTCTAGAGTTCCCACACCAATGGTAAATACCTTTAGCTGACTGTCATTGATCTGTCTTAGTACTTCGACGCTATTCATCTTTTGCTCTTCACCATCGCTGAGTATAATAATAACCTTGTCCGAACTATATACATCATCAAAGGACTTTTGAGCTAACCTTAACGCAGGTCCAAAATCGGTACCACCGCTACCCACCATTCTTGTATCAACCACATCTAGAAACAATCTGGCCATATTATAGTCATTAGTCAACGGCATCTGTATATACGCATCCGATGAAAAAGGAATAAATCCAATCCTATCCCCCGGAAGATAATTCATCAAATTATCCACAATCCTTTTAGCTCTGCTGATTCTGTCGGGATATACATCTTGTGTCAGCATGCTGTTGGAAGTATCTATGAGGACATAGATATCAAGCCCTTTTGTTTTGATTTCTGTATAACCATCAAGTTTTCGAGGGCCTAGCAGGGCAAAAAATACTAAAAGCATACCGCTGGCTGTGAGGATAAGCCGGGTAATGCCAAAACGAGCTATAACATCTATCCTCAGTTGATTCAGAATCCTTCTTTTTTTCACTAAGGCCAACACCAGTATCACCAGTATCAATACTGGAATCAACACATATATATAATTTGATGGATTTCCTATTTCCAGTTTACCCACGCTCATATCTTCCTTTCATCCTGCATCTCACTTCTATCTCTATCTCATCTAGCAACTCTCATCCCAGCCCTTGACTACATAGTGGCAACCCTTGGCTGCAACGCAAGGCTTCTTCGCCACCTAGCCATCACTTCCTGCTTCACTTCACCACATGGCACACTATTCCCGTTTCACTCCCCTGCACTACCCCTTCACTACACTACCGCAGAGGCCAACTTCGCCATATCATGGAATTCGAACAAACAAGAAGCGATCCAGGAAAATCCCCAGTGCAAGGAGTATCAGTGCCGCCTTTATATACCCAAAGCCAAGCTCTGTATATTCAAATACAATTCCCTGCTCAAACTCAGTTTTCTCAAGGTCGCCAATATCGGAAAATATTCCCGACAAGGAATTCGCCTTACTTGCCCGATAATATTCTCCTCCTGTCGTATCTGCTATAAACGTCAACAGTTCATCATCAATCCCTGTATCATATATCTCATATTCAATTCCGGTAGGAGTTTCATACGGAATCATGGTCTTGTCAGTGCCCACGCCCACTGTATATATCTTAATACCTAAATCTCTAGCCATTTCAGTTGCTGTCCGAGGATCAATAGCTCCGGAGTTATTTTCACCATCAGTGACCAGTATGATAACCTTCGAGACAGCGTCGCTGTCCTTAAGCCTGTTCAATCCAACTGAAATTGCCATTCCAATTGCTGTACCATCTTCTATTACCGACTCATCTCCGACATCCGCAATAGTATTCTTTAGTATGTTATGGTCTACAGTCAATGGAATAAGAGTATGGGCAGTAGCCTTGAAAACTACCAAAGCAAATCTATCACTAGGCCTTCCCATGATGAATTCGTCTATCGTTTTTTTTGCCACCTCTAATCGGTTTGGCTTAAAATCAATAGATTGCATCGAAAGTGATACATCCAGCACAATAGCAATATCAACGCCACTCTGACTTCCAACGGCGGACTCATTTTTAATATGCGGCCGAGCAAGGGCAATGGAAGCCAATATAAGGCCAAGTACTATCAAATAGCTACCTATTTTATGGATAAAAGTTTTTTTCATGCCCTTAGCCATTAACAGTCTGACACTAGAAAACTTCATAGCCGACTTGTTTCTTCTGGACAGGTAGAAAAAAACAGCAATAATCAATGGTATAAGTAATAAAAAATACCAGTTTGAAAATTCAATCATGACATAGCTCCTTTTTCAGCCTCAATCCTACCAACTACATCAACCAATCTACCTAGCATCTCTTTCTTTTTCTCATTAGAGGTATCCGCTCCTGTAAACTTAATAAAGTCGCTTTCTCTTAACCAATGCCCAAGCTCCACCCTCACGTTTTGCATCCGTGGAAGCCTATCCGTAATCAAAAGTAGCTCCGTCGTCGTCTTGCCTATTATCGTACAATTATAAGCAATCCCTAGATACTCCTTGAGAAAACAAGTCAGCTTAACAAAATACTCATCATCGGTCAATAAAACACCTTCACTCTGGTGTAAAAAGCGTTGATATGGAGTCAGCTTAGCAAGACTCTTATTATGAAAACACCCCTTCAAATAAAAAACACCTGTGACAATAAATGCTGCCAGCAAAGCATAAAACAAATAACGCCAAGGCATAACAAAGCCTAGCGTCTCAGGCCCCAAATCGCCTTCCATAGCCCCCTCTGACTGGATATCCTCAAGAGTAGAGCTAACGACGATAACAATTTCCTTATCTCCTAGAATGACACGCTTCTCTCCCGTTTCAAATGTCCGCAGCTTAATAAGAAAGGAATCGTACTCTTTTACCAGCTCAACAATTTCAAAAGCTCCAAACCCTTCTCTTATCACATCCTCAGTTAGCCCCTGAGAAGATATTTTTAACTCAATAATGTCACCCACATAAATATTCCGCTCTGATGCACCTGCCCCGTTGTTCATCAAGGAAAAAGCAAGCACAAGCAACATTAGAAACAGCGTGATTTTGGCTTTCCTCATCTTTTGGCCCTTCTCCTAAAAAATTCTCTAAATGGATTCACATAATTTTCATCAGTATAAATATTAATAATGTTTTTGCCCTTCATCTCAGGCCTTGCCTCCTGCTGAAAATCCTTTTTAAGGTTATTCAGTTCAACAATCTCACCCGTCTCTAGATCCTCAAAAGCAAAGATAGCCCCCGAGGGCACATACTCCTCAGCCTTATCAACAATACGCACCAGAATCAGATCATGGCGGTTGGAAATAACCTTCAAATCATTATCGTAACCCTCATCCAAGAAATCAGATATTACAAATACGATGCTCTTCTTCTTTTCAATAAGATTGAAAAATTTCAACGCCTCTGAAATACTTGTATTGCTGGATTTGGGCACATACTCAAGAATTGTCTCTATTAAAGCAAGAACATGCTCCCTACCGTTCTTGGAGGGTACAAATTTCTCAACATCTTTGGTAAATAGGACAGCCCCCACCTTATCATTGTTCATGCTTGCAGAAAAGGCCAGCATTGCACTCACCTCAGCGATAATGTCCCTTTTCTTACCGAAGTCGTTTGAACCTGACATATCTATTAAAAGGAACATATTCATCTCACGTTCCTCACTGAATTGCTTAACAAAAACCTTGTTCTGCCTAGCTGAAACATTCCAGTCAATATTCCTGACATCGTCTCCAGGGTAATACTGCCGGATACTATCAAACTCCATTCCCTTGCCCTTGAAACCAGAGCGGTAATCACCCGTGAAGCTCTCTTCCACTAGCTTTCTAGCTCTTATCTCGATACGCCTTATCTTTTTATTAAGTTCACCAGGCTTCACTGTAGTCCCCCCCTTAGTGCGACATAAAGTTTTTTTCTATGGCAGATTCACCTTTTCCATAATCTCACTTATCAGTCTTTCAACCGTGATATCCTCTGCCTCGGCCTCGTAGGACAGAATAATCCTATGGCGAAGCACATGGAATACCATTGCCTTAATATCATCGGGGGTGACAAAATTTCGTCCCTGCATGAAGGCCATACCCTTTGCCGCCTTAATTAGGCTGATGGATGCACGTGGCGAGGCTCCACAAGCTATATACTGGGACTTGCTTCTAGTCTTGAACACAATATTTAAAACATAATTCTCTATACTTTCATCTACATAGATGCTGTCAACCTTCTTTTTCAAATTGAAAATTTCATCACGGGATAGTATTGGTTTGACATCAGCCTGCTCAACACCACCAGTAAAGCGCTGTATGATCATTTTCTCCTCATTCGCCATGGGATACCCCATCTTCAGCTTTAGCATAAAACGGTCCTGCTGTGCCTCGGGAAGAGGATATGTACCCTGCTGCTCCAGCGGGTTTTGAGTAGCAATTACAATAAACGGCTTCTCTATGATATAGGTTTCATCTCCTATAGATACCTGCCCCTCCTGCATAGCCTCAAGTAGTGCAGACTGAACCTTGGCAGGAGCGCGGTTGATTTCATCCGCAAGGATAAGGTTCGCGAAAATCGGACCCTTTTTGATCACAAATTCTCCGGTGCTCTGCTTGTATATTTCAGTACCAATAATATCAGCCGGCAACAAATCTGGTGTGAATTGTATCCTTTTAAAATCAACACCTGCTGCTTTGGCAATAACACTGGCAATTAACGATTTGCCAAGACCGGGGACACCTTCGAGCAATATATGCCCGCCCGTTAGGATACCTACAAGAATCCTGTCTACAATATAGTCCTGCCCTATAATAACCTTTCCTATTTCTTCCTTAAGGGCATCAATAATTTTCTTTTCCTCCAGAAAGCTGTTTCCTTCCATTCTATGTCCCCCTTGACGCATAAAAAAGTAGTATTTAGTTTATAAACTGTATGAACAAAATACTACTCAATTTATCATGGTTTGTCAAATAATTACTTAACTTAATACTGACTAGAAGTCCACCACATCTGAGCAGTCAATTCGCTTCGCTCAGGAAGTCAGGTGGAGACTGAGGCGACCTATAGAGGTCGGCATCTTCTGAAGACATAGATAAATATATTGATTGTTAACCGTCGGCAATACTGCTATTTTATGCTATAATGAATATATAACGAGACATTATGTATCCTATATCTCGTTGAAACTGCAGAGGTCAGAATATTTTCCCGTAAACGAAAAATCTCATTCTGGACCGATGCACCATAACAATATAGATGAGGCGGTGACGGGATGAAGATATACAAATTGATGAAAAGTAATTTCATTTCTCTCCAAAAGGACGAAACCATCGATGTAGCTCTAGAGAAGATGAGCAACCTGAAGGTGAATGGTGCGCCGGTCATCGATGATGCTGGCAAGCTTATTGGTATGGTCGTCAAGGCTGATATTTACAGATTTTTGACCACACCTGGGCATATAGAAAAATGTCCTGTCGAATGGGTAATGACTAAAGATGTTATCACGGCAACAGTGGATGACGAATTGTTATCTGTCGCTAACAGACTCAGAGAAAATAATATCATAGCTATGCCTGTAATAGACGACGAAACCGTCAGAGGTATGATCAGCATTGAGGATATTTTGGATTTTTACATCAATTCCTGAATAAAACCCACTTCTAGCAAGCGCATTTGCTGCTGCAATAGGGCGGTTGCACCGGCTAGGGTTATCACTGTACCAGGGCTACTGTAACACTACGCTCGCCGTTGCCCTAACTAGAGCATTCACTGTGCCGGGGCTACTGTAACACTACGCTCGCCGTTGTCCTAACTAGAGCATTCACTGTGCCGGGCTACTGTAACACTATGCTCGCCGTTGCCCTAACTAGAGCATTCACTGTAACAGGGCTACTGTAACACTACGCTCGCCGTTGCCCTAACTCGGGTTATCACTGCTGCAACACAAGGCTACTGTTGCCTCGACTAGGCTTATTACTGCGTTAGGCCCTCGCTACTGCATTTCCCCAACTTGGGCTGTTATTACAGCCCTTTATCTATGTCTTCAGAAGATGTTTACCTCTATAGGTCGGATCAGTTTCCACCTGACTCCACAATTATGGTACTAACTGAACCTTCAAAATATTAGTAGTGCCGGCAATTCCCAAAGGAAGTCCCGCAGTCAGTACAACTAAATCTCCACATTTGACAATGCCTGTTTCTAAGGCCTTTTCAATTGCATGCTCGAAAAGCTCATCACTGGTCTGTTTTGCTTCAAATAAAACCGGCGTGATACCCCATGACATAGACAATTGCCTACATACCTTCTCATTTGTAGTACACCCTATGATTGTACATTGGGGTCTAAATTTTGAAATCATCCGGGCTGTGCTTCCGGATTCCGTCAGTGTAATAATTGCTGCAGCATCCAAGTCATGTGCCGTAGTACAGGTGGCGCGGCTGATGGCATTGGGCACATTTAAAATAGTTTCTGAAGGCTCCATTTGATTAAATCGCTTTTTATAATGAATTGCCGATTCGGTGCTCACTGCAATTTTCGCCATTGTTTTGACACTTTCAACGGGATAATCCCCTATTGACGTCTCTCCTGAGAGCATAATTGCGCTAGTTCCATCATAAATCGCATTAGCAACATCACTGATTTCAGCTCTGGTAGGCCTTGGCCTGGCAATCATCGAATCCAGCATTTGGGTAGCAGTGATGGATTTTTTTCCATGGAACATAGCCTTCTTGATTAACATCTTCTGAATTCGAGGAAGCTCATTATAGTTGATTTCAACACCCATATCCCCTCGAGCAACCATAATGCCGTCACTGACCTCAAGAATTTCATCAATATTCTCTACGCCTTCCTCATTCTCTATCTTTGCTATGATTTGGATATCCTGCCCCTTATTCTTTTCAAGGAAGCTTCTGATATCAATTATGTCTGCTGCTGTTCGGGTAAATGAAGCTGCTATATAATCGAAATCATTCTTGATTGCAAAAAGGATATCCTCCTGATCCTTCTGGCTAAGATAAGTCATACCCAGCTTTACCCCTGGTACATTAAGACTCTTGTTGTTTTTTACAATACCATTGTTTACAACCCTACATATGACGTCTGTTTCTGTACATTCAATTACAGTCATCTCCACAAGCCCGTCATCTATAAGGATTCTATCTCCCTTTTTAACAATCTGAGGCAGATTTTTATAATTTACATAAACCTTTTCTTTAGTTCCTACATATTCCTCTGTGGTTAAAGTAAATATATCGTTGGGGCGTAGCTCAATGATGCCGGTTTCAAACCGCCCAATTCTTATCTCAGGCCCTTTTGTGTCTAATAGTATGGCCACAGGCTTCCCCAGCTCTTCCCTAACCTTCTTAAGCTTATTCACAAGCTTCAAATGCTCCTCATGGCTGCCGTGGGAGAAATTGAGTCTGGCTACGTCCATACCTTCGGCTATAAGGTCCCTTAGCATCTGTTCATTTTCAACAGCAGGACCAAGAGTACATATAATTTTTGTTTTCCTCATTTATCTACAAACCTCTCTTATTATTCTTTTAATACTATAACATTTATTTTGAAAATGTTAATAGCCTTGGCATAAAAATATTTTTATGCCAAGGCTTTATCCCCATGATGTATCAGAGGGCGGAGAGGAAAGAAAGGTAGCGTGATGAACTTATTTCCAAATCACATTATCGACATGATCTACGGGTGACCAGTCAACTATCTCGTTACCTGACAAATTAAGGTTTTCCAGCTTGGTTAACTCTTTCAATCTACTGATATCGCTTATTTTATTATTGTGTAGATAAAGCTCCTTCAGATATGTTAAATCGCTGAGGCCGCTTATGTCGCTAATCATGTTTCCGGACATATCAAGCTTTCTCAGCTTTTTAAGTTCCTTAAGATAACTGATGTCGGCAATTTGATTGTTGCTGCAATCCAGCTTTGCCAGGTCCTTAAAGTGCACGATATCTTCTAGGCTCTTTATGTCCCTGCCTGCCAGGTTTAATTCGGTTACATTAAGTAAATAACCTTTGTCAATATCCATGAGAATCGGTATTTGCAACTGCTCTCTTACAGCTGCCTTAAAGTTCTCGTCTTTCCAAACTACCAACTCTTCCAGGGAAGGATCCTGTCTCTGCCGCTTTACCTCACCCGTCTCCCTGACCTGACTGAGATAATCCGCAATGGCGGTGTCCCTGTCCTTTTCTCCGTCAATATAGACCTGTATCACATCCAGCCATCCCTGGAAAATGTCATATTCGAAGACATTAGTCTGGTACAATCCTTTCGATCCCTCCAATGCATCATACACTAACGGATTTATGTTTTGCCCGCCCAGAATACTGAGGCTGCCATCCACCTTCTGCATGACTGTCCCGGAGCTGACAGAACATTTTTCATTTTCATAACGGCTGTGAGGTATGGCGCTCGTGCCATTTGCCAGACTATATTGAAACCCGTCCTCAGAGCTGTCGAGTGTGATCCACTCAATAAGCGGCCCTAACAGATCCCTGTTCGGCGAGTTCTTGCTTACCAATATACCAGTATTAAAAGGTGCCCGGGTATTAAACGGAGGAATGCATGCCGCCCAGTCGCCGGCTGTTTCATGAATACCCATAAACTGATTCGTATCGGTAGAAGATACAAATCCAAACACCTTATCGTTTTTTCCATCTATGTCATCCCACCATTCGTTCCACCATTTTTTTGTATGCTTTATAAAGCCATTGTCAAGCATATACTTTGAAACATCCATGAATTTCACCCATCCAGGATCTGCTTCAAAGCTTTCAGTTGGCCCTGTTTTATATGCCGGGGTCGTATCAATCATATATTCCAGGCTGTCGAATCCAGACACTATGTAGTATCCATGCTCACTCAGGGTTTGTGCCGCTTCAATGAACTTATCCCATTTTTGCGTACCTGCTCCGATAATGGCGGCCATCCTGTCCGGATCCTCCGTCCCCCATACCTCCTTTGCGACAGAGCGGCGGTACATAAATACAGAGGTTTCTCCCAGATATGGAAGAGCAATCAGTTCACCGTTAGGATTCGATCCATCCTCTATAATACACCCTGGTATATCAGCCTTCTCCAGTGCAGCGTCAACATCCATTCCGAGCTCCTTGTAGGTACATGCAAAGTTCGAATATTCACCTTTGATAAATTTCGGTGCATAGGCAGCCGGCAAGCAATATATGTCCACCTCGCTCCCACCACTGGCAAGCGCTTTACCGGCCAGATCTGCAACTTCGGTTGCACCGAATACATATACATCATTATATACATTTAGTTTGTATTCAAAGTCCCAGTGTTTTTTGGCATAAATATCGATTATCTGGTGAAGTTCTCGGTCGGTAGAATAAATATTCAAGATCACATCGGGAAGATTCTCTTCAGCCGCCGAATCGGCCGGAGTCTGTCCGTCGCCAGCTGCTCCAGCCTGACCAGTTGAGCCCTGTTCCCCGCCTGCTGCCGCATCAGCCGGATTATCTTCCCCGCCTACCGTCACACCGGTCGAGCCCTGTTCCCCGCCTGTTGCTACAACTGCATCCTGACCATTATTCCCGGCCGCTAATATTAAACCCGCCACAATAGCTGCAATCACAAGGAAGCATATGGCACCTGCAGTAATATGCTTTTTCATTGTTGGTTTCAGTTTCATACCGCCCTCCTGCAATCTGCCCACATCTTTTCACGATGACACTATCCCCATCGCTTTTTTTTATATCATTATGTTTATTATAATATAAATTTCCTCGATATGGAATGTGTGGCAAGAATGCTCTTAACCGTCGACGCAGTGACGTGCTCCCGCCGCCGGGCACATAATACGATTATTTTAGAGTTATGGAGACTTGTAATTAGCATTATGTGCCCAAAACTTCAAATTTTGCACACAACACTTTCACTTTCACCATCTCGTTATACTTGCTATACTATGGGCCGCCCCAAAAAGCCAAGGAATGAGCCGAATATCAAAATAACAGACCAATACGCCGTGACCATGAAAACATGCATTGGCTTTTAACCATCCAAGCCAATGCCCTACTTTACTCTCACAGTAATTACCAGGCGGTGTAATGATTTGATTCCAATGAACATTACCGACATAATCTACCGGTGACCTGCCCATCCTATAGCCGGCATTACTTATTTCAACAAATCCATCAAATATCCATAGCCTTTTTCCTTCATCTCTTCCTTTGGAATAAATGCAAGGGACGCGCTGTTGATACAGTATCGCAATCCCCCCAACGCCCTGGGACCATCGGTGAAAACATGGCCAAGATGCGCATCTCCAACCTTGCTACGCACTTCAACCCTCTCCATACCATGGCTTCTATCAGCTACTTCAATTGTAACTTCTGGACTTATTGGTTTGGAAAAGCTGGGCCATCCACAGCCGGATTCAAATTTATCACTTGATACAAAAAGCGGCTGTCCGGTCGTCACATCCACATAAATACCTTCCCTGAAATTGTTGTAAAATTCATTTCTGAAAGGCGGCTCAGTGGCATTGTTTTGCGTTACATTGTACTGTATATCAGAGAGCTCAGCCTTCAAGGCTTCCTTAGGTTTCAACTGATATCTCAATTCAGAATCTTGTGCCACTTCCGATTCTACAGATTTCGACTGATATCGCAGCTCAGAATCTTGCGTCCCCCCTGCTACTGCTGGTTTTTGCTGATATCGCAGTTCTGGACCCTTTGCCCCTTCTGCTTCTGCCGGTTTTGGCCGATATCGCAGCTCTGGATCCATTGCCCTTTCTGCCTTCATAAATTTTTCAGTGCCAATATGACAGTAACCATTGGGATTCTTGTCCAGATACCCCTGATGATACTCTTCTGCTCTAAAGTAATTCTGCAGCGGTATTACCTCAATTGCAACCGGTTTATCAAAGCTCTTTTGAAGCTCGCCTATGGAATCCACAATAATCTCCCTGTCTTGTTCGTCAACATAATAGATGCCGGTTCGATACTGGGATCCTACATCATTACCCTGTCGGTTTACTGCCAAAGGATCAATCACATCATAATAGAGCCTAAGTATGAAGTTCAGACTGACTTCCTCCGGGTTATACAATACTTTGACAGCTTCTGCATGGCCGGTTTCTTTGCGGCACACATCCTCGTAACTTGGATTTTCAGTCCTGCCATTTGCATAACCCACTTCGGTATCAACGATCCCTTTTACTAATGATAAATATTTTTCGGTTCCCCAAAAACAGCCTCCGGCCAGATAGATTTCTTTAATTCCTGCTTTGGTGGTCATTTTATCCTTTTCCACAATATCTGCTCCCTCTTCATTCTCGATTTCACTAATAACAAAAACCATATTAGTATAATACCCTCAAAATGACGGTATAGACCAAATTACTACATAGTTCAGGACGTCTCTGACTGGAAGTCAACACTTCATCAGTAACATGGACTGTGACCCCCTGTTCAAGGTTTGAATATTTCAGATTGGTCTCACCATTCACTACCATATTCCTCAGCCCTGCCTTCCATGAATCCTTACAAATTGTTGTCAACTGTCACTTGCTTGCTCAAGCGGGAATGTCACTTGCCAGGAAACAATCAGCTTCCAGTACCCGTTACAGGATCGCTAATCAGCAATAGTGAAGTAGTAATCGCAGCAACTGCAAGGATAATTACAGCAGCTTTATTTCACTAGTTCCATAATGCCTTGATATGTAACGATTCTTTTCTCTATCGAACAATCTGAAAAATCATCACTATATACGGTGATTTCAAGAATAATATCTCCATTTTCTGATGTGATATCTGTTATCTGTCTTCCATCATTATTTTCAGTAATAAGCAAGGAGTCTGGATATGTTTTTGCTCCACGTTTGATAAGAAAATGAGGAATGTTGCCGTAACACTCCTCATTTATGCACTCTTAATAGATATTAATCATTATCATCATGATAGGGCCTATGTATGTGCTGAATATTACTGCATATTATATACGGCTCAATGCTTATCTAATTTTCCCTTCTTCGGTCTCTACCTTATTAACAAAGTCCATATTGTAACGCACAGCACCGTGCTCTTTAATTACCGTGGCTCTTGTGATGCGGATTGCCAAAATAACACAGTTTTCATCCTGCTCATTGTTTGCTTGGTCATACCAAACAGCAAATGCTTTACGAAGTTTTGTCCTTAACTCAGCATTTTTCGGATCTAAAACCCATCCAAGGTTCTCGCCAACTCCATTTCCTGAAAACAACTGGGCGCAAACCGAAAACGCCACCTCATTATTTTGAGCTATCTGCTGCATTTTAGTTGATTTTGCCCATGTAGTAACATAAAACACACCATCTTCATAATATGCATCCACATCGCGGATACATGGACGTGGTTTTCCGTCAGCGTTGGGCTCCATTGCAATGGTTGATAGAGAGATAGTATTATCCTTTCCGTTGCCGCACCTTTCCTCGATTAACTTTAATCCTTCTTCGTACCTGCTCATTTTTCACTCCTCCTACCGTATTTTTCATCATTATAGCATGACAGACTAGACAACAGTGTGTCATATTTGAACAATGTCACAGTCCCCCTCCTCTTAGGTGGGGGTTACCGATTGAAAAAGCTGTCAGTGGCGAGTACAATCTCCCATTGATGTTGTTCAAACGCCATGTTTAGGAGTGGCGCACGGAGTGTAGCGTAGGGCGAATTCATTTCGCCCGTAGCGAGGGGGTATGGGCGCCTGCCCCCATTGGAAATTGAAATCCATTTCAGGCATTTTCATTCTGGAAATCTGCATATGCAATATTAATGGGAAGACCTATGGCTGTGGTTCTCCATAAGTTATATCATTATCTTCTGTTTCGAACTAACAGGTATGATAACATTGTTGAAGCCATACTCTTGTACAAGTTTTATCATATCATCCGCAAGGTAGATTCCCCATACCGTATCTCACGCAGCCTTAAAGCATATTTGCACTTCAAACAGATCACCGCTTATATTTATGCCGAACTGGCCGCCCATTGCTTCGGTGAGGCTTTTGGCAATGAATAGCCCAAGTCCATTGCCCTCAGTAAAGCGTGCGCGGTCGCCTCTGACAAATTGTTCAGTGAGCTCATCTGCAGAAATGTTCAACGGATCCTTTGATATGTTTTTCAATGTGAATATATTCATACCGCCTGTGCTTACCAAATCAGCGTACACCCGTGTCCCGCTCATGGAGTATTTGACTACATTGGAGAATATATTCTCCAGGATCCTCCATAAATACCTTCCATCAGTCTGAATGCTTACTGCTGTCTCGGGAATTTTTGCTATGAGCTGAAGCTGATTTTTTTCCAGCTGCTCGTCAAACTCCCCCATGATCTGCCCTAAAAGCTCACAGAAATTGATGGTTTCCATTGTCATTTTTATATTGCCAGTTCCCGCTTTGCTGGCTTCGATCAAATCCTCCATCAAGGACTTCAGCCTCAGCGATTTCTTGCGGATCACCATGGTATATTCATTCAGACGCTCATTTTCGGTGCTTTCCCTGCTGATCAGGTCCGCATAGTTTATTATGGAAGTAATAGGGGTTTTTATATCATGAGATACATTAGCGATAAGCTCTGTTTTCAGCCTCTCAGATTTCAGCCTGTCCTCGGCGATTTTTTCAAATTGGGCGGCCCTGGTTTCCGAAAACCTTGACAAATATTCAGCTAATGCTGTTGCTAAAGCAAAAAGGAATAATGACAATAAAACAGTGCCCGTATTGAAATCAAAAAACAAATATGTAAAAGACACCAGTGATAGAAATGTGACAAAAACAGAAACCGGCTGGTTAATTGTGTACTCCTCAAGGCACAAATCGTTTTCGTAGCAGTAATACGAGTGTGGAATGCCAATATACCGATAATGCCATGGCTCATAGCTTATATTCGTTATTTCGGTCTTGTCTTTTGGGTATCTCAGAATAAAGCCATATTTATGAGCGTTTTCCATAAGCCATTTCCCCTGAGGGGATTTTTCAAACTTATCACCGGACAATCCATTATACGCTATATCAAGCGCATACCCTGTCTGATGCTCGCTGGCACCCGGCTCTTGAACAAAGCTTTTATCTTCATAGCTGTCATACAGTTCTTTCTGCTTTTGAATGGATCTGAAGCCGCTATTGACGAAGAAATTCTTGTAGCCTTTTTCCTTTGCTTTCTCAAACATTTCTGTAACCGCCTCAAGAGCCGCGCCGTTCATTTCTATGTCACTTGTGGAAAGCGGAACGATCCGGTATGCCGAAGAAAGCTCCGCAGTAAAATTCTCAGTTATTCTATTCTCAGAATTAACAAGCATTAGTTCATTTGTCAAACCTGTAACGGATAAATCGACTTGGGATGATATGTTAGTGCCGAATGATGTGTCAACCTCGGATGAATTAACATCGGACAAGTCTATTTGGGATGGGTGAATCTCGAATGGTAAACCATCCTCAGATAAACCATCCTCCCCAGTCCTTATATTATCAGTCTCATCATTTGATGATCCAAAGCCCTGATCTGCTTCGCTGATACTTAATACGTTGTTACTTGATGCGAGATATAGTACAGCAGCAATAAAAACAACTGCAAAGAATATTATCGAATTTCTAATTACTCTCCCGACTCTTCTTCCCTTAATCCTTCCATCGGTCCTTCCACTTGATCCAGACATTTACGCACCTCTTCACTGATTTTTATTACAGTATGAAGATGCTTTTCAAAGTTAAGTAATATAAAAAGTTAAGATTTTTCAAATTATTTCTGTTAATATGAATCAAAACCATTGGTAAAAACATCTAATGTATGCAAGTGATACTTACTCACCACAGAAAGGAGCGTTATCGAATATGGACAGCAACGAGTTTGCCGCCCGGACAGAGCGTCTGAAATCCAGGCTATACCGCATGGCGCTTCTTTACCTAATGAATACTATTCTCTTATTAATGAACTTGACAGTACCCCGCCCGCATTGGACAACACTGTAAACCTTGCCCAGGCCAGGGTTAAAAGTATCAGGCGCACGCGTTTACTTGCAATACCTGTGAGCAGTCTGTTCACATTTTTTCTAATCTTTATTTTATTGGTGAACGTGTCGACATCATTTGCACTTGCATGCTCACGCATACCTCTACTGCGTGAACTTACAGCTGCTGTAGCCTTTTCGCCTTCCTTGAGCGCAGCAGTGAAAAATGAATATGTTCAGATCACAGCAACGACTGTGGAAATATATCCAACTCACATCCGTCTGAATCTGAATGATGAAAAGGAGCCGTCCCATTTGTGAAGACGGCCCTTTTTATTGCGGAATGCAAACCTTTTTATTCAGAAAATAACGGTGTTGACAAATAGCGCTCACCAGTGTCAGGCAAAATTACTACTATATTCTTTCCTGCGTTTTCAGGACGTTTAGCAAGCTCGGTAGCCGCCCAGAGTGCAGCCCCGGAGGATATGCCAATAAGGAGGCCTTCAGCCCTGGATAACTCACGGCCGGCTGTAAAAGCGTCTTCATTTTTCACCTGTATGACCTCATCAAATACCTTAGTATTCAACACCTCCGGTACAAAGCCCGCTCCGATACCCTGAATCTTATGGGGTCCAGGCTTACCACCGGACAGTATCGGTGATGCCTCCGGTTCCACTGCGATTACCTTGATATTTGGATTCTTTGACCTCAGATATTCTCCCGTGCCTGTAATTGTGCCACCGGTACCGATTCCAGAAACCAGAAAGTCTACTTTACCATCTGTATCGTCCCATATCTCAGGTCCAGTGGTTTCTCTGTGCGCCTTGGGGTTTACTGGGTTTTCGAACTGGCCCGGAATAAAGGAATGAGGAATTTCTTTAGCAAGCTCGTTTGCCTTCGCAATGGAGCCTGACATTCCCTTGGCACCCTCAGTTAGAACCAGCTCAGCTCCATATGCCTTCAGAAGGTTTCTGCGCTCTATGCTCATTGTCTCTGGCATTGTGAGGATAATGCGGTAACCCCGTGATGCTGCAACCGCGGCAAGACCGATACCGGTGTTTCCGCTGGTTGGTTCGATAATAACCGACTCAGAATTCAGCAGCCCTTTCGCCTCGGCATCGTCGATCATCGCTTTGGCGATCCTGTCCTTCACGCTGCCCGCCGGATTGAAGTATTCCAGCTTCCCAATAACAGTCGCACCAAGTCCATTCTTTTTTTGATAGTTGGAAAGCTCAAGCAGCGGCGTTTTTCCAATTAAATCAGTAAGGTTTTTGTAAATTTTCGACATGTTCCATCCTCCTTCAATTAACACATATTATAACACTTCGGTTCAAAGAAAATTTTTCGTTTGTAGAAAAATTTTCTTATCTCAGCAGTGTTTCAACGAGGCGGGAGATATGCTCACCGCCTGAAAGGCGAATCGGTACCCTCCACCTATAGAGCCGGGAGACATATATCGCTTCGTTATAATAATACCTTATTAGTAATAACTTAGCCTCAATATTTTGTTGTCTAATCTATTTAATGCTGTTCTTGCTGTTCTTGCTGTTCTTGCTGTTCTTGCTGTTCTTGCTGTTCTTGCTGCTCATGTTGCTCATGTTGCTCATGTTGCTCATGTTGCTCATGCCATCCACGTTGCTCATATAATTCATATATGTTTAGTATATTATAGCTATAATACAACGTTCTATAAATATTGTCAATAGTTTTTTTAATACTTTGCATATATGTATTGTATGCTATTGACAAATACTGTGCCATATCTTATTATATGAATACATACTAATTATATATGAAATGAGGAACTTACTATGAGGATCTCCGCCAAGGGACGTTACGCGCTGGCAGCCGCAATAAATTTAGCGCAGAGATATGACAATGGAGAATATATTACAGTCATCAGCATCTCCGAGAGGCTGGGCATCTCTAAAATCTATCTGGAGCAGGTCTTTTCGATGCTGAAGCGCGGCGATATTGTCAAATCTATAAAGGGTGCCCAGGGTGGCTATCAGCTCGTTCGAATGCCTGGGCAGATAACTGTGCTGGATGTTCTGGCAGCTGTTGAAACCTCCTTGTTTGAGACTGCAGAGGACACTGTACCAGAAAAAGTACCAGAAATTGAAGAAGCTATACGCTCGTCTGTTTTTGATATCATGGACAAATCAATAAACGATACATTGTCCCAGATCACCTTGGATGATTTAGTTGCAGAAACCGAAAAACACAAGCGGGAACAGACGATCATGTACTATATTTAATCATGTGATAGGAGAATTTTTATGGAATTTGACACCTTATGCATTCATGGATGCAATAATAAATATGAAAAAACAGGCGCTGTGAGTGTCCCAATTTTCCAGTCGGCCACCTTTGTACATCCCGGCGTCGGGCTAAGTACAGGATACGATTATTCTAGAGTACAGAATCCAACACGGGAGCATCTGGAGAAAACCATTGCAAGGCTTGAAAACGGCAGCGATGCCATGGCTTTTTCCACAGGTATGGCTGCTGTCACAGCGCTCATGGAACTATTTTGTTCAGGTGACCATATCATTGCCTCAGACGATCTTTACGGCGGCTCTCACAGGCTGTTTCACCATATATCAATGAAAAATGGTCTTTCCTTTGACCTTGTTGATACCTCGGATTTATCAATAATCGCCTCACGCATTAGGCCTGAGACAAAAGCTGTCTTTGTTGAAACACCGACAAATCCGATGATGCAGGTCACAGATCTGGCTGCTGTCTCAGAACTTTGTAAAAAGCATGATCTATTGCTGATTGTGGACAATACGTTCCTGACGCCGTATTTTCAAAGGCCTCTAGAGCTTGGAGCCGATATTGTGGTCCATAGCGGTACAAAATATCTTGGAGGGCACAACGACACGCTGGCCGGTTTTCTGGTGGTTTCTGACAGCGCATTGTCCCAGCGGCTGCGCTTCATTTACAAGACAACAGGCGCCTGCCTCTCCCCCTTTGACAGCTGGCTCATGATTCGTGGGATTAAAACATTGGCTGTTCGGATGGAGCGCCAGCAAGAAAGCGCATTGAAAATCGCCCATTGGCTATGTTTGCATGAAAATATCAAATCAGTTTACTATGTGGGGCTTCCGTCCCATCCACACTATGAGATTTCAAGGAAACAGGCCACAGGCTTTGGGGCCATGATTTCCTTTGTAACAGATTGCGAGAAGACAGCCCTTGGGCTTTTGGAGAATGTGAAGATTATACAGTATGCTGAAAGCTTAGGCGGGGTGGAAAGCCTCATTACTTACCCCATGCTGCAAACTCACGCCGACATTCCAAGACAGGACCGCGAGGCCAAGGGTATAAATGAACGACTGCTACGGCTTTCCGTTGGGCTGGAATCCGCTGAAGACCTTATTGAAGATCTAAAACAGGCATTGGAGGCTAATTGAAGATGAAGTATTCTTTTGATAAAATCATCGACCGACGTGGAACGGACTCTATAAAGTATGACTTTGCCGCAACTAGGGGAAAGCCTGATAGCATCCTCCCGCTTTGGGTGGCTGACATGGATTTTCAGGCTCCACAGGAGGTGCTGGAGGCACTGGTTAATAAGAGCCGTCACGGTATCTTCGGCTACAGCGATACCATCGGCGACGATTATTTTAACGCCCTGGCATGCTGGTATGAAGATCGTTTTGACTGGCGTCCTTCCCCCGAAGGGCTCGTGAAAGCTCCCAGTGTTGTATTCGCCATATGCACCGCAATCCGTGCTCTGACCAGTGAGGGTGACGCTGTCCTGATTCAGCAGCCAGTTTACTATCCTTTTGCAGAATCAGTGAACATAAACAGGCGCCAGCTGGTAGTAAATGAGTTGGTTTATCATGACGGCAGATATTGCATTGATCTAGCTGACTTTGAAAACAAAGTGATCCAGAATCGGGTGAAGCTTTTTATTCTCTGCAGTCCCCACAACCCTGTGGGGCGCGTATGGACAAGAAATGAGCTGGCCGCAATGGGAGATATCTGCGTAAAGCACGGCGTAAAGGTGGTTTCGGATGAGATTCACGCCGATTTCATCTACCCTGGGTATCGCCACCAGGTTTTTGAGGCCATCAAACCCGAATATTCAGACATTACCATTACCTGCACTGCGCCCACCAAGACCTTTAATCTGGCAGGGCTCCAGATTTCAAATATTTTTATATCAAATGCCGAAATGCGAAAACAGTTTATTAGGGAAATCGACAGAACCGGCTACAGCCAGCCCAACGTAATGGGGCTTACGGCATGCAAGGCCGCCTATAAGTATGGAGCCCAATGGCTAGATGAACTGATGGTTTACCTTGCATCAAATCTCACTCTCGCCCGGAACTTTCTCGCACAGGAACTTCCCTCTATTCGGCTTGTTGAACCGGAGGGCACATATCTGATATGGCTTGACTGCCGCGCACTTGAGCTTTCAGACAAAGAGCTTGATGAGCTGATCGTGCACAGGGCAGGCCTGTGGCTAGATCCGGGAACCATGTTCGGCACCGGCGGAGAGGGTTTTCAGCGCATAAACATTGCGTGCCCCGCATCCGTTCTTCAAAATGCCCTTGAGAAGCTTGAGAAGGCTTTCCGAGCGCCGAATTCCATGCAGATTTGAAGCATATTACTTGAACACCGAACCACCCGTTGTGCCGGAAAACCACACATACCCAGAGGAAGCAGTGGCATTGAACACAAGGGTATCATCTATCATGGCAAATACGTAGACATATTTACCATCATCTGTATTCAACGTCAGTGTGTCACCGTCAATCTCATAAGCTCCATGACCAATATAACTGCTGAGAGGTGAAAAGGTAAAGGTAAAAGTCCCATTATCATTAAGAACAACTCCAGCGGTTTTCATAACATCCTCCGGATCGTTGAAACTGTATACACGGGTACGCACTCCTTGCATTTGCAGGAGTATCCATGCTGCCGGAAAATGTTTTTCAATGATATTTTCTGCATTGGTCCGGAAACCCTCTAATGCAGTAGAGTGTGATTTAGGAATACAGAAATGAAATCACATTGTAAGTGAACGTATGACCAAACTGTGCTAAAATATTGTTATGACTAATCAATTTATTAGAAGCGTAGCTTTAAAGAGGGACTTGATTGAATCATTCGATGAATATCCATTTTGTCTGCCTGCCATAAAGAGCATAGATAGTCTGGAACTACATCCCAAGGTAACCTACATCGTAGGGGAAAACGGCACAGGCAAATCAACGATACTGGAATCCATTGCAGCTGCCTTCGGCTTTAATCCCGAGGGCGGGTCAATAAATTACATGTTTTCCACTGTCGACTCCCACTCAGCCCTCTACAACTATATCAGGCTGGTCAAAGGCACAAAAAGGCCAAAGGACGGGTTCTTTCTGCGAGCAGAGAGCTACTATAATGTTGCCTCCTATGTCGATGAGCTAGACAGGACCACCCGCGGTGCAATCCCGTTGAGGGAGTCCTTCGGCGGCAAATCTCTACATGAGCAGTCTCATGGAGAATCCTTCTTTGCTCTCTTCAAAAATCGGTTTAGAGGTAATGGGCTGTATATACTTGACGAGCCTGAGGCTGCCCTGTCACCCACCAGACAGATGTCCTTTATCACAAGGATGCACGATCTGGCAGAAATGGGATCACAATTTATCATTGCAACTCATTCCCCAATTATAATGGCGTACCCCGATTCATATATATACGAAATAGGAGACAGCATTAAGAGGTCCAGATACGAGGAAACTGAGCATTACCAGATTATGAAGGCATTCATTAACAATAAGGACAAAATGCTGAAGGAATTAATGCTACCCTTCTGAAGGAAAATGGTGTATCATTAAAAATGTTTACATCAGTATGGCATTAGTTGTATTTTATGTAACAAGCTAACTATAACTTTATGAAAAGGAGTTAAATATATGGATATAAGGATCAGCGATCTTTTTGATCTAAATGAATGCTTTGAAAGGGATATATTTAATGGTCTAGAGTATCCGTGGGAAGCTCTACCAAAAATAAAAGACTTCCTGCTGGAATTCGCAAAAACACTGCCTTCAGATTTTGAACAGATTAGTGATTTTGTTTGGGTCGGCAAAGGCACTACTATTGAAAAAACAGTTTTGATAAAGGGGCCTGCTATCATTGGCTATAATTGTGAGCTCAGGCAGTGCGCATATATCAGGGACAACGTAATCATTGGAAATGAATGTGTCATCGGCAACTCTACAGAGCTTAAAAACGCTCTGCTATTCAACAAGGTGCAGGTTCCCCACTTCAACTATGTAGGTGACTCAATCCTCGGCTACAAGGCCCACACCGGCGCCGGCGTTATCTGCTCCAACCTGAAGTCGAATGGCAGAAATGTGAAGGTAAGTAATGGCATTATAGCGATAGAAACAGCTCTGAGGAAGTTCGGCGCAATGATAGGCGACAACTCAGAAATCGGCTGCAACTCTGTATTAAACCCGGGCACAGTCATCGGCAAAAACAGTATCGTTTATCCGCTGACACCTGTTAGAGGCTATGTACCGAGTAGTCACATACTTAAAAACAACGGCACCATGGTTCCAAGATTATAGAGAGTCAGGAATTTCATTCTCTCCGCTTCACTCATCCGAGCCTTTCCTCGATAACCGCGGCCAGGCCTGCAGCGCGTTTTGTGATGTACTCCTGGTCCTTTCCCTCTATCATTACACGCACCAACGGTTCCGTGCCTGAAGGCCTGATTAACACCCTGCCCTCACCATGGAATTCTTCCTCCAGCTCGCAGCAAAGCTTCGCAACCAATTCATCCTCCATATATCTGTGCTTATTTTCATTCTTTACCTTTGCGTTCCTCAATACCTGTGGCAACACCTGCATAACGGCTGCCAGCTCAGATAACTTCTTACCCGCGGACTTCAGTACACATAGTAGCTGAACAGCTGTCAAAAGGCCATCTCCTGTAGTATTGTGCTTTAGGAATATAACATGGCCTGACTGTTCTCCTCCAAGTATGTATCCCTTGTCAAGCATTTCCTCTAGCACATATCTGTCCCCAACCTTGGTTTTGACAAGCTTTAGACCTTTTTCCCGTGCCATTATATCAAAACCCAGATTACTCATAACTGTAGCAACTACTGTATCATCGGCAAGACATCCCCTATTTTTCAACTCTAGTGCGATAATTGCCATGATTTGATCACCATCAACCATCTCACCATTTTCATCAACAGCAAGTACCCTGTCCGCATCGCCATCAAAGGCAAAACCAATATCAGCACCAGTTTCCACAACATATTTTTTAATCTGCGACATGTGTGTTGAACCGCAGTCGCGGTTTATGTTTATTCCGTTAGGATTGTTGTTGGTAGTGAACACCTCAGCGCCCAGCTCCGCAAATAGCGTGGGTGCTGACAGGTAGGATGCACCATTAGCACAGTCTATAGCAACCTTCAGCCCCTCTAAATCACAATCAACAGTTCCCCTGATAAAATCCACATAGTCCCTTAATGCATTTTTACTTTCACTTTTCTTCCCCACACCCTCACCTGTGGGAAGAGTAATGTCCTCAAGACCGTTATTAATCAGCTCTTCTATTCTGTCCTCTGTAGCATCGGGTAGCTTATACCCTCTTGAATCGAAAAATTTGATGCCATTAAATTCGAATGGATTATGGGATGCTGATATAACAATACCTGCATCCGCCTTGTAAAGTCTTGTCAAATAGGCTATAGCAGGCGTTGGTAGCACTCCCAGACAAACTGCCTCAGCACCCATTGAGCATATTCCTGCAACAAGAGCAGCCTCAAGCATATGGCCTGATATCCTTGTGTCCATTCCAACCAATATCCTTGCTGTATGCTTTGCTTCTGATGTCAGTACATACGCTCCCGCCTGGCCTAGCTTGTGTGCCAGCTCAGCTGTAAGCTCAGTATTTGCTATGCCTCTTACACCATCTGTTCCGAAAAGTCTTGCCATTATGCAACCCCCTGAAATCGTTTTTATTAATTATCAATAATAGTTCTACATCAAGCCTTACTTTCGCTACGTTAGTAGCATATTCTTCATAAGTATATATGACAATGCCTATTATACCTATAATATTTTTACATAACAAGTATTATTATTAATATTTTACATTTATTATCACGTTTCCCGATTTTATGTGTTATAGTAGCTTACTTAGGAGCAGAATATGTCCTGATAATACTTTCTGCCACACGAATACCATCGACAGCTGCACTGACAATTCCGCCGGCATATCCCGCTCCTTCGCCGCAAGGATACAATCCTCTTAATCCTTCAGCCTCATATGTATCACTCCGGAGCATCCTTACCGGTGATGATGTCCTTGTTTCAACCCCTGTCAACACAGCATCAGCCATGGCAAAGCCCTTCACCCTACGGTCAAATTGCATAACTGCTTCTTTTATAGAAGCCGTAATGAATGTAGGAAGACACAGGTTAATGTCGCCGAACCCTACCTGCCCTGTGTAGCTAGGCTTAACTGCTCCAAATTCCTTGGATGGCCTGGCTTCTAAAAAATCCCTCAGTAGCTGCACCGGCGCTGCACCAATGCTACCACCCACCTTGAACGCTTCCTTTTCCCATCTACGCTGGAATGCAACTCCCGCCAGAGGATCTCTGCCCCCAAAATCACTTGGCTCCACAGATGCGACAAATGCGCTGTTGGCATTTTCCCCGTCTCTGGCAAAATAGCTCATTCCGTTAGTAACTATTGTATCAGATTCAGAGGCTGCCGCAACTACTACCCCACCGGGACACATACAAAAGGAGTACACTGTCCTACCATTTGCCCCTGCCCTACCACCTATTTTACAAAACAACTGATAATCAGCCGGGCCGATTTTACTACTAATGCTTGGACTGCCATATTGGGCGGCGTCAATGATTTCCTGGGGATGCTCTATTCGCACACCTATTGAAAATGGTTTTTGTACCATAACAACACCACTATCCAAAAGCTGGGCAAAGGTATCCCTGGCACTGTGGCCTAGAGCAAGTATTACCACACCTGCTTTTATGTCCTCGCAATTATTTACCGTAACACCCTCAGTGCGGTTGCCTCGAAACAATACCGAGGTTACTTTGGCTCGAAACCGTATTTCACCGCCTAGCTCAAGAAGCCTTTTTTTCATGTTTGCAACAACATTTTGGAGCACATCCGAGCCAATATGAGGCTTTGACTTGTAGAGTATTTCATCAGCCGCACCGAAATTGTGGTACAGCTCCAGTACCTTATCGCAACGTCTGTCGTTAATGCGGGTAGTCAGCTTGCCATCAGAAAAGGTACCAGCCCCTCCTTCTCCGAACTGAACATTGCTTTCAGTGTCCAAGCACCCTGTTTCCCAGTATTTTTCCACTGTCTCAGTCCGCTTTTCGACACACTCTCCCTGTTCTAGTACAATGGGCTTATACCCCGCCTCTGCCAGTATCAAAGCAGCAAACATGCCCGCAGGACCGCTTCCTACCACCACCGGCCTTCCATCCAGCTTAGCATCCCCTTGTACCATAGGCTCCTCAGGCTCTTCTATAACCTCTCTGACAATGCCCCCCTTTTTATAGGACCGAGTATCGCTTATTTCTACCAAAACAGAATAAACCCGGCTCACGTCGGGTTTTCTTCTTGCATCTATAGCCTCTTTGGTTATTCTGAAATTAATAAAATCATTGATGCCTACACCAAGCCTTCCAGCAGCCATCTTCCTGAGCTCTTCCCCGCTGGCATTTAGAGGCAGTCTGAGTTCATTAATAATAAGCTTCATTTATAAACCTTCCCTTACAGTTTGTCACCAGTATTTTATCTATCATCCATCCTCTACGGATTTGTCACCAGCATTCTCTCTATCATCCATCCTCTACGGATTTGTCACCGGTATATCTTCATCCTCCGGAGGAAGCTCCGGCACCGTCTTTGTTATCTTTATTTCCACATTTGGTCTTTGTACAAGTGTACCCTTATTAGGCATGGTAATACTCAACTGCCGCCTGTGAACACCTTCACCCAGATTTGAAACATCAACCGCCGGTTTGAGGGAACTGTTCACAATCTCATCCAAATCAGCCTGTCTACCTCTGAATTGAACTTGAACACGGTCCGAGATTATTTCATAAATCAATGTACCATCATTTTGGGCGTTGAGAATTGATATATTATCCTTTCCAAACTGGAAGCTTTTGGTAACAAGCTTCTCTACATCTATCCGGACATTTATCTCGTTAGGCGAGTTCACTATCTTAACACCTTCAGGCACAACTAGGGGAACTGATGCGGAGAAGTTGCCACTTATCCTCTCAATATCCACCTGCTCAGTTTTAATATCCTTCATGCTATCCAATACATCTGCAGGCCCTGTAATCAATACCTTCATTGGCTCAATAATTCTCTGGGTTTCAATATAGTTAGTTGCTAGCCTTCCTCTTGTCACAAGTGAAACTGGCACTTCCTTGGCTGTCTCTACAGAAACCCTTACCATGAGATCCCTGCTAAGGCTGGCAATCTCCTTGCCTGATTTGTTATAAACCTTGCACTGCACCTGCTTCACTGTGTCTCTATCCAGCTCCGTCAGCTCCAAGAAAGCCTTTATCGAACCAATGCTATCAATGGTAGCTTCTTCATTCATTATCTGTATCCTTTCAGGCGATACCGTGGCATTAAGTAGCACATAACCTGGCTTCATCTTAATGCTTGACACAAGCTCTACCTCAAAGGTTCCAATCTTATTTCTAGCCAGCTGTATGTCAATCTCAGGAGGATTGTATGATTCAACTGTAACCTCCTTCAATAAACACTCAGGCTCCGACAGCTTTAGCTTCTTGTCATTAACAGATTGAATCTGCGAAAGATCCAGTTTCGTTTCAAAATCTGTGGATCTAACCTTATCAACTACATCCTGGCGTCCTCTAATGGTCACATCAATAAATGTCCGCAGAGTATTTTTTATGGTGTAGTCATTCTGGTCCAGATATTCTTCGTTGATAACAGTCACTGGAACATTATATATAATCACTGACCTAAATGGATTCGTCACATTGGAAACATAGAGCCAAAAAAGCAGTGCCAGAAGAAGTGCTATTATTTTGGTTTTGAGGTCTTTTTTGAACCAGTTGCTCATTTTCACTTAGTTTTACCCCTCCAAAGTAAGAGTTTTTTCGGATTAGCTTCACGTTCTACCAGATTCTTATTTAACGCCTTTCTAAGGGTATCTGGTGTAAGATTTCTCGTGAGTCCTCCGTTTAGCGCAAAAGATATCTTCCCAGACTCTTCTGATACGACTACAGCGATACTATCTGACACCTCAGTGATGCCTAACGCTGCCCTGTGCCTTGTACCAAGCTCCTTGCTCAGATTAGGGTTGTCCGTTAGCGGCAGAAAACACGCAGCCGCTTTTATCTTGTTATCGCGTATAACTACTGCTCCGTCATGTAATGGTGTGTCAGGCACGAACAGGTTGATAACAAGTTCGCTTGAAACCTGCGAATCAAGCTGTGTACCAGTATTAATAATCTCGCCTATCCTAACCTCACGCTCGATTACAATTAGAGCACCAACATATTTTGACGACATATCCACACAGGCCTTTACAATCTCCTCAATAACAGCAGTAGTTTGGACTCTGAAATCTGCTGCGTCATCAAAGCTTAACAAATCCTTAAATCTGCTTCTGCCTATCTTCTCTAAGGCTCTTCGTAGCTCCGGCTGGAAAAGAACAATGGCACCTATGGCCAATACCGATAACATAGATCTAAGTAGATAGTTGATAGTCTTAAATTCAAGAACACCGCTCATCTCTGTCGCCACGAGAATAAGAAGTATTCCCTTTATCAACTGCCATGCACGAGTTTCTCGCACTAGGATAATGAGCTTGTATATAACCCACGTAACTATGCCAATATCAATAATAGCCTTAATTATATACAACGGATCATTAAGGCCCATATATCCGGCAAAATTATTAAATAAGTCACGTAGATTTATACTGTCAAATAGCTCCAATAAAACTCACACCCCTAAAAGTATTGACCACATTGCTACTCAATAGAATTATACCTTCTTTTAGGTACATTTGTTAAGCTGTTTTTTAACTTTATATAAAAATAATCTTTGGATTATTTGTGCATTTTTCACAAATCGTACATTTACTCGTTCAAATGTTACCAAGATAAACATACTTGAGATGCTCCAAAGCGCTTTTTCGTACATTTTCAAGTGTTTCACCAGGCGTAGGCTCCAAATCATTCATCTGGTAGTTTGGAAAAAATCTCGATAAGTGCAACACTATTTCAGGATTGATGGAAGCAAGCCATGACGCAAGCCTTCCTATCTCTTCAGTAGAGTCATTTAAACCGGGTATAATCAGCGTTGTAATCTCAACATGACAGCTTCCTACAGCTCTTTCCACAGTTTTCATCACATTGCTGAGAGAACCTTTGCAGTATTTGCTGTAAAACTCTTCAGTAAAAGCCTTCACGTCGATATTCATTGCATCTATATATGGCAATAGCTGTTCCAAGGGCTCCATATTAATGAATCCATTAGTTACTAATACATTCACAAGACCCTTTTGATTAACCAGCCTGGCTGTGTCATAAATGAACTCATACCAAACAGAGGGTTCGTTATATGTATATGCCACACCAATACTGCCCCGAGCTGAATAGTCATCGGCAAGCTCCGCCAGTCTTTCCGGCGTCATCTCCTTAGCCCCAAGGTCCTTATGTGCGATTGTCCAATTCTGGCACCAGCTACACTTAAAATTACATCCAAAGGTACCTGCCGATAATATCTGGCTACCAGGCCGAAAATGGTAGAGGGGCTTTTTTTCGATGGGGTCAAGAGCCAGTGACGTGGCCATGGAATAGTTGAGGGAATACAAGCGGCCACCCATGTTACCTCTGGCGCGACAAACCCCCGAGCCATCCTGCTGCACAACACATTCATGGGGACATAGCAGGCATCGAACCTTGTTGTTATCAAGTTTTTCATAAAACATAGCTTCTTTCATGTTCTCCCCCAGCAGCTTGATGGAATAGCATGAAAATCCTATCATCTATGCCGTATTACTTCAAATCGCTCCAAAGAGTATCTTTCATTCGGTTCTATACCTGCCTTCTGCAGAGCTATAGCTACCTGCTCAAGCTGTGTATCAACACCCTCTAAATCAGGTAACAGCAGGCCCAATCGCATACCTGCTCTTACTATGACTCCATATCTTTTTACATCCAGCTCCTTCATAGATTTGACAGGCTCAGCTTCCCCAAGAACATCCACTGAGTAGACTAAGCTATCCAGTTCATGCTCCTCAACAGGAGCAAATCTGGGATCATGGTTACCCGCGCTTATAGCGTTGTTTATAATCTCTGCCGCAATATTTTCTCTTGTAGGTTCAATAGTACCAATACAGCCTCTCAGCTTGCCCTGTTTCTTAATTGAAACAAATACGCCAGCCTGTCTGTTAGCCATTTCCTCCGGTAGTACATCAGGAATATCTATGACGATACCACTTGTTGCATACATCTCCAAGGTCTTTCTAGCAAGAGCCGTATATGGATCCTCATTATTTCGTATACTGCTAAGCTTTTCGATCTCGCTTAGATCCAGCTTATCTAACAGGCTCTCACCCTCTGTTTCTTCTTCAGGCTCAAATTCTGCAACTGCATAGCCTACGCCAAAGGGGCCTTCATACGAATAGACCTGCGATTTTAGCTTAAAGCCGTCCAGGGCGCCAAACATCATTATAAATGAACGCAAACCACATTCTCCCGCCTCTTCCAGAAAGTCCTCTTCAAATTTCAGTAAAGCTCCAGGATCCGGCACCTTCAAATAATCAACAAGTTTGCCATCAAATTCAGGACCGCAATCATTGAATCCGTAAGGACCGTTAGGTGCAAGACGGTGGGACAAGTCGCCGCTGGCCAGGAATACTACATCCTTCTGCGATTGCTCAACTACCTTTGCGATACAACTGCCAAACTTGTACAAGTCATTAAAGGATAACCCTGCCACAGAAATATGTACCAGCTTAAAGTCGCTGTATTCTTTATTTATGAAATATAACGGTACCATTACTCCATGATCCAGCTCTTCGGTAATACCATATTTGGAGATGATATGCTCCTCTAGACCTCCGCATGGTATATACTGGCTGTTGGCAAGCTGCGCAATTTCACTAGCCAGTTCAAGATCGTTCATATATTCCAGCTCCACTCCCGGAGCCCCATACTGCCTCAAATTCCCTGATAGCCTTTGTTTTATATTAATATGAATGAAATCCTTGAAAACAGGACCATGGGGAGTAGTTACTATTATAGTGGGGGGCTTTATCCGGCCTATCTCCTTTGCTAACTTCTTTAGTGCACTTACCGTTGCACCGGCCTTCGCCTCTTCTCCCTTCCCGACTTCAGGAATTACTATCGGCGGGTGTGGAGAGATGAATGCTTTTTTGATAGTGCCCATTTTCCCACAACCTTTCTTCAAAATATAGATTGCCTTCTATCCCTCAAAAATGCCCCTACTGAAGGAAAATGCCTTCAAGTACGATAAACGCCCTTTGCTGCTTTTGAGCACCCTCATTTGCACCACAACACTAATGCCGCTAAGTCAGCTAAACAACATGTATCCAATGAAACTGAAGGATGTCAATACAAATATCAGTACAGTTATTATTGCTATCCATTTGATCATTTTCCTATCCATGTAAAAATCAACCTCTATTCGATGCTAGGCACTCACCTAGACACTTTTTGACTATACTTAGCTGGTTTGTAAAGTTATTAATATAGTAATTCAATAATGCTCTGTTATTTTCCTGCAAATTACAACAGAATTTTCCCTTCTTCCAACCAGCCAATAACTTCAGCAGCCGCACTGTTGTTATTATCTGTACTGCACATATCTGCTACGGCTTTGAGATCGGTGTGAGCATTGGCGACAGCTATACCAATACCAGCCTCCTTGATTAGCTCAATATCATTAAGGTTGTCCCCCATTGATATGACACAGGAGCCTTCCATTCCCAGCATTCCTATTAGCTCATTCATTGCACTGCCCTTTGTTGCTTTAGGGTTTAGTAGTTCAAGGAACTGAGGCTCTGAATAAACCTGCCTGAAATCACCCTGGCAACTGTTTAGAAATTTCTCCACATTCTTGAGCTTTAGAGGGTCCCATGCAAGTATTATTTTGAACCATGGCGTGGGTACTTCATCAAGGCCTGTTCTGATTGGCTCAAAATGCTCTCTTATCCTAAGGGCATCTGAATACTGGTTTTCAGTGACAAAATACGTCTGCCCACCATGATAAACCTGCACACTGATTCCTGGGAACTTGTCCATAATGTCTTTCACCGGCCCGGTTATCTTAGTATCCAAATTCGCCTGCCAGAGTATCCGCCCAGCCTTGAAGTCAAATATCCCTGCTCCATTATAAACAATCACAGGAGCATTGACAGGTAACCTGTTCAAATAGGGTTGTACTGATTTTTCCATCCTGCCTGTAGCGACGGTAAATAGCCCTCCACCCTCAATAAACCTCTCAATAGCTTTAATATTATCACTGCTTATTTCACTGTTGCTGTCAAGCAAGGTACCATCCATATCACAAATCAAAAGCCTACCTTCAAAGGGAAGCCGCCTCAAATTTAAACACCCTTTCTTTTGTAATATAACACTGCCTAACTCTAATGTCATACAGTCTATATTACATGTAAAAAGGCCTTTGTTCAAGCACAAAGACCCTTGGAAAATAATAGCTATAAAACGAGGAAGCTAATACGTTAAGCGATTACAACTTGTGAAATAGACAGCTTTTTTAATCAAGTAAGACCTTCAAAAGCACAAACACTTTGCCTACTCCTTGGTAAAAGCACCGTGATTACCGAGCTCAAATCGTCCACCAGCCGCTATCTCAAAATTAGCCTTGGCAATACCTAAGTCCATTAAATTGTACCCACCTTTACTATCTACATATGCCGAAGCCTTCCCTGATTCATATGCAAGCTTGACAGGGCGGCGGTTCACCGCCGAGGGAGCTAGCTGTACTGATCTTACACCTTTAACAAACCAGGGCGGAAATCCCTCGCCTGACTCACATGGATTCTTAAGCTGAGTCTTGCCCATATGCATTATTCGGTGGATTACCCTTTCCTTTAGCACGGGTGAATCATTAACATAACCAACTGTAATTACACAGGTGAGTGTTTCATCTTCCTCTACTTTGCAGGGACAGCTTTTTTTGTCATATGAGGCCCCTACAAAGCACGTCCCAAGCCCCAGTGTGGTTGCCTCCAGCACAAGCAGCTCACCATAATAGCCAGCCTTTTCTTTAAGGTTTGGGTCATCTGTTTTTCCAGCAAGGGCAATAAAGCTTCTAACTCCGCTGAACATTCCATAGCTCTTCCTAAGGCCTCCAAAGGCTTTACTTCCATCCTCAATGAATTGGATAGACATAGCTGACCTATCATTGTATTTGTCTATTGCTTCTTTAAGTCTTTCTATTTTATCCGGCTCTATCGCTTTACTAAGGTAGCTTCTTCTAGAGCTTCTTTTTTCTATTGCTTCAAGAAATGTCATTTCCATTCCCTCCCCTTCCTCCAGCATATTCACACTCAATTAGTTTAATGCTGATTATTTCGCCGTTTCTGACTCTTATATCTACATTGACTATTTTGCATTACGCAGTGTTCCCTCTAGACATTTCATCTCACTGCCTATTCGGATTCATATGCCCGCTGACTTCTGTTAGAATGCCATTTTCAAAGCCCAGCAAGGCTAGCTTCTCCCAAATATAGGCATGGGTTTGTCCTTCCCTCTCCTCTGTCTCAAACGTAACATGTCCTTCTCCGGCAACCTCGTAGCCATGGCCGTAAAAGTCGTTGTCCCGAGTATAGTACCTCAATATTGCATTTGATTTGATATGCTTTGTTCTATATCATCTGTAGGCAAAGAGGCTGCGCCAGCAGATAAAGACACATTGAAATCAAACAGTCTGTATATCTCATCACCGCGCACATAGGAGAGGGTACCTAGTGTCCAGTCCGAAGCATATAGATAACCATATTCACCTTTATCAAATTCTACCGCAGTATGACTATGAAGCCCTGCTTTTTCCAATCCCACCACTTCAACTATGTCAATAAAATCAGTAAACCGATTCTCCATTTGTTCATGAGTCGTTTCTTTCAAAGTATTATCTGGTACCGAATAGACATACATATTTTCACTGCTCATTGGATGAAGCTGTACTGTCCTACCATCCGCGCTAACAGTCACATCGCAGTAATCATCGCCCTGTGTAAAATTACATCCGATTGGCTTTAAGTCTAGGCTGCGGACAATTTTATTTGAATTAATGTCGTATACGAACAGTCCGAAATAGCCATGGAAAATAACAAAGTTATCTGAGGCGTAGTCGAGCTCTGCCATATCGGCACCTGCATTCTGCTCCGGCGACAATTCGGGAACAGTCGGCTCAAGCGATGTCTGACTACCCTCGTCAGCACCAATATTCATTTCCTCGATATCCGAAAGGTCTACCACATCGTTATTGGATATATTTGCGGTGGCTGGATTGGTCATTAGGCAAAAACAAACCACAGCAACAGCAATAACAGCTACAACAAGTACCCAGAAAGCGGGCTTCCTAAAATTCATCACGTTTTTTATCCTCCCTTTTATATTTCCCTCACCAAAGGCAAGGGGGCTACCGTTAATGAGGCGCCGGCCTGCAGCCAGAGAAAGAAGTGAGGTTGAATAGTCCGCCTTGATATCAGTGCCCATTTCTCTTAAGACACGTTCATCACAGGACATTTCCATATCCTTTACACATAACAAAAAGGCCACCCACACCAGTGGATTAAACCAATGCACAACCAGGGCTAAAAAGGCTATCATCTTGACTATATGGTCATACCTTCGTATATGTGTCTGCTCATGTAAGATGACATAGCTCAGCTCCCGCTCGTTCAGTGTTGACGGCAGATAGATTTTGGGACGTATAATACCTATCACAAATGGTGTGGGAATATGATCCACAATATAGATGCTTTCATGTGAAAACGCCTTAATCCCAGGGTTAAAAATAGTGGAATTCTGTACAGCCTTGCTTAAAGGCACCGCACTGATAAGCTTTCGGCGCAGCAATAGCAGAGAAACCGTACTGTAAATCAGCATCGCTGCGATACCACAAAGCCATAGTACCGTAGCAGCTGTCATCTGCCATTCCAGTGGGTCAGCAACAAGCTGCTCCTGGCCTTGGGGCAAACGCTCGTTTATGACATCACTGACACCTGGAACCGGCAAATCCACCTGCGGGTATTTAGTATGCACTATATCGGCGGGAACAAATGGGACACTGTTATCTGCTACTACCGGAGTAGGCAATATACCCATCACAGATAGCTGCGATGAAAATGATATCGGGCAGACAAGACGAAATAGTACGACAGCCCATATAATATAGGAAAAAATCTTAGGCGCTTTTTTCAGTGGTACACGTGCCAACATCACGAAAACTATAACGATGCTAGCAGTAATGCTCATATTGAGGATTGTAGGTAACAGAGTGTACATCCACATCAGGATTCACCTCGATTCTCATCGACAAACCTTTGCAGTTCATCAATTTCTATTTCAGTCAGCTTTTTTCTAAGGGTAAAAGCGGTTAGAAACTGTGGAAGGGATCCGTCGAAGGTCTCTTCAACAAATCTTTCGCTTTGCAGTGCATTGAACTCCTGCTTGTTCAAAATAGAGCTAACAGTACCACTGTTATTTTGGAAAATGCCACGCTCACAAAGCCGCCGTAGCATCGTGTAGGTGGTTGACTTCTTCCAAGCCAGCTCCTTTTCACAGAGCTTTACCAATTCCCCAGAAGATATAGGCTCATTGTCCCACATCAACTCGGCAAACCTTGTTTCCATAACCCCTAGCTTATATTCTGCCACAGTCATCACTCCTTTAGTTTAATGATGTTAGTTTCGCACAGCTGCTGCCTATCACAATATCTTTCCGTGCCACCACTTTAGTTTTTAGTGATACTAATTTCACACCACAGTATGCTATATCATTTTAAGTCGTAGTACTTTGGTTTAGTGGAATTAAACTCACTACATTTAGTTTAATACCATTAAACCAAAGTGTCAACATTTTTTCCTATATTATTTACTTGGTTTTTGTCTCTTTACGGTCTGTTTACGCCATATACACTTGCATATCATGGCCATAAACCATTGTTATCTTTGCATGGTCTGTTTACGCCATTCTGAACTGCTTCCTTCTGCTGTCATTGCCACATAATATCCTTACACCAATAGAGTGGATGCATAAAAAAACCCCCCCAGAATAGATCTGAGGGGATTTCCTTTATCATATTAAAACATCTGCCTAAATTACATACCAAGTAGCCATCTAATATCTTCTGTTATCATCTCATAATTTGATTCAATCTCTTCCATGATATCCTCTAGCTCTTCTTCATCCGCATTAGCTAAGTCAATAGCCTTCTTCTTATTGAAGTTTAGATTTGATTTATCCTTCAACTCTTTAACTCTTATATCCAGGCTGATAAACTCATCATTGTCTTGTAAGAGGCGTAGATTTAGCTTTTCGCCATCTTTACTGTTGTCATTATTTTCGACTGTAAGAATGCCCTCAAACAAATTATTACTTTGATCTATCTTTACTCTGTATGTGCCATAATCCAAACCGATACTATTTTTCCCTTCACCTTTTCTTGAATAGGTAAATTCCACGGATTCATCATCCTCTAAGGCTAAAAAGCCTTTGCCCTTTTCACCATCATATACATATATTGTGAATGGACCGTCGTCACTATACCTTGATTCAGCGAAGTTAAGTTCGTTTATTCTATTGCCATCCTTTTCATCAGTATAGCTAGAAAATGTGATCCTTGCATCATCAATGTTTATTTCTCTGCTTACAATGTTGTTTTTGCTGTCTGCAACCACCTTTATTGTCATCAAAACTTCTTTGCTTTCCAGGTCAAATTCGTACTCCAAATCTTCCCGTATTCGCTCCAATTCCTCTTTTATCTCAGTAATATCTTCCTTGGTGACTTCGATATTAATATCATTAATATCATCAATATCGAATCCATATCGATACTCAGTAATGAGGTCGCCAGTCTTTGCATATTTATAGATTAGTTCAATTAATTTGTCATCCTTTATAGCTTCCTCCAGAACCTTGTCGAGTATGTTATACATATCACCTTGGGTAATCTTTATTTGAATTAGCCTGGCATTCTCCAATTCCATAGCACGCTTTCTTGTACCATTTTTCCATGTATATATACCTGTAATACCATCAGCCCCCGATACTTCGATGCTGTCAGAAGAAATGCTCTTCATTGCAATCTTGGCATATTTCGCCAATGCCTTATCGAGATATTTTGTGTCCCCATCCAACTCTTTTTTGAACTCATCAAGTGACTTTTGGTTTATGCTTGTTTCATCAGGAATCTCCTGCCCCCTCCTGCCATACATAAGCTCCTGTAGTTTATCGATTTTGCAGCTAAAATTATCATCATATAAGAGGGGTAATCCAAGGCCTACTGTATCCTTATCCTTGTAGATCTTTGCATCCAGCAGGGCACTACCCTCGTAATTAAGGCTGATATAGCCTTGGGTTTTATTCTTGCTATAATCAACCTGTGCTCTTAAGCTCATGTCCTCCAAATTAACACTAGAGGGCACATCTTCATCACTGCCAAGACTTTTGATAGTGAATTCAATATCCTTGCTGCCAGATTCTATCTCTGTTGCTTTGATAGCATCCTTATACAGCTTGTTAAATGATACTAGTGTGTTTTTGGTTTCTAGATAGCTGTAATATGATTTACCAGGCATAATCCTCCACATATTGGCAAGAACAATAACTCCGGCAAGAATAAAAACTACTACAACCCCTGCAATCATTACAAGCATCTTAAGGTTTTTCTTGCCTTTTATCTTACCACTCCCCACATTGTTTACAACACCAGCATTAGGAGATGCTTGTGGAGATGCTTGTGGAGATGCGCCAGGCGCTTGCACTCCCGTCTGAGATATTCCCGTCCCGCAACTATTGCAAAATTTTGCATCGTCAGGGACATAATTACCACAATTTGGACAATACATAAAAGACCTCCTGTTATATTATTCCGTTTCCTTTTGATTGATTTATATGACCATCCATGCTGTCAAAGCTACATAATATAAACATTATATAGCATATAGAAAAGCTTTATCAAGTAGGATTATGTAAATCTAGTGTATGGTGGAGAAAACAGCCTGAATAAAGAGCTTGAGGCCTAAATTCTGATAAGTCTCTTGAGTCTTTAAAATCATGGTAGCATAAATAATATATCATATTCCTTGAATATCTCTATATACGAATTTTTCATATCCTGCACGTCTGCCAGAAAATCTGCGGTTGCAGTTTCACTGTCCTTTTCTCCTTTGGCGCAGGCCCTTGTTTCATAAATCCATGAGTTGAGAATACTCGCTTGATATCCTTGATAAGCTTGTTTTCCGCTTGGTTTGTTTAGAATTTCACATATAACAGGGTTTATATTTTGCCCCCCCAAAAAGTCTACTGTGCAATCCGTTTTCTTCAGCACTTCACCGGATACAACAGCCCTTTTCCCACCACTAATTCTATACCGCTCACTGTTCTTGTCAAAGAGAGTATCATTTACAAGTGAGTGCTGTAGTCCTTCTTCTGAGCTATCCAGGGTTAACCACTTGATAAGAGGCCCTAGTGTGTCTTTATTAGGTGAGCTCTTATTGACTATAATCCCTGTATTAAAAGCTGTTCTCGTTTTAAACGGCGGCATGCATATTGCCCAATCGCCATGGGTATCCTCTAAATAGTAGTCATGATCCGAAAGAGTACTAATATATTCATATGGCAAGACAAGTCCGAAAACTGGCTTGTCACCTTTCCCGTTCAGAGCAACACTCCACTCCTCTGACCAATGGTCCAAATCCTTTGTGTAGCCATTGTCAAACATACGCTTTGAAATATCCATAAATTCTTTCCACATTGGATTTATTTCATAAATTGCGTCTGATTCGGTAGTTGAAATGAAAAATCCGTTACTTCCTTTATTTTCATCAAACATGTTGCCAGTATCCAACATCCATGATATATCACAAATTCCTGGTACTATATAGCAGTCTTGCTCCTTCAGAGTTTGAGCCGCTTCTAGAAAATTGTCCCATTTTTCAGTGCCAGCACCTATGATCTTGGCTATCTCGTTAGGATTATCTGTACCCCATACTTGCCTTGCAATAGATCGCCTATACATAAATACATTAGCGCCGGTCATATATGGAAGAGCAATAATTTCTCCGTCAGGATTAGTTCCCTCGTCAATTATATGTTGTGGAATTTCTGCTTTCTCTAATTCAGAGTCCACATTTATTCCAAGCTCTTTATAGGTCAATGCATGTTTTGAATAATCACCCTTGATTAATTCGTGAGAATATGCGTCAGGAACACAGTAAATGTCCACAACATCCCCACTGTCACTTTGTATGTTCTTATTAATAAGGGATAATGTGCAAAAGTCGTCTATCAGTGCAGCATGATGCCAATTAACCTTATAATTGAACTCCGGATGTTTTTCTATATATACTTGAATATAATACATGAGTTCCATATCATAAGAATATAGATTCAATTCTCTGGTACCAACAAGAGATTGGAGTCTACCTTGTGGCAATAATCCTTGCTTTTTGTATTGCTCATCAGAACTGCTTAGTTTTAGTGCATTATAATCTGCAATTGCAGCCTGCTTGTCCTTCTCTCCTCGGAGATACATTTCAGTCTCTGAAAACCAATGGAAAAACAAGCCAAGGCCTGTGCCATTATGCCTGCTTGTTGGTATTTGTAAAGCCTCATATACCACTGTGTTTAGATTTTGCCCATTCAAAAGTGGAATAGAGTTATCAGTATTTTTAAGCACCTTCCCTGAGACAACAGTTCTCTTTCCTCCATACAATGTGCCATTTGCTAAGCACTGCTGAAGTCCAGTTTCCGTATGATCCAGTGTTATCCATTCTATAAGAGGCCCCAACGCATCCTTATTTGCTGAGTTCTTGTTGACAAGGATGCCCGTATAGTAGTCAGTTTCATTAAACCCTGTATAAAAGCCCGTATCAACGTTGATAGGCGGCAGACATACTGCCCAGTCACCAACAGTACTATTTAGCCAATTTGAAAGGTCTTCAATATTGTAGTCCTCTATGAAAAGGCCAAAGACAGGCTCACCTGTTTTACCCTCCAGATCTTCGAACCACTCCTCAGTCCACTTCAGACTCCCTTTTATATAACCATTTTCAAGCATTTGCTTAGAAATATCCATGTATTCTTCCCACTTCGAATCTATACCATCACTTTCTTCTGAAAGCAGTTTGGGGGAAATATCAGTTTCAACTAATCCGGAAAGCTCACGATAATCAGCTAGTATATAGCTGTTATGTTCCTTCAGTTCTTCTGCCGCCTCCATAAATCTATCCCAATTACCTGTGCCGGCACCAATGACTTCCGCAATCTTGTCCGGTTCGTCTGTTCCCCAAACCTTCTTGGCTATAGAGCGGCGATACATAAAAAGATTGATGTTCTTTTTGTAAGGAAGCGCAATCAATTCTCCGTCCGGATTGCTTCCGGCATCAATAATATTCTGTGGAATCTCAGCCTTCTTCAAAGCAGTGTCCACGTCGATGCCAAGCTCCTTATATGTGCTTGCATAACCGGCATAGCCACCCTTTATATACCATTGGCCAAATGAAGCTGGGACACAATATAGATCCACCTTGTCATCGTCACCGTTTTGCAAGCCATGATTCAAGTCATAGAGAAAGTTATGATCGTTTTCACGGCAGACTACTTCATAATTGAACTCAGGATGCTTTTCAGTATATTGCTCAATTATTGATTTAAGCTCCTTATCGAAGGTATAAACAATTATTTGCTTCTTCTGGGTAACAAGCTCCTGACCATCCTCCTCCGCCAATGTACCCTGCCCCCCACTAGTCTGCCATGTGCCATTGGAAAACGGCTTGAAAACCAGCACCCCTACAGCTAAGGTAACAACAAGAATACATGCAGCTACGATAAAAACGCTCTTTTTCATCCTATACACTACCTTTACTTAACATGTTTTTTATACATATACTACCAAAGTCCAGTTTCAATACGCTTTCAGGGGACACTATTGTTATCTGGTATTTTGTTATCGTTGTGAATCATCTTTACCGCTGTAGGCCGTATCCTCGGTCACATCGCTGCGGTGGTCGTCTACCGGAATCCATATTCTGCGGGTATTTACCACTTCCGAAAGCAGTTCCACTCTCTCCCGAAGGGCAAAGCACAGTGCGTCACACCGAGCAGAATCTATAAACACAGACACCCACATCAACTCCCGTAACTCATCGTCAATATCATAAAGGGAGTTTAGGTTTAACCAGTCAAAGGAACTTACCAGCTTAATTTGCTCCTCATGGTTATTCTTAAAAGGTTTGCAGGATATTTTTGCTTTCGACCCAATCATAGAAATGTAGTATATATCGTTTCATACCATCTGCCATTTCATTGTCTCCTGTTCTTAACTTGAAATTATACCAAATAACGTCGTACTTTTCAACGTAGTAATTATGAGCTTTGTAGGACGATTATCGTTCTAATTCTTCCGGTTCCGACATTTCCGACATGCTTTCCAATGTAGCTATATACATCCAAAAGGCCTTTTTCAAATTTTCCTCCTATTCTACAATCAGTGCATCCACATATATGACCACATCATTCACTGTCAGGAATGTATGGACATCTTCATCATGAATTGTTACGTAAAATGGAACAGTCTGTCGCATTAAGTTACCCCTTTTGCTGTGTTGAAATCCGTTTGCTTGTCTTTTGGAAGGGTTTTCAGAGCATCAAAAAGTTTTCTCCGCAGGTGAGCCCAGCAACCGAAGGATTCTTTATGGACTGTCCAGCTATTGTACCTAGCGCCTACTGTATTTTCTCAGCTTCCGCATTGATAATATGAGCCAGTCCTAATTCTTCAAATGCAATTGAAGCCAGCAGTAAATCAATTGCATTATCTCTTGTGGGGCAGATACCCGGATTTATATTTGAAGGTAATTTGGGATATGACATCTCTATCTCAACCTTTCTTCACACTCTGCATGAAAAGACTTCTTCGAGAGTTTTTCTGGATCAATGAAATCAGCTTGATCCTGTTGGCCTTGAGTATATGCGCAGGTGTAGGATACTCTTCCAAGACAGCAATAGCAGCCTCGGAGAATATATTAGAGAAAACGTCCGTGTAATTAAGTATGAGTTGGTCAACTATACCCGCAAGCCCATTTTTGTAAGCGGTAAGCTCATCGTCCGGTTTGTAGTACTGGCGGCATAGGCTCCTAAGGCACTCAATATCCTCACTGGGGATGTTGGTAGCCCTAAGTTCCTGAAATCTATAGAGTAGGGCAATTTTTCGGGTATCCCCCTTACCATTTTTCACTTTCCTGATTCCGATATTTTTGAAAGAATCAGTTTGGATGGGGTCTTTTACGATTTTACCAACTAGGGTCATCATCTACCTGCCTAATCTACTTGCACAGGTTACGGTTGCCCTTTTGGACTTCACTGCTTTTAGCCAGCTTATCCGCCATACAAGCCTTGGTATTAGTTTCCTGTTCGTCAGGCTACGATTTCGCTATTGCTTCTTCCCTCCCACACCTCACGATGTGAAACTTGCAAGTCGCTATGGGGTTCGTCGGCAACTACGCCCCTTGTGGACGATCACCACAGATTGACGGCGTGCCCGTCATACCAGAAAAAAGCCGCAGAGTTCCATCTGCGGCCTTTTATCCCATTTCTATCTGGCATATCATATAAGCTTCATATCAATGTCTTTGATAATAAAATACCGTCTGCCATGCCTTCGTTTAGAAAATCACTGCTAATTCTCATATGCCCCGATGTCCCACTCATTGCCCCTGGGAGCACCGGTGATATCATAATCAAATATATGGCTTAAGTCGATTCCCTTGCCGATTGCCGGCGAACCAACCTTCAGCCGGTAATCAGAGGTGAGCAACGGATCAGGATTCCCTATTATGTTCTTATTGCATCCGGTCGCCGCTGTCCATTCCTCGTTTGTCATATAATAAATCTTCTTCTCTTTTTCCTCTGTGACAATGCATGTACCATGCTCACCGGCAAAAATAATATTGTTGTCGAATTTTATGTGAGCATCGCTGTCTATCGAGCCGATAGTACAATTTTTAGAGTTTATCATTAAAGCCGGGCCAGTAGATTTTAGCCGATGACAATTTATTATGAGGTTATTATAGATATTAATGTTGCTTACATTTTCGCCCGGTATGTTGTCTCCGGTAACAACGGAGAGTCCATGGAAAGGAGTACCGATAATCGTATTATTTGCGATGTAAACATCGGATATGCCGCTGACATTGCCATTGCCCTTGGTAAATTCGATACCCCTGATATAGTTGCGCTCCTGAGGCGGAGCATCATGGTAGATCAGGTTATTGTAGACCAGGATATGGGACTCTGGCTCACCAACACTATTTCTGAAGGAACACAGGATATAAGCGTTGGAAACTTTATCGGGATTGTAAAAATCATAGAGCGTATTATTCCATATCCGCTGATATCCTCCAGCTGTCTGTATCCCGTCAGGATGGCCATCGCCGCCGTTTGTGACCAATGTATGGAATATGTTGTTGTAGATGTCTACTCCTTGTGAATCCCCGGTTTCAACACCATCATCATTAATATTGTATATTTCATTATCATGTATCAAAAAACGTCCGTATTCCTTCTTCCCTCTTCCGGCGGCCAGAGTAATCTGATCCTGGTAATTATCATGGATTTTACAGAAGGCGATCTCAACCACCGGGCTTTCGTTTACCTTGGAACTGAAATTGGTATAAATACCATCATCCATATAAGGCGTGACAAGCTCATCGGGCTTGCCATTAGCATAACCATCACCATTATTATCGATTTCCAGGCCGAATATCTGGATATGGTGGCTAAGACCATTGAGATACACCCCGGCATCGGAGCAGCCGGTTATGCGGATGCGCGGCTCCTCTCCTTTTGCAGCACCGATCACACTGATATGATTTTTTCCGCTGATATTTATTCCATGGCCATTATTCTCTGGATTGTGTCCGTTATCATAGCTGATAATAACTGTACCGTTATGACCTTTATCTTCACCGGGGACAATAGTGATGGGTTTATCCTCCTCGCCTGATGCCCCGACCTTTAATTGTTCATAATATGTCTTTGAATTGGTGCCTCCGGATATGGCAATCTGGTCGCCCGGGGCGATCTTTCCCCAGTTGATATCAACAAAGCTCTTCCAGGCGTCGCTCCAGGAAGTGCCATCGTTTTTGCCAGCTGCAGCATTGTCGACATACCATGTCCTGTCCTCGTTCTTTGCACCACTGTCCGCCAGTGGTCCTGACGTTCTCAGCGGGTGAGGATATGTGTAGGGAGTATAGTATTCAACCCAAGTGTTAGGTGCCGTACATTTGTACAACGTTCCGGCAATAGGTGTTTTGGGATGAGCACCTACATTATCGGGAGATACTTCCGAACAATCCTGATCCGTCGCCCAATAGGCCACACCTGGTATACAGGTTGCGGGACGGTCAGCAAGATGCCCGCAACCCACACCGGTTTCTCCGGTAAAACTTTCGGAGTGGATCCAATAGCTTTCGTTTTCCGCAATAGGTGTCACTATTCCCAAATTGATCCATGTATATTCTCCATCCTGAATGGTTTCACCAGACTGCTTCGAATTCCAGTCAGGCTCCGTCGATCCAGTCAGATATGGCACGGAACCTTTCCGTGTTCTGACCTTCCAGCAATGCCCTCGCGAGTCATTCGCGGGAATCATATAATATATTGAGGATGCATAATCAAAATTGGGCTGCCATGCTTCCGCAGGTTTATTCCCAATGTTGATATCTGATTCTACTGAAACCAGCTTAGAATCGGTATTGCGGTTATTCCAGAAGTAGCTGTTATTGATGCGCTGAGGCGTTCCATCGATGGGGTTCAATACTGGAGGTGAAATTTCATCCGGCCATTCCTCACGGACGCTGATCTTAACGGATCTGGTTGTTTCGATCCTATTGAAAAAGGCCAACGCCTTGCCCCCGCGTAGCCCCAGTAAAGGCTGCGGAATGAAGTCCCCACCCTTGCTCCTGACAAGGTTTCCGTAAATCTCAACACCCATTGTTGTGTAAACACCGTCGAGTTGATTTCCATGGGCATCGAACATGGGAAATACATTCTTTGTCAGATTGTATGTATTATATCGATTGCAGTATCTCCCTCCGTGCCCGCCGCTGTCCAATACGGAACTACTGGTGAAGACGTTGTCCTCATAATAAAGGTTGTCCGTGGTCCCATATTGAAACGCCCCGTTTTCCCAGGATCGTTTGTTCAGGCCCATGTTATCGATATGGACATCACCGCTGAACTCATTATTGTCCACGACCCCGTAAACAGTTCCGCTAAAAATAAAAGGCGCCCGGTTGTTGCCTGTATGTTCCTGTGTGCAATCGATAAACCGGTTATGATCGATCCGGATGGTAATCGGTACAATATCCTGATTGCTGACCCTGAGGGACAGGGCTGCGTCGTCGGCATCGAATGTAAATCCCGATAAGCGAAACAGTGGGTCTTCACTTGGAGAAGACGGTTCATACTGGATAATATATTGATCGATTCCCATCCCGCCATTTATAATGGTATTCTCTGCTCCCGCTTTACTCTTAAGAGTAATACCACTGGTGATCAACAATGTCTGATCCCATGTCGCCGTACCCTCCGGCACCAGGATCGTATCGCCCGAATTAGCCTTGGATACTGCTTCGCTTACATCCTCATACTTGCAGCTTGCAGCATTGATGATCGTGCCCTGTGATCCTACAGGTTTTACAGTCAAAGTCAGAGTTGCCTTGATTGCCTGAGGATTCTTTATTCCCGCGGTTTCAGCTACAGTACCGTCAAAGGAAAATTCTCCGTATTGGTCAGTGGAGGCTGCGGACGGACTCCAAACCACGGCAAGCTGAGCAGTTTTCCCATTAGATATATTTACCGTTACCTTGGCCGGTAAAGTATATGTATCATTTTGTTCTACTGTATCTGCAATAGCGTTGATCGAAGTGATAACAACGTTTTCAGAGGTATTTACATCGACCTTGAATTTAGCTGTTTTCCCGTTGATCGTAACGGTGACTGTCTTTTCCCCGGCTGTACCTGAATCGTATCCGGATATATTGCCCATGGATGCTTTTTCTGTTTTCGTCGTATTATCCGAATAGGTTCCGGTCACAACAATTCCTGTCAGATCCAGTGGTTCACCTATTTCATATGTCAGCTTGGATGGTGGACTAGCTATTGTGATCGACACAAGCACCGGCGGATTACCATCGTCGTCATTGCCGCCGCCATCATCGTTTCCGTCTCCGTCGTTACCATCGTCGTCATTGCCGCCCCCATCATCGTTTCCGCCTCCGCCGCTGTTGTTGCCGCCGTTGTCATTACTTCCGCCGTTGCCTCCGCCGCTCGGGGTTCTGCCCCCATCATCGTTTCCGTCTCCGCCTCCGTTACTGCCGCCGTCACCGCCAATGGCTCCGGCAACTATTTTGGGGCTGCCGCCTTTGGCAACTATTTTACCACGGACAACCACATTCTCCAGAGTGGCTTCTCCTTCACCGACTGCGTCTGCTATCTCCAGATCACCGGCCACTATAATGTTCCGCAGCTTTATGCGGGGAGATGCGATGACCACATTGCCGGCTGCAGCCGTACCGCTTTCAGGCCCATATGTGCCGGCGAAATAGTATACCCTTGTATCGGTGCGTACACGATCCAGAAGCACGATTGCTTCACTTCGTGTCGTATTGGCTTTGGGGTTTATCCTTCCGTTACTGCCGGTCACAAGACCCTCCCGGATCGCTCCGGCGACAGGTCCCTTTGCCCAGCCTGCTATTACAGGAGAATCGGCGATCTGCAACAGGATACCGGTATCACCGTTCGGATCGATACCATTTATTCGGGATATAATTGTTATAGCCTGCTCTCTTGTGATCGTATCCTCCGGCGACAGGGTGTTTGCAGATGTACCGGTAATGTACCCTGCCGCTAGGGCTTTTGAAGCATCATCATAGTACCACTTATTCGTGGACACATCAGCAAACTTCCGGATACTGTCGCTTTTGGCTGTATATCTCATAACACGGTTCACAAGAGCCATGAATTCAGCTCGTGTGATCTTGCTGTCGGGGTTGTAATTGCCATTATTATCACCCTTCAGAAGACCAAGCTGCACCCACTCTGTGAGTGTTTTCTCCGCCCAGTGCCCTTTGAGTTCATTCGCCTGGCTTGCATAGGCTGTTGCACACATGCTCAGGACAATGCACAATGCAATAATATATGTAACTGATTTTTTGACTAGTCGTTTCATATGGAAAACCTCCCTCGCAGAACTACAAAACAACATACCAGATAGCACTGACAGCTATCCGCTCATAAATCAATAGAAAATGCATGCTCAAAGTAACACTGTGATCTGCCGGATGAGTACCATTTATCTGTCACTGCCGTTGCCAGTGATTCTCCTTTTTTGCCATTCTATATCAAAATATTTCCATCTGTTGATAAATGTGTTGATGTAAACAATAAAATAGTCTTATACTGTAAATAAAATATATCACAAATGTTACTGGCCAGAATGCTTTATTTGATTTCTGTTACTTTTGCACTTTTAAGTGTGATTTTTGCACTTCAAAAGTTGTTTATATGAGCTGTCTTGTGATACGATTTCTCCATATGACGCCGCGTGAAGGGCAATAGAATTCAGAATACGTCTATCACGCTTTATGGGATCGGTCTGAAAAATACTCCGCAAATTCCTTCTTTAGATCGATCCCCTCATTCTTCAGTATCTCTTTTGCAGGACAATAGCCGCTGGCCATGACACCTGCTGCGCCAAAGCCCGGGAAGACCCATTGACCGCTCAAATAAGAGCCCATGTATACACCCTGGACGCTATTTCTGGCAAAGGATGTGGCAAGCCTTCCCGGGATATTATGCTTTTCTGGCCCAATACTCCTTTATTGTACCTGGAGAGGAAATTGGCAGCGATTAGCCCTCCCATTCCTGCTCCGATTATGATAAAATCATATTTTCAATATTGTCTCCATTGGATAAAGGCCCTAAAGGAACAGCCTACAGCGATTACCGAATATGACGAGTCCCTTGTCCGGCGGCTAATCGAAAAGGTCACTGTCTACGAGGACAAATTTATCGTGGAATTTAAATCGGGCGTTACGGTGGATGTAAATGAATAAGATTGAAAACGAATCAGGCCCGCTACGCATGTGTTGCATAGAGGGCCTGATTCGTTTCAGTTAAGTTTACAAAAATTGGAGCTTGAATATCAGATTAGACTATTTCTTGTATCCGCATTTAGGGCATACGCCATTTTCGTTTAACACTATGCCGCATAACGGGCAACGTTCTTTAGTCTCCTTTTGTGGCTCGTACTCTTCTGTAGCGCCATTCACTCCGCTTGTAAAAGTGAGCTTCACAATATTCAGCTTATCCTTCAGTAAATCATATACGATTTTAATCATGCCTTCAACGGTCATCGTTTCTTTCGTTACGACTAACCGACATTCCGGATATGCTGTAGCAAGTTCGGTCTTAAAAGCTGGACCTTTTTGCTTATTGGTCGATGCACCGTCCTTGATGCCTTGTGCTTCATAAACACCAAGAATCGCAGGGAGCAACGGATCGTCTTCCCTCAAAACCAGCGCATGATCGAAGTTTTGTAAAACTTCCCAAGCGGTTTTCTGAATTTCATTACATGGAAATACCATATTGACTCCCATGTT
>CAZEIH010000004.1:0-115753 GCA_964512095.1 uncultured Oscillospiraceae bacterium
CAAGAGCCGATGGTTACTGACTTTTAATGATTTTACTTCAAAACTTGAGATTATAAACTTCATTGTACTCAATTGCAAGTGAAAAACATTCACGGATGTTTTGATCCAGCTGTGGCACATCCTGAATGCGGACAGAATATCACAGATGCCTAGTCCTCCCAGGGCAGCCTGATGCTTTTTTTCATATACAGTCTCTCTATATTAGAATCTTCTGAGTACTTAGATAAAACCTCCTGCATACCGCTAATAAAGCCTATAGGTATTGATAGCTTTTCAGAAACCTGGAGTAGTATTGCAGAAGCCTCACCAAGAAGCTGCGGTGTACTTGACCCCAGCAAATTGGCATTGTTGACTAGCCTGTCCACATCAATACCGCCAGTAGCTTGAATATCCCAAATCATTCCTTCAATTTCTTCAGTAGTTCGGGTCATAGGACGCCTGGTATTGATGACGAAATAATGTATATAATCCTCCTGTACTATTAGGTCCTTATATCTTGATACAGCCCTTGCTCCCAGGTCATCTCCACCTACATCCAGTATAACCGTGTAGCTCCTATCCTCAAACATTGAGTTAATCTCAGCTGGAAGAGCAGGAACATCAACATTTGTATTTGCGTACACAGGCGTAATAACCTTAACCCCCTTCTCCTCAAGTGAGTTTTTAACATCAGCTGTCCTGAAAAATGGGTTTACAATATCAAGATCAACTATTGCTGTCTTTTTCCCTTTCTCTGCAGTCTGTAGAGCATAGTTGATTGCTACCTCGGTTTTTCCGCTGCCAAAGTGTCCTGTGAATATGGTAATTCTTTTGTCAAACATTTTTGTCATCTCAATTCTATAGTATTTTGAATATTAAATCCTTCACTACCTCACCAGCTATAATCAGGCCTGCCACAGGCGGCACAAAGGCCGTGCTCCCCGGTATGCTTCGCCTGTCAGTATGCTGTTTTTCCTCAGTAGCCTTTGAGCATTCACGGCAACCCTGGCAGCCTGTCTGTTGATTTATCATAGTCTTTAAGGGTATCTCATCTGAAAAAAGCACCTTGAGTGATGTCACGCCTCTATCCCTTAATTCTTTTCGCATTACTCTAGCTAGGGGGTCGGTTGTTGTTTTGCTTATATCGGTAATCATTAGCTTCGTGGGATCAAGCTTGTTGCCTGTTCCCATGCTGCTTATAATAGGTATACCCTTTTGCCTTGACCTCATAACAAGATCAATTTTTGCCGTAACAGTGTCTATAGCATCAACAACATAATCTATCCTGCCGTCCAGGAGCTGTCCAGCTGTTTCAGGAAGGTAAAAAAGCTGGTGGGTCTCCACCTCCGCCCTAGGATTGATGTCAAGTATCCTCTCCTTCATAGCAATGACCTTAGGTTTACCAATAGTCTGCCTTGTAGCGTGTAATTGCCTATTCAGATTCGTAATGCATACCAAATCATCATCTACCAGCATAAATCTACCCACACCACTACGAACTAAGCCCTCAACCACAAAGCTGCCAACTCCTCCAACACCGAATACTGCTACTGTGGCATTCTTTAGTTTTTCCAAGGCTTCAGGACCTACTAACATTTCAAACCTTGAAAATGCATGAAGCATCATAAATTACCATCCTCTATCAATTTTATCATCCAATCATTATCCCTCTTTACAAGTATTGCCGACATTAGCTGGCCCACATTTGAATCGCCAGATAGTTCAAGGGATTGGTAGTATGTTATTTTGGCCTGGTCATCATCCACTATTTCTGTACTGACCAAGCTTTCAAACCTTGCTGCCTTTAGCAGTTCGCTATACATTGAAACATTACCCTGACCATACTCGGCATCAATATCCCTTTTGTGAATCTCATATATTCCAAATTGCCTTAGCATCTCCAGTTTAAGTATGAAATCATCGTCAAGCAGCTTCATCGCTTTTTCATAGTCATTTTCCGACCCAAGGTACGAATAAAAGCTTTTCAACTGATCCACCAGCTTGTTTTGGATTTCTTCGTTATCCGCATCTTTTTCGTCAGCTTCAGTATCCATCTCTTCTATATCGTCTCCTGTGCCGTTAAGATCACTTTCCTGACTAAAGTCTGTCTTGCTGAGTTCGCTACCATCCGACTTTAACATAACGTCAGAAATGACATCATACATTACTTCTATAAAAACAGGTTCAGCCAACCTATCTCCATTTAATCGCGAAATGCAGTTAAGCCTAACAGTATCCGGCCCCTGCCAACCCATAAACATATAGTCAATAATGTATCCTGGTCCTACATCAAGGCCGATTGGCGACTGATCCGACTTTCTGCTTCCCTTAATAATAAATTTTTCATCAGTACAGCTGTAAACCTCAAAAATGGAATCCTCCGGGTATATGCTCATATGAGGCGGATCTTCAAAGTCATAAGCAAGCAAATCAAAGTTACTGTTAAATGATATTTTGCTATATCTTGCAGAATAAGAAAACAGTTTTTTTACAGAATAATCATATAGATTTATGACATAGAATGATGACTGAGTATATGAGTTAATCTGTTCTCCGTTTATTAGAAAATATAACTGACCATAGACAGGATTTAGCAATGACTGGGCTATTGTATACGGTTCTGTGTATTGCTCCCGTCCATCTGTTTCTATATTGGCACTGCCTGTCGTTTTTGCATCCTGTAATCCGACAATGTCTTTAGGTGCACCCTCTCTGTTTTCAAATATATTGGTAAGCTCAGTTATTTCCTCTTCATAAAAGTCTTTAACCAAGCTTTCTCCTTCAATATAGTATTTGAGCCTTAAAAGTGTCCTGTTATCACTATCTTGGCAAAGGTTGACTTCCATATCGTATTCAGCCGTGTTAAAATTTACCGGCACATTTTCAGAGACTCTTATTTCCCTTTCAAGGATGTTTGAACTCTCATTTTCCGAGGCGGCACTTAACGTGTCACCATACGAATCTGAGCCTACAGAGGTGTCTACCCCACTCGCGGTGTTAGCACCTTCCATCTGCTTTGCTGGTATAGAGCCGCCACCCTGTTCCTGCGTGGTTTGCTTTATCTTCTCAAGCAATTGGGTGTTAAAGTAGATAAATCCCGCCGCCAGAAGCATAGAAGCTACTATTAAGATTACTACAGATTTTTTAAATCTCATAGGAACCACCCAAGTCTTTCTGGTAAATAACCGTGTTTTAGTCAATTCGAACGATAACACATCGGTACCACCATTACTCATTTCAAATTTAATGGGGCTACCTTAACCTCGCTATTATTATACAGTAATATTTATTCCCCAACAATTCAAAAACCTTTCCATGATTTTCAAGGTCTGATATAATAGGAACGTATTAATCGGGATTTAACCCGTAATATTTACAGAATGGAGATTTGACAGCTATGAAATATGTAGTGGTCCTTGGCGACGGAATGGCGGATTACTGTATGCCTCAGCTTGGAAACAGGACTCCCCTGCAATGCGCCGTCAAGCCTAATATTGATTTTCTTTCTATGAACGGAGAAATAGGCATGGTCAGGACAATACCTGATGGAATACCTCCAGGTAGCGATGTCGCCAATTTGTCTGTAATGGGATATGATCCAAATAAATACTATTCCGGCAGATCACCATTGGAGGCCGTAAGCATGGGGGTAGAACTTTCCATGACAGATCTTGCCTTTCGATGCAATCTGGTCAACCTAGACATAGGCGGAGATTATGAAAACGCAGTGATGGTAGACTACAGCTCCGATGAAATATCAACCTCAGAATCCACTGAGCTTATCCATGAAATAAACAAGCAGCTTTCCAGCGATGAAATAAGCTTTCATCCAGGTATTAGCTACAGACATTGCGTGGTCTGGCACGGAGGAGACGGCAATAGAATCCTTACTCCTCCCCATGACATCTTGGAGAAAGCTGTTACGCCCTATCTACCCAAGGGTGATAAATCTGATTTATTCCTTCATATGCAGAAAAAAAGCTATAAAATACTAAAGGATCACCCAGTTAATAAATCCAGGATAGCCCAAGGCTTGCGCCCAGCCAACTCGATATGGCTCTGGGGCGAGGGCAGGAAGCCTGACATTCCCAAGTTCACAGATAAGTATGGCGTCACAGGTTCCGTTGTATCTGCAGTGGATCTTATAAAAGGTATTGGAATCTGCTCAGGGTTGGATTCTGTGGATGTAGAAGGCGTGACAGGCAATATTCATACAAACTTCAAAGGCAAAGCGGAAGCAGCTTTATATGAACTGCGCAATGGCAAGGATTTTGTATATATTCACATTGAAGCCCCGGATGAATGTGGACACAGGTTTGAGATAGAGAATAAGGTAAAATCTATAGAATATATAGATAAGCTTGTTGTAGGTACTCTTCTCCATGGCCTTGATGCATTTGATGACTACAGTATCATGGTGCTTCCAGACCACCCTACACCGCTTTCCCTTAGAACCCATACCTCTGAGCCTGTGCCCTATATTATTTATAGGAGGAGCTGTGAAATTCCGTCAGGTGTCCAGGGCTATGATGAATTCCAAGCCCAGCATACAGGAATATTTGTAGATGAGGGTCACACATTGATGGACAGATTCCTGCAGAAATAAGCTACATCTAATGGACTGGATTCCACGGCCTTATGCTTCCGCAGGCGATACGTTTCCCCGCATCACCTGCTGGCTGTGATCTGTAATCATCAGGGCTTTCATGGATCATTACCGATCTTCCCAATATATCACCAACACTAAAACGGTCGGTAATGAAACACATTTTTGCGCTGCCGCTGTTTGTTGCAGTAAGGACTGGAAAATCCCCTGCATGATTGCCATGAGGCTGGTTTGTTGGATTCCAATGACCTCCGCTGCCTTCAAATGGTCTATTGGGGTCTCCAACCTCACACCCTCCCTTTTCATGTATGTGAAAGCCAAATGGTCCCACCGGACCTTTTTCCCCACTAGCAGGCCTATATGACGGTAGTCCCTGCACATCTGCACAGACCATAACTCCATCAGTAATTTCCTCAAAAGTCACCATACCACTAACGGATGGGTAGTCTGGCCCTACCTCCAGCAAAGCATAGGCTAGCTTTACTCCCGTTGTATATGATGCTGGTATCTGCTGCCAGAACTGCTGGCCTTGCTGATTCTGTTGTTGCCAAGACTGGACTGCTCTAAGACCTCCCGGCACAAAAAAATATGGTGTATAGTCTAGATAATATCTATTCATAATGATATTTCCACCTCTTTATACACCATATTATGCTATTTTATATGTGTTTGATACAACCCTTGTACTATGTGATTTTCACCAAACCCATTACTTGCATGTGTCATTTACCCACATATCCTCAATATTATCCACCTCAGGTTCATGGGTCCTATCCCTACTCATTAGTGCTTCAACGGCCTCTACAGGATTTTTTCCTTCAAACAATATTGAATAAGCCTCCGAGGTTATTGGCATATCAACTTTAAGCTTTTTTGATAGCCTATATACAGGTTCAGTTGTATATATGCTTTCTACCACCATTTTCACTTCTTCAATAACCTGGTTCACAGACATTCCCTGTCCTAATAGAATTCCTGCCCGTCTATTACGGCTATGCATACTTGTACATGTGACAATAAGATCACCTATCCCGGCAAGTCCAGTAAAGGTCTCCCTTCTTGCTCCCATAGCGCAACCAAGCCTTGAAATCTCTGCAATGCCTCTTGTCATTAATGCCGCTTTCGTATTGTCTCCATAACCCAGTCCGTCTGAAATACCTGCACATAAGGCAATAACATTTTTTACTGCCCCTCCAAGCTCAGCGCCGATAATATCTGGATTTGTGTATACTCTAAAACTCCTCGACATGAAAATTTCCTGTATCAATTCTGCCGCTTGTCTGCTTTCTGAAGCAGCAACGTAAGCTGTTGGTATGTCCTTAGACAACTCCTCTGCGTGACATGGGCCAGTCATGGCAACAACCGTAGCCTCAGGCATTTCTTCCTGAATCACCTGTGACATCCGTAGGCCTGAACCTTTTTCAAGGCCTTTAGAAAAACAGCTGAACAGCTTAGGCTTTTTTGCTATCGTGGCAATCTGGCTAACAATATCCCTTATAGCCTGTGACGGTATTACAACCACACATATATCAGAGAACTGTATTACTTCAACAAGGTCAGTAGTACAGTAAACATTATTTGGTATTATTACACCAGGAAGCTTATCCTTCTGCTCCCTCTGATTATTTATCATGTCGGCCTCTTCTTTGAATACCGACCACATCTTTACATTATGTCCATTGTCAGCAAGCAACACAGATACCGCAGAACCCATGCTTCCGGCTCCTAAAACTGAAATGTTCCTTTGCATTATGATACCCCCGCTCTACTTTTTCTACTTTTTCGCACCGAGAGAAAACTTTGATTCTGTACCTTTTAGTAACCTGCCGATATTCTCATGGTGCCTAAATATTAACAGGATTGCTATTATACCACAAAATACCACAGTTGGTAATTCCCTACCAAGAAAAGCAGCCGAAATTGGGAAAAGAAATGCTGCTATAATAGAACCTAATGATACGTACCTCGTTAGTAAAAGCACTATTATAAAGACAACCAAAAGGCCTGCTGCGATTTGCCAGTCCAACATGATGAGTACTGCCAGAGTCGTTAGCACACCTTTTCCACCCTTAAACCCAAAATAAACCGGCCATATATGTCCGATTATACACGCTGTTCCTCCAATCATGCCACCAAGCTGTCCACCAAAAATAAGATAGCCTGCAAAACAAGCAGCAATACCCTTTATAAAATCTCCCAGTATTACTAGCAGGGCAGCCTTTTTTCCAAGAGTCCTCAATGTGTTGGTCATTCCGGCATTTCCACTTCCATGCTGCCTCACATCAGTTTTGTAATACCCTCCAATTAATAACGATGTATTCAAGCTTCCTAATAAGTAACCAACTATTGCAGATAGAATATACATACTTCTACTCCCCCTGTATTTCCTTACTCCCTGTCTCTTTCCCTGTGTATAAATCTTATTGGTGTGCCTTCAAATCCGTAGCTCTTTCTAAGCTGATTCTCAATATATCGTTCGTATGAGAAATGAAACAGCTCCCTATTGTTGACGAAAATGATAAAGGTAGGGGGCCTTACTGAAGACTGTGTAGCATAGTATAGCTTCAGCCTCTTTCCTTTATCAGAAGGGGGTTGTACCATTGCTGTGGCCTCATTGAGCAAGTCATTGAGCATACCTGTAGAAATCCTCAGTGATGACTGGCTAAATACAAAGTTGATTAACTCAAGCAGCTTCTGAACTCTCTGACCTGTTTTGACAGAAATGAATAGTACAGGTGCATACTGCATGAAGCCCAACTTCTCATTGACCTGTTTGCGGTATTCTTCAAGGGTACCTGTTTCCTTTTCAACAAGATCCCATTTGTTAATAACTATCACAGATGCTTTCCCCTGCTCATGGGCATACCCGGCAATTTTTGTATCCTGCTCTGTCACACCATCCTGGGCATCAACCATTATTACACATACATCTGCCCTTTCAATAGCTCTCCATGAGCGCAATGTACTGTATTTTTCTATATTCTCATTTATCTTGCTCTGTCTTCTGATACCTGCCGTGTCGATAAATACATATTTGTCCTCTCCATCCTCTACGTAGGTATCTATGGCATCTCTGGTGGTACCGGGTATATCACTTACTATTACACGTTCCTCACCTAATACTTTGTTTATTAGTGACGATTTACCCGAGTTTGGTTTACCAATTACCGCCACCTTAATAACATCATCTTCATAATCTTCCTCGTGCTCATCTGGGAAATATTCAAAAACTTCATCCAACAAATCCCCCATCCCCAGTCCATGTACTGAGGATATTGTCATCACATCACCCATGGCAAGGTTATAGAACTCATAAATCTCTGGCGGCGGTTCTCCAATTCTATCCACCTTGTTAGCCACAAGAACAACATGCTTGCTAGATTTGCGGAGCATTATCCCAATCTCATTATCAGAAGCTGTCATACCTTCCCTAGCATCCACCATAAACACGATTACATCAGCCATTTCAATTGCTAGCTCAGCTTGTCTGCGCATTTGCTGGAGCATCTTGTCATCTGAATGTGGTTCTATACCACCAGTGTCTATTAGTGTGAATTTTCGGTTTCTCCATTCAGCCTCTGCATAAATTCTATCTCTTGTTACACCTGGCGTATCCTCCACAATGGAAATGCGCCTGCCACAAATATAATTAAAGAACGTGGATTTGCCCACATTAGGCCTTCCTACTATTGCTACAACCGGTTTTGCCAAATAATTCACTCCTTCTAACTAATTGATGCCCATAATCTTATCTACAAAGCTATTACCATGGTTTTCGACAATCGTCACTCTTACCTTTAGTTCTCTACTAAGGCCTTCAACTGTATAATCATCAAGAAACAGCTCCTCATTAGCCTTGAGCATACTCCTGGAAATCAATAGCTCACTGCCTATATACTTACTCTTTAGCTGGTCATATATATCCTTACCCGTCAAAAGACCGGTTACTGTCACATTTTCCCCAAAATAATCATTTTCTATAGGGTACACAAGTATCTGTAGACCATTATACCTTTTTTCCAATGCCTGTGCCATTTTCTTTATATAATCCGCCGCACACCTTCCTGTGGCTATGCTGACAGTTCGCGGTGCACTTCCTGCCCATAACCTGTCAAGCTTTGCAGCATGTTTACTCAGGTATTCTTCAAACTCATAGGATAAAAGAGACATCAGTCCAACACCATTTTCAATTTGGGGGAAATCTTCGTACTCATCATATGCAGGCAGGTCCATACCGGCTTTTATGTAAAATTCGTCAGCTAGGTATATGAGCCTTGTACTATACTTATCCAGCAATTTTTTTTGTTGAAGAGAAACCTGCTTTATAACCTCAGCGGCATCGCCGGAAGTAAAAGCTTCAAGAGGGTGTAATCCCTCTCTCCATTTAGTAAGTCCCACAGGAACTACTGAAATACTGTCAATACCAGGATAAAGTGCTGAGAGCTCATCTATTGTCTTATTTAACTGTGGACCATCATTGATCCCTTTACATAAAACAATCTGAGCATTCACTGTTATTCCGCCCTCTGTCAGCACCGTTATTTTCTCAAGCACATCTCCGGCAAACCGATTTCCCAGCATTTTAGCCCGCAATTCAGGATCGGTGGTATGAACTGATACATTGACGGGAGTCATTCTGTAACGGATGATCCTTTCTATCTCTTCTTCTTTCATATTTGTCAATGTCACATAATTGCCCATTAAAAAAGAAAGTCGTGTATCATCATCTTTAAAATAAACGGTTTCACGCATACCCCTTGGCAACTGGTCTATAAAACAAAAAATGCATTTATTTGAGCAATGACGAGCTTCTGATATCAGAGGATCCTCAAACTCCAACCCAATATCCTCATATTCATCCTTCTCAATATCTATCTCCCATAGCTCTCCATTTTTCTTCTCTATTTCCAACAGCAAACGGCTGTCAGCGGTTAAAAAACGATAGTCAAATATATCCACTATGCTTTGTCCATTCACGCTAAGTAGCATATCACCCGGCTCCAAACCTGCATCTGTTGCTGCGCTGTCAGGCATCACCTTGTTAATTAATATCTTTTTTTTCATCCATTACTACCTTCTTGCTCCAGTGTTTTGTAATATTACCTTATTGGGTATAAAACCCGGCTCTTGTACAGCTTCACATACTCAAAAAGGCTGTCCTATTAAGACAGCCTCTTTCGTCAATACATACAATATCACATGACTAAGCCGATTATTTTGCTTCAGCTTCTTTTATGACTTCTCTTCCATTATAGTATCCGCATTCTTTACATACGACGTGAGAAGCTTTCAACGTATGACACTGGGGGCAGCTTACGAGACTAGGCTGAGTAAGCTTCCAATTTGACCTTCTTTTACCAGTTCTGGCTTTTGACCATTTACGTTTTGGGTTTGCCATATTCTAACACCTCCCTAAAAAGTGTATATCACGATTGTTCAAAAAATTTATTCAGACCTTCCAAGCGTGGATCTATTGAATCCTCAACACATCCGCATGGTTTATCGTTCATATTTCCACCACATTTGCTACATAATCCCTTACATAGGTCTGAACACAAATGCTTCATAGGAAGGTTCAAAACAATATTATCATTGAGCACCTTGCTGATGTCAAGTGTTTTTCCTTCAAAAGGATACATATCCGTCTCTTTAGCATCTACACTGGAAATGAAGTCTTCCCTCATCTTCAACTTTAATACTTTCTTGACTTTACACAAACATCTGTAGCATGCGCTTATGTAGCTTACATCTACGTCCCCATCGAGATGCAGGATACCGTTGTTGTTAGTCAATCTTCCAGATAAGCTTATATCTCCGTCGATATCACAGCCTTCCGTCGGATTTACTTCTGGAGGCTCTCCAACATACTCAAGCTCCATTGAAGCGCCATTGCTCCTTATAATATCTGAAATGTCAAACTTCATAAACAATACCCCTCAATTTCGCAACAAATGATATTATACTAACTAATACCAGCATTGTCAAGGCAATTATTTTCGTGTCAGATTCAGCTTCTGATCTAGTCAATTCGCTTCGTACTACACCTTATTATGTCCCAATCAATAATAATATATAATAAGCCTCACACAACGAGTGGGTGCTGTAAACCTTACATTATTTACATACCCAAATAGTACGATAGCCGTGTTATTATTTATGTAAACCATAAGCCAACTACCTAGAGGAGGAAATTTAGCATGGCATATAAAAAGCTTGTAGCTGCTAGTATCCTTTCAATAGTGATGCTATTTGGAAGCTCGTTCAGCGCATTAGCGCAAAGTACACGCCATACTGTGCGGTCAGGGGATACCTTCTATCTAATCAGTCAAAGATATGGAGTATCGCTCACAAACCTGATGAAGGCCAATAATGCAAGTGCCAGCACAATTATATACCCAGGCAATGTGATTGTGATACCTTCAGCTAGCAGCAGTACTATTCATACAGTTGTTTCAGGCGACACCTACTGGACCATCAGCCGAAAATATGGAGTTAGTTTTTATGACTTGCTCAGGATCAACAATGCAAACGAAAACTCTTGGCTAAATATAGGTGACAAGGTCACGATACCATCATCAGCAGGTTCTACCAGTAGCCAGAATTCACAACCCAGCACCAGCCCACCGGCTAACCAATCCAAGCCTTATGTCACCTATACCAGCTATACTGTAAAAGCAGGTGACACGCTCTGGTCAATTGCTGATAATGCCGGAATTCAGATGACTGAACTTCTAAAGGCAAATAATATGACCCAATCCACCTGGTTGACCATTGGTCAAGTAATTAAAATACCAATCCACCATGTACCCGTCAAATCCACTCCCGGCGATAAGTACGGCGAATACCTTGACTGGTGGACTGAGGCACAGTACGTTGTGCCAGTACAAAGTGTTTTCGAGGTAGTGGACTTCTACACCGGAAAATCCTTTAAGGTAAAGCGGACAACCGGAAGTGGACATGCAGATGTAGAAACAATGACAGCTGCCGATTCGCAGAAAATGAAGGAAATATGGGGCGGTGCCTACAGCTGGAACAGGCGCCCTGTAATCGTAAAAATAAATGGCAGGAAAATAGCCGCAAGCATGTCAAGTCTTCCCCATGCCGGTAACGAGAGCGCTCCAGGCGGCATCAATGTATCATGGAGAAGCGACAACTATGGTCCGGGGTACAACCTTGACTGGGTCAAAAACAATGCCATTAATGGTGTAATGGATCTGCATTTTGCTAACTGTATCCGTCACAAGGATGGTTTAGTTGACACGGCCCATCAGGACAATGTCAAAATCGCAGCCGGCAGAAAATAGAAGCAACATTGCATATGGGATTTCTATTAGGAATTCAAAGGAAACTGAATTGTAAAAAACCACGGGTGCCGCTACGGTGCCCGTGGTTTTTCGTTAACTAAATCATAAGAATCTCAAGAATCGCTGTAATATGAAGCTTTGACGGGTTCTTCATTTCCCAACACGTGATTGGCATTTCTTTTTTGGTTTAAGAGAATCATACTGTTCCACAACCTGTCTCTAGCATCTTTTTCCCTGAAACATCGTCAAAAAGCTGGCATTTTTCTTCTGAGACAAAAGCACCATAGAAACGAAGTGAAGTGTTTCCCAATACTTCTCCCCCTTTTGTATCCCAAAAGGAACTGTTTGTTTTGTGAATAGAGTTCTTGTCCATGTCTATCAACATGGTGCAGTCAACTTCACGGTCTCCTACCATGCTTGTTCTATTAACAGTGTTCTTTTTCATGTCAATACCCTCATGATATCTTCACTTGATATTTTATTCTGGAATTAGGAATCATCGCACTTACTTTCTCTCTGTGAAAAACACTCCTGGAAATACCTCTAAGTCCTCGTTTTTTTCTCTATAAAAGGATTATACATCATTAATGCTTCATTACTGGTAACAAACTCATCACTAATATAATGTCCTTCCACATCAAATACCTTCTATGAATCTCATTACTTCTGATATAGCCACCCCAATAAGAATGATCTATCCTATGGCTTTTTTCATATACTTCATACTGAGTATTTGTTGGTTCACTCGCCCTCCACTCTCCAACCAAATGATCTCCATTTAAGAATACACATAACTGATACACAATATTTGTGTCATTTCGCACTTGTAAGTCTCTGTAATTATATACACATGTTGCCCCACTCCCAAATGGCTGTGTTCTATTCGAATCAGGAAACACGTCATAACTATGTCTATATCTCTCAGTTATAGTCAAATTCGTATGAAGAGCTAACCAATAAATTAGATTTGAAAGCTGGCACAAGCCTCCACCTATCCCAGGCTTAACCTTTCCCTGGAATAATACCATACCACTTTTATACCCCTTTCTACTTGTTGGTTTTCCGATTGTTCTCCAGTACGAGAATGTTTCACCTGGCTTTATAATAATACCGTTTATTCTTTTCACAGCGAGTTCTAGATTTTTAATCTTATTATGTTGCATCCACATATCTACATTACTTAGTTTTCTTATCAGAGGTGTTCTGTGCTCAAATATACAAAATGGAAGTACCGAATCCCATCTTTCACGTACAAATTTTTTTGTTCCAAAATACCAATCATAATATCGTAAACCTTTAAATATGATTTTGCCTAACATAATTCTATATTTACTTCTCTTAATGGGTTTCTTCATAAAAAGCCCACCTTCATAATTTCTTCAAACTACGGTTAATTGATGATGTAAACTGCTTTGTTATATGACGCATTACTGCTAATTGTTAAGAAGGGACTGGTGATGGTAGTTCCATAATATCCCCGTTGTAACTATCTATTCATCAAGTATGCATATTTTAGAATATTCTCACCTAATACCCTTGCCTGTTGTAACCGTTTTTCTTGATTCAGTATATCTCCACATTTATCTGCTCTCGCTGACAAACCGTTTAATTCACCTGGTACGCAAATGGTTCCAGAAGAAAGATAAAAATTATGTATTATACTTAAGACTATACCCTGGCCTCCGCCTTCTCCTCTACCAACGGCTATTGCTCCCCCAACTTTCCCTTCCATTGACCTTTTGTCACCAAAAGCATAACACCTGTCAAATAATGCTTTAAGCTGAGCAGTAACATTTCTATAATAGGCAGGAGAACCAATTATCAATGCATCGCAGGAAGTAAACTCATTATAAATGAAATTCATATCATCATCTTTTATTTTGCAACTGCCTGTCTTCTTGCAACTATCACATCCGATGCACGGTTTGATTGTATTCTCACTCAGGAAGAACTCCTTCACTTCCCATCCCGACTCTCTGAAGGGATCTAATGCATACTTAATCAAAATTTCAGTGTTTCCACCCTTTCTTGGACTACCTGATATTCCAATTACCTTCATATAGCCCTCCTTTACTTTAACAAATGAAAGCCTTGCAAACATAACCACACCACGGACGATTCGGCCATTTATATCAATCATCCACAAATTGTTTTCACATTATTATACATGAACTGTATTGATATGTAAATATATAGCAACCCCATTTGAGTCCATGAAACTCACCCCTTTATCTATGTCTCCAGAAGACGCTGACCTCTCAAATTAATTAACTTCCTTGGTCAGGTGGAGTTAAGTCTCCACCTGACTCCCTGAGCGAAGCGAATTGACTCTAATTCTGGCGAATTTAAGTTTACCAGCTTGTATTACATCTCCATCACTAAAATTTGTGATTTTTAGGCTGTAGGTTTTCTGACCATTTATTTTTAGTGCACCTTGTGTTATAAGCCTTCTTGCTTCACTATTACTCGAGGTAAAACCTATCTGCACTAAAAACTTAACAATGTCTAATCCATCTACATCGGTAACGCTTGGTGTTATTTCATATTCAGTAATATTTTCCGGTATTCCACGCCTCTGAAACACTAACTTAAAATGCTCCTGTGCCAAAGCTCCAGCTTCTAATCCATGGTATAAAGCAGTAACTTCCCTTGCAAGCTTCATCTTTATATCCCTGGGGTTAACATTACCAGCCTCTAGCGATTCATTTATACTCGCCAATTCATAAGGGTGAATATCAGTCACAAGCTCAAAATACCTTATAATCAGGTTGTCAGGAATGGACATAACCTTCCCATAAATATCCTTTGGCTCTTCATTAATTCCGATGTAGTTCCCAAGGCTTTTGCTCATTTTTTCGACTCCATCATTACCCTCAAGTATGGGCATAAACATGGCAACCTGAGATTCCTGTCCGTAATCCTTCTGCAGGTATCTCCCCATAAGTATATTAAACCTCTGCTCTGTACCTCCAATTTCAATATCTGCCTTTAATTCTACAGAATCATAGCCTTGCATTAAGGGATAAAAGAACTCATGAACTCCTATACTTTCATGCGAATTAAACCTATTTTGGAAATCATCCCTTTCTAGCATTCTGGCTACAGTATATTTTGATGCAAGGTTAATTACATCGGTAAAATTGAGTTTTGAAAGCCATTCGCTATTGAATCTCACCTCAGTTTTTTCTTTATCTAGAATTTTGTAAATCTGTTTCTCATAAGTTTCAGCATTTTTCACAACCTCTTCACGTGTTAACTGTTTTCTCGTTTTTGATTTGCCCGTTGGATCTCCAATCATCCCTGTAAAATCGCCAATGATTATAACAGCCCTATGTCCCAAATCCTGAAATTGCTTAATTTTTCTCAGCACAACAGTATGTCCAAGGTGAATATCTGGAGCAGTCGGGTCTAGTCCAAGCTTCACTACAAGAGGTACACCTTTTTCCTGTGATCTGATAAGTTTTTGTCTCAACTCATCAGGATTGATGATTTCGTCGGCCCCTTTCTCAATAATTTTTATTTGCTCATCAATTGTTCGCATTTTTAATGCCTCCTTTTTTCTCTATACAACAAAAAACTCCCGACCCCTGATTACTCAGAGGACGAGAGCTTTTATCCCGTGTTACCACCTCAATTTATCAGTACCTTACGGTACTAACCTTATCAAGAACGAATGCATATTGTATAAATAAATTGCATTTTATTCTTTAGCACTATAACGGGTGCAGGCTTCCGGCATCAACCTACTAAGGATATACCTGTTTGGTGTGCAGCTCTTGAGATGTATTCAGAATACTATCCTTGCCCCTCTCATCACCCGGGAACTCTCTGTAAGGACTCATTATTCCTACTTCTTCTCAGTTACAGCTTTTAATGTATTGAACGTATTATATCCATTTCCATCATAATAAGTCAATAACCTAGAGGAATTTTTTTGCCATGCTAGAAAGTACCTTAATTGCAAAAGCGGTTGACAACCAACTATTTAGCTATCAGCCTCAGCGTCTCTCTTGCTATTGCAAGCTCTTCATTCGTAGGTATAACAAGTGTTCTTACTCTGGCTTCAGGAGTACTGATGTCCATCTCCTTGCCCCTGACCTTATTCTTTTCCTGATCAATGCTTATACCAAAGAAATCCATATTATCCGTTGACATCTTCCGCACAATCGGATTGTTTTCACCTATTCCAGCTGTAAAGACAATAGCATCTGCACCGTTCATTACAGCTGCATATTTACCTAGGTATTTCTTCACCCTATAGCAAAATATCTCAAGGGCAAGCTTTGCTCTACCATTGCCCTCCTCAACGGCTGTCTCTAAATCTCTAAAATCACTACTTACACCTGAAATTCCAAGGACGCCGGATTTCTTATTAAGATATTCATCGATTTCTTTTAAACTCATTTTCTTGGATTCCATCAGATACTTAACAACCGCTGGGTCTACTGTGCCACTTCTAGTGCCCATTGCCAGACCATCCAAGGGTGTAAAGCCCATACTCGTCTCGACGGATTTTCCATATTCAACTGCGCATATGCTGGCTCCATTACCCAAATGGCAAGTTATTAGCTTCAACTCTTCAATTGGTTTCCCCAACATGAGGGCAGCTCTCTGAGCAACATATTTATGGGATGTCCCATGAAAGCCGTATTTCCTCACACCGTACTCCTCATACATATCATATGGTATAGCATACACATATGCGTATTTGGGAAGTGTCTGATGGAATGCAGTATCAAATACAGCAACCATAGGTGTATCCGGCATTAAGTGCTGGCATGCCTCAATACCTATAATATTTGGCGGGTTATGGAGAGGCGCCAAACCAATACAGTCCTTTATAGCCTGCATTACACTTTCATCTATTATTACTGAGTCATGAAACTTTTCTCCGCCATGTACTATCCGATGCCCGACAGCAGAAATTTGAGACATATTGCTGATAACCCCTGTCTTTTCATCGACGAGTACTTCAATGACCCTTTTCATAGCACTTGTGTGATTTGTCAATGAAACATCAATGACAATTGAATCATGGCCGCTTTTAGTGTGCTTTACGAATGAATTGTCTAAACCTATCCTATCGCAGAGTCCTTTTGCTAATATAGCCTCATTTTCTATATCAATCAGCTGATACTTCAGTGATGAGCTTCCAGTATTAATAACTAAAATCTTCATTTGATATGCTCCTCATTAATTTATTGTTGTGCTTGTACTGCTGTTATGGCTATAACGCCTACTATATCCTCGGCTGAGCAGCCTCTTGAGAGGTCATTAACTGGCTTAGCGATACCCTGCGTTATTGGTCCGTATGCTTCTGCTTTAGCCAATCTCTGAGTCAACTTATACGCTATATTACCGCAGTTCAAGTCAGGGAAAACAAGGACATTTGCCTTTCCGGCCACAGGACTACCCTTGGCTTTAGAGGCACCAACAGAAGGTACGATAGCTGCATCTGCCTGCAGCTCTCCGTCCAGTGTAAGCTCTGGTGCTTTTTCCTTTGCCAGCTTCGTTGCTTCAACCATCTTCTGGGTCAGCTCGCTATTAGCGCTGCCATAGGAAGAATATGATAACATCGCCACAACCGGCTCATCCTGCACTAAGCTTTTAAAGGATTTAGCTGAAGAAATAGCGATTTCCGAGAGCTGATCCGCATTGGGATTTTCCACAAGACCACTGTCTGCATATATAAATGCTCCGTTGCTTCCATACTCACAATCCGGCACAACCATTACAAAGAATGCCGATACCAGCTTTGTACCTGGTGCGGTTTTAAGTATCTGTAGGGCCGGTCTTAGAGTATCAGCTGTTGAATGTACTGCACCGGAAACCATTCCGTCCGCATCTCCCATCTTAACCATCATCACTCCCCAGTAAAGCTCATCCTTTATTACCTCTCGAGCCTTTTCCTGAGTCATTCCTTTTGCCTTTCTCAGTTCATAGAAAGCATTTGCGTACTTTTCAAAATCTTGTGAAGCCTCAGGGTCGATAATTTTCGCCTTTGATATATCCAAATCCCCCGCCAGTTTTTTAATCTCTGTCTCCTTACCGATAAGAACGATATTTGCGAAACCTCCTTGCTGTGCCATTGCTGCTGCTTTAATCGTCCTAATATCTGAACTCTCAGGCAGTACGATGGTCTTAATATCACCTTTTGCACGCTCACTAATCTGTTCAAGAAAATTCAATTAAAAGACCCCTTTCAAGTTTATGTATTGTACTAGCTTGTTTTGCCCTGTTTAGAAAAGTATACTCATATCTATACTATGACCAGGTTATAACATCTGCTTGTAGCAAGCATTTAGAGCCATGTACATTATATACAAAACGTTTATTGTATACAAGATTGTTTTGAAAAATGTCATATTTTCTTAGACTATACATGTAATTTCACTTGGTAATTACCGTTTGAAGGTTATTCTAAATGAGGTGATATATGATCCATCTTTTCCATAGGCAAGCTCCAGGGTGCCAGCCTGCTTTTCTACTATCTTTTTTGCTATAGCCAGTCCCAATCCTGTACCGCCACTACTGCTCCTTGATGCATCTCCCCTTACAAAAGGATCGAATAAGCTGTCACGAATATTTTCTGGAATGCCTAATCCATTATCTGCTATAACAATATCAATTCTATCAGCTAGCTCTAATAATTTTACATGAATTGTTGTTCCGGAAGGATTATGACGAACAGCGTTAACCAAAATATTTGAAAAAGCTCTGGACATTTCCTTCCTGTTAATCCTAAGCATTACCTCTTCGTCGGGAATATCCAAATCAAGGACTAGCCCTTTGTCCTCTATCTGTTCATAATGACCGGCTACCATATCCCGCAAGAATTCTGCCATATCCACATTCTTAGTATCTAGGTCAGATTCCTTAAAATCAAGCTTAGTTAAATCAAAAAGCTCATCTATCATGTTGGAAACATGCATCGATTTATTGTAAATGGTTTCAATGTAGCGTCTTTTCTTATCCGCATCCCTTACCATATTTTCTGCCAATGCTTTGCTATATCCTCCAATCACAGTCATTGGTGTCTTCAGATCATGGGATATATCTATGAGCATCCGACTTCTGGCCTCTTCCATTCTAACCTTTTCCTTTTGTGCAGATTCCAGTTTATCTGCCATCTCGTTGAAGGCGTCCCTTATCTGAAGAAATTCATTTTCAGCCTTAAAGTCCATACGAGTATTCATTTTGCCAGATCTAAGGTCGCGTATGGAAGCTGTTATACTATTAAGGGGCTTGCTTATCTTTGAAGCTGTAAATTTACTGAAAAGAACAATGTTCAATGCAAAAAGGATAAGAAAGAGCACTACTGATATGGAAAGTATGGTAATAAACTTATTTGTGATTGGAAAAGGCGCATTTATGATATTTAGGTTCAAGTCCATTTTATCCTGAGGCAGGAATACCAAGCATGTATATTCATTTCCATCTCCCGCTGTAAAATTGCTGGCAGTACAAAACCACCCAAAATCACTTCCCGGGTAACTCAGTATTTCATAAATGTAGCGGCTGCTATAACTATACTCATCGGTTTTTTTATCACCCTTTACATATATAACATTATTATCCTCATCCAATACTTCCACCCATCCGCCTATAGACACTATATCAGTGACATCTATTTGTTCATAATCCGGTATTGCCACCATATCAGCTGTCAACAAGGGAAAGGCTTCATCCGACATGGTGCCTGACAACGATAAGATAAGAAAAAAAAGGGACAGTAGCGCTACCCCCAGCATGATGATAACAAAGATAACATAATTTTTTATTAGCATACTATGCAGGTTTCTTTTTTTCATAACTCATTTCACCTTTTCAAATCTATATCCAAGTCCCCTTATGGTTTTAAGATATTCAGGGCTTCTGGAGTCATTTTCAATTTTTTCTCTCAGCCTACTAATGTGTACCATGATAGTGTTGTCGTCACTCTCATAGAACCCACCATTCCAAACATGTTCATATATACGGCTTTTTGTGAATACCTTTCCTCGATTTTCCATTAGCAGACATAATATTTTAAACTCTATTGCAGTCAAAGGTATATTAACACCATTCTTTTCAAGGCTACAGCTTCCTTTATCAAGCATCAACTCACCTGCCAAAATCCTATCCTCCGCCTCGCTTGCAACTGCATTAAGCTTGTAATACCTTCGTAGCTGAGCCTGTGCTCTTGCTGTAACCTCAAGTGGGTTGAAGGGCTTTGTTATATAATCATCAGCGCCAAGATCAAGCCCAAGTATCTTTCCACTGTCATCACTTCTGGCAGACAGTATGATAATAGGAATATTGCTATCCTTACGGATCTCTTTAACGAGGCTATATCCGTCCATTTCAGGCATCATGATGTCTATTATGGCAGCATCCACACTAACATCTGCTTTCGAAAGTACACCCAAAGCCTCTTTTCCGTCATAAGCAGCGATTACATTAAACCCGGCATTCTCTAGGTACAAGTTCAATACATCGACAATTTCCTTTTCGTCGTCAACCAGCAGGATCGTATACCTTGTTTCCTCCCTCATATGATACCTCCAAAGAATTTTCCAGCATTTGAGTTAATGTCAGCCCGTTTACAAAAATCTCATTCTTCCAACCGGGGCTCATCCTGTCCAGCACCATGCATATTCCCATACCACTTCTGTAATATTTCTCTCTGCCGGTCATTGTTTCCTGCAATGATGACAAATATTGCTCATATTGTGTATTGTCGGAAAGTATAAGTGCTGCTTTAGCCTCAGCATACCTGGCTGTGCCCTCAAGAAGTTCAGTAAATTCTATGTAATTACTAATCATTTTCCCCTTCAGAGCACCTGCTTCTGAGGATAGTGTATCAATGACTTCCTTTCTTGTTGTGATATATTTACATACATCATCAGTATTAAACCCATCATCGCTAGCAACTACAAGCTGGTACAGGAGTTCTGCCTGCCTCTCATAAAGCGTTTGTACTACAGGATTGGCCTCAAGCTCAGCAATCATCCCTTCCATTTCAGTCTCCTCCCAGTCTCCTACCATACTCATTATCTGTGCTTCATAGCTACTAAGCTGATAGGCATGCAGTGCTTCATGATAGAGCAATGCAACATACTGGTTGTCTGACATTATTTTACTCTCAATGGAAAACTGATTTAATAGGAAATCATCAGCACCCAATGAAAAGCCTTCCACTATCTGTCCAAGGGAGTCCATCTCCGATTTACACGGTATTAACACATTTACTCTATCCTCTACAGTATATGCTGTGCATGCTAAGACGGGCAGAACGGGCCTTCTCTTTTCGATTCTCCCTTCAAACAACACGTATTCTGTATTTCCTTTGCGCAAGGCCACTGGATAATCACTTATACGAAGGCCAGGCCATACACCCTCTGATCTGCCATCCTCCAGAGAACATGCTGCTTCATACAATTCCATATCTTTTTCCGGCAACCCCCTCATTGAGGTAAGCAATACAGCTACTACAAGCATTACACCAATAAGAACATATACGGCTTTAAATGCTTTCATGTCAGACCTCCTTTCGAAAAACTACAAATGTAAGTGATACTATGATATAAATCTGAAGCAGTGCAACTAACAAGGGCCTTGGATCGATAGGTGTCCATGTGAGTATATTGGATGCCTGCTGCTGTACTACAGAAAAGTTGGGAATGAAAAACAACGCAGCCTTTGTCATTACTGCACCAAACCCCTGTACTGTCCCGGCAAGAGTATTAAGGGCATTATGTAATATCCCCATCACATATATGATCAGACCGATGATTCCGGTTATGTATACAGGAAGCTTTATACTCAGCACGCTTACAGCCGCACTTAAAAGCATAGTATTGATGCTCATTACAGCAATGCAGAGAAAGGTTGGCACAAAAAGCTCAAATTTCCCATGGGCAGCTGTAAAAATGAGCAATGATAAATATAGCGACAGCATACAAAATACGCTTGCCAGCATATTACCAATGGTCATCGAAAACATGTACTGCCAAGGGTTGATGCCTCTTATCAGCACCAGATGAGTAGTTTTTCTCTCAAATTCATTAGGGATGGTCTGAAGTGACACCATTACTGCAAGCAGGCTTGAAACAAAACCAATTATAGACAAAGCAACAGGTACCATTGGTTCAAAGCCGGTTACTGCTTTCCCGTTTATCATCAAACTACCTTTTCCAGTAGTGATCAACAGCATAATTATCATACCTATTATACCTACAATATAGAATGTTTTACTTCGAATCCTTTCACTGAATGTATTGCGTATCAGAGTTAACATATTCTTCACCTCCAACAACTTTGATAAATAGTTCCTCCAGCCTCCTGCCTACAAAATCCTGTTTTAAGACTTGTCCGGCCAGCTTGCCATTTGCAATAAACAGCGCCCTGTCTGCTACCTTTTCTATATCAGTTAAAATATGAGAATTCAGAACAATGGTCTTGCCTTCACTCTTCAGTTCACCGATAAGCCTGAGCATTTCCATTCGTCCGACAACATCGAGGCCTGATGTGGGTTCATCGAGAATAAGCAGTTCAGGTTCACCAAGCATTGCTTGAGCAAAGGCAAGTCTTTGAAGCATTCCCTTTGAGTAATTTTTAATTTTTTTGTCCCCTGCTTCCAATAATCCAGTAAGTTTAAGAAATTTTTCAATCTGCATTTCAGCTTTTTTCTTTTCAAGCTTTTGCAACCTATAATAGAAACTCATGACCTCATATCCTGTCAAGAACGGATGGAAATAGGGGGTTTCAGGTGAATACCCAATCCTTGTTTCCTTATCCATCTCCACATTTCCGGCTGTCAGACTTGTAAGTCCCAATATCATCTTTATAGTCGTCGTTTTGCCTGCCCCATTTGGTCCAAGAAGCCCCAGTACCTCTCCTCTTTCAACTCCGAAGGATAGCCCTGATACCGCCTGAGTCCTACCATACTTTTTAACCAGCTCACGGCATTCTAGTATTTTCATTGCTTTCACCTCCATACTTCAATCATAAAGGCTTAAGCTTTAGATATACTTCACGTAATCTTAAGATCACCATAAATTTTATTCTCTTTATTACTTTGTCGATGTCATCATAAAACGCCGACCTCAAATCATGGGATACCTGGTCAGGTGGAGTTCATTCTCCACCTGACTCCCTGAGCAAAGCGAATTGACTCATTGATGATAAGTACTTCACAACCTGTCTGATTTGGTATAAACTATAAATTACTTCGTGTACATAAATAACTCAGGGGGGCAACCATTTATGAAAAAAAACCTGTTCATTTACATTACATCTTTTTTATGCGGTATGGCTGTTATGGGAGTCGAGCTCTCGGCTACAAGGCTTTTGGCACCATATTTCGGAACATCATCAATAGTATACACAGTGGTTATTGGCTTGATTATGATTGCAATGAGTATAGGAAATGTGTTAGGTGGACGTTCTGCCGATAAGCACAACAATCTTGGAAGATTATTTGCCATGCTCTGGGTAGCTGCCCTTTGGGTAGCGATAATACCTCTTGTAGGAAAGTACGTCATAGCTCTGTCAGCTCTACTGATGGCGTGGATACTTCCGTCAAACCTTCTCGTTGCAGGTTCAGTACTTTCGTGTCTCTTGGTTTTTTCGGCTCCTCTTCTTATACTTGGAATGGTATCACCATATCTGGTAAAGCTTGGAGTTAACGATATGGAAAATAGCGGCCGCACCACCGGCGAAATATATGCAGCATCCACTATCGGCAGCATCATCGGCACATTCATCCCAACTTTCATTACCATACCATATATAGGGACGCTTAAATCCTTTCTAGTATTTGCTTTGTCACTTAACCTTATATGTCTATATTATTTTATTAAAACAAAAAAAGGATTTATAAAAGGTGCTGTTACAACAGTAATTACTGCAGCAATGCTCCTTATGCCATTTAAAACCTCTTATGCCTTCTGGACTGACGTGGTATTAGAGGATGAGTCACTGTACAATTATCTTCAGGTAGCTGAAAGGGGAAACTCAGTAATATTATCTACTAATGTCGCCTTTGGCGTTCAATCCATATACACCAGAGATCAGATACTCTCCGGCTACTATTATGACTATGCTCTTATGTCTCCGCTCCTGATTAGTGACGGCAGTCTGGAGAAGCCTCTTGATATACTGGTTCTGGGCATGGGTACAGGAACCTTTGCGAAGGAATGCAAGTATTTTTTCCCAAACAGCAATATCACTGGTGTCGAAATAGACGAGAAAATTGTAAACCTGTCAAAGGAATATTTTCAGCTTACAGATGAAGAAGCAACGGTTTACGTTAACGACGGCCGAACCTTTTTATCGTCTCCCCAGGCAGGAATGTATGATATTATCCTGTGTGATGCCTATCACGATATAACAATTCCCTTCCACATGGCAACAACAGAGTTCTTTTCCGAGGTAAAGGAGCATCTAAATCCTGGTGGGGTCGTAATGGTAAATATTAATATGAGAAGCTCTAACACAACGGAAATAACAGATTACCTGACAAATACATTAAAAACAAACATGGGCCAGGTATATAAGTATGACATACCAGGCATCACAAATACTCTGGTATATTCCTCAGATGACCCTAACTGTCTGCAAAATCTAAAAGACAACTCGGCTAAGCTAGACAAGGATAGCCCTCTTGTAGAGCTGGCAAACAGAGTCATAGGCAACTACACCCAGGTCACCGATACAACGTATGTATTGACCGACGACTTGGCTCCTGTGGAAGTGCTTGGTCAAAAGCTTCTCAACGATGTAGTAGAAGATAATTTGAAATACTTCATGAAAGAACTCGAGGAATCAGAAAACGGTCTCCTTGATGTCTTTAATATGCTTTCCTGAGAAGCTTATCAATTAGTAAGCCTGAGGCCGGAATCAGGCCTCAGGCTTACTAATTATAGCATAGCCTGTTCTCATTATAGAAAAGTAGGAATATATCTCTGATGGTATCATTCATATTTTCCGGAGTCAGGTGGAATAGCTGGCCTCCATCAATTTGTATGCATACCACTATCTGGTATTTGTCATTGTTGTCAACAACAGCGCTAATGATGTCAACAGCCTCCACCGGCGAGGTATATTCATATATCCAGCCGTCATCATCTATCATCTGGACTTCACCTTCATAATAGCTTTCGAGAAATCGTTTCAATTCCCCTTCCTTCCGTGACCACAAGTTAACAGTAAGACTCATTTTAATCTCCTTTAAAATCATGTTCTAAAATAGTATACAGCACTAAATTAATAATTGGACATAACTAAGGAAATACCTTTATGTAATTTTTTCATCGAATGTATTGTATCGCTATTTTTCATATCAACTGTATTTTTCTTTATTTTTTTACCTATAATAAAACTGCCATGTCACAGTCCGGAGGTAATATTATTGCAGAACAAATTATGGCTAGTAAATATCATTCTATCTATTTCAATTCTGAGTCTCCCATTTTTTATTTCCGGTTGCAGAGCTAACAATGGACAGCAACAGGACGCGCAGCTTCAGGCTGTGAAGGAAAAGCAAGCCCAGGAAAAAGAGTCTAAAAAGCTAAAAAATATTGAAGCTCAAATTGAAAATCTTTTCGAAACCCTTGGAGGTCCAAGCGTAATCGCAGATAAATCAGCTGCTAATGGTGATTCAGGCGATAATCAGGAGAATTCCCAACAACAGGCTGACAAAGAGGAAGGCAGTAGTAAGCAGGGCCAACAGAAGGGCGAAGAGGAGGATAGCAGCAATCAGGGCCAACAGAAGGGTGAAGAGGAAGATAGCAGTAAGCAGGGCCAACAGAAGGGCGAAGAGGAGGATAGCAGCAATCAGGGCCAACAGAAGGGTGAAGAGGAAGATAGCAGTAAGCAGGGCCAACAGAAGGGTGAAGAGGAGGATAGCAGTAAGCAGGGCCAACAGAAGGATAGCACTCAACAGCAGGGTAATAAGGAAGAAAATTCTAGTCAGAAGGGCGACACTGAGCAGCAAAATGGAAAGGCTACAGCACAAATAGCACCTAATAGATGGTCAAATGTTGATAAAATTATAAATAAGATGCACTATCAATGGAATGACCTGATGCCTGAGATAGCCAAAAAGGGAGCTGATATGAAGCTGGTCGATAATTTTGACAACGCTCTGAACAACCTGACAACAACAGCCAAATCAAAGGATCAGGATAAGGTCCGTACCTCGGCAAATAAGCTTTACTCCTATGTACCAGATTTATATTCCCTTTACCGCATCAAAATGTCACCCGAAGTAAAAAGGATGATTTATTACACGAGGAACATAATACTTGAGTCTAATAAGGACGGCTGGGAGCAGGTAGAAAAGGACAATGAAGCCCTTGAAAAATCCTGGTCCCTCTTTCGCAACACCCTTGAAAAGGAGCAGAAAAAGACCGGAGATAAACTGGATTTTTCAGTTTATGAGCTTAAAAAGGTCATAACGGAGAAAGAGCAAGAGCTCACCAGTATTAAGGGCAGGATAGTACTAAACAATATTCAACAGCTCCAAAAATCCTTTGAAGAATAAAGAGCACATCAAAAAAGTAAAACCAGCATTTCTGCTGGCTTTATTTTTTTTTGACTGAAAACCCTTGAAACGGACTATTACTTCTATTGGTCCTCTTGCATGATATCCATCATCATTTCGAGATGATGACGATCCTTTTCCAGTACATCCTTTACTATTGATTCGCTTTCAGAATCGAGGTCACCCTTTACAATCTCCTCGGCCATTTTTATTCCCTTATCTTCGCCGAAATAGGCTCTTTTTAGTACATCGTCAGAGTCCTTCCCATTAATCTGAAGCTCAAGCTTCATTTTCGAAAACATTCCCGGCATCCCGGTCTCTTTGTCAGGCTCGTTACCTAGACTCCGTATCCTGTCTGCAAGAATTTCCGCATTTTCCTTGTGGTTTTTCTTAATAATCTCGAATTGATTCTTTATCCTTTTATCGTCAACATTGGGAATAAAAAGCTCATACGATTCGGCCGCCATTTGCTCGCCTTTGAGCACTGTATTCAATTCCTTTATTGTAGATTTATCCATGGGCACCATCCTTTATACTATTAAATGAACTTCATTCAATAGTATGCCCTATATCATTGTGTATATTTCTTAAGGAAAGCTGGCATTTCTTCTGTAGCTCCATTAAGTGAAATAAAGAATTCAGTACTGCATTTTCCTGCAAGTAGACTAAGTTTTTCAAAAAAACCTTCGTATTCCTGCACACCATCTTTAAATACTAAATTCAACCTGTCAATAAAAATACCCTCAATATCGTAATTCTGTGAAAGAATGCCGCATATAAATCCAAAAAATCCAACACTGTTCAACTTGGGGAAATCAGATATATTAACGAACCTTACTGCACGTACAAGATCATGTATCAGCTTAGTACTGTCATCTATAAAAACTACAGCGCCCTTTGCCTCCTTTGCCATTTTGTTAGCTGCGCTGGTCAGCAATTTCGTTTTGCCCGTTCCCTTTGGGCCATAAAAAACTTTGATCATATGCGTCGCCTTCCTTTTTAGGTTATTTTAAAGGCCGGTTTTTTTCCGGCCTCTTTTACTCTATATCGTTATTATCATCTGATTTGTTACTATCACTTTCTTTTCCTGCTATCTCCATCTTGGATACCGACACCTCATAGGCGACTTTGTTTAAGACATCTCCGGATTCCAGCCTCTTCTGATACGCCCTGCTCTGAACCCTTCCCCAGATCTTGATATTATCTCCTACGGATAACCTTTCAGAAAATCTAGCATTCCTTCCCCAGGCAATACACGGTATGTAGTCTGATTTGTTATAAGGACGGTTAACTGCTAGTAGCAAATCAGTTATTTCTCTGCCAAAGGGCGTAGTCCTGTAAATAGGCCTCTTGCAGATAAACCCATTCAGGTATATCTGATTTGGATTTCTAATCTTCTTCTCATCCTCCAAGAAAATTATCTCTCTTGCAAAAACAGTTAAAAGCAGCTTGTTTCCTTCGCTGTTATAGCTATTATAGGAACGAAACTGGCCTTCAACCTCAATAATCGTTCCAATTATCAATTTATCCTTGCTTGTTAGCCTTTCTGATATAGTAATAGGTATTTTATCACTACTGTCGCTGAGTCTGGGAACCTCCAGCATAAAATAATAAAAACCTTCACCATATACCTCGTGACTGAACTCTACATTGGAAACAACCTTCCCGGAAATAGTCGCCATATTATTCTCTATAATGTTTCCGACCATCCGACCCCCACTCTCCTCTCAAGGTTCATCTGTATATTTTTGCTTTTTTCTAATGTATGTTTATTCGAGAATGGCATGTTTTAGAATAAAAAAGTACTCCATACATCAGTGTATCGTATCTATATAAAATAAACCGAAAATTCTCTTTAAGCCCAGTCGCAAATTTTGGCTACCATATAATATTATATTACATATTTTGCGACTTGCAAACCTCAAATTAAATTTAGGCATCTAATACTCACATAGTTGGATTTTCGCTGGGTTGATTTAGGTCAATTCCATTTACAATAGCGAAGGTGGCAGCCGCTAATACATTATGACTGTCAAGCTCCCCTGCATCGAGATGTATCTTGTATTCCTGGGGTTCAATGATCTTGCCGCTTCGGGTTGATATGGACCTTTGCAAGCAGCATATGAAGCCTTCCTTATAAACAATATCACCAATACTTGAGGTTGTAATACTTGCCTTTGTATTAAAGCCATAGGTTATGACCCTACGCTTCTCACCATTTAGTAGGGTTATTATATCACTGTCATCCACATTGACAATAGCTAGACCCTTGTCCTCCACCATTGAAAAAATCTTATCCAACTGTGATGTGTAGTCACTTTTATCGATAAGAGAAATATCATTGGATTTGTCGGTATATACCAAAATGTCAAATCGGATTTCATCAGACAAATATCTGTCTATATCCATTATATCCATTTTCAATATAAGAATATCTACATTATTTTTTCCCAGTTCCCGTATATAGGCAGCAATTCTCCTGCTGTCCAGCCCGGGCATGCCTGCGGGATCTATGATGCTAACCTTTTTACCCTTTGACGAAAACAAAGAATTGATAATACAAGCCGTCTGCAACCTGCCTTCACTGCCAAGGATACCTGCAATAAGCATTTTTTCAACCCCATCTGTCAAAATTGGTGACTATATTCTATGATTTACTTTATTATTATTTTTATGTGTTTTTTTCTGCCGTCCTTCATGGTCTATGTAAAAATCCTCCTTCAGTATAAGTTCGGAAACCGGCACTAGCTTATATCCTTCAGCCTTTAGCTCAGCTATTATTTTAGGGAGCAGCTTAGCAGTGTGAGGCGTGTCATTGTGAAAAAGTATAATTGAACCCGGTGTAATTTTATTGCGAATTCTCTGTAATATTTCAGCCTCACTTATTCCCGGCCTCCAGTCAAGTGAATCTACATTCCATTGAATTGTAAAATAGCTAAGTTGACTGGCTTCCTCCAAAAGGCTATTACTATAATCTCCGTAAGGCGCTCTAAAAAGATCGCATTTAGCGCCTGTCTGCCTCTCTATCACATCACCGCATTTTTTAATCTCAGCGCTTATTTTCTCTCTTTCCAGGCCACCCATTCTAAAATGCGAATATGAGTGGTTTGCGACATCATGTCCCTCTTGGCTCATCTGTTTCACCATTTGTGAGTTCTTCTCGGCCCACTGGCCAACCATAAAAAACGATGCCTTTACATCAGTTTCCTTTAATGTCGCCAATATTTGTGGTATGTCATCTGCGCCCCAGGCACAGTCAAACGTTATAGCTGCCAGCTTTTCATCGGTTTCAACCGAATACACAGGCACCTTACGCTGGGCTGAAAAAGCACCAATACCACCACTGCTGCCTGTGCTCATCGAAGAAACAATCAGCACTAGACAAGCAAGTATTAATGAATAGACCTTTAACCTTTTGGAATTAAAAATATAAATCTTCATAACAAATACCTCATATAGACAAGTATAGATACCATTACTATATTATTTGTAACTACTGTCTATTATGCCAAATGAAACAAGGAGATGGACTCTATGCCCATTTGTAGCATAGAGTCCATCTCCTTGTCTCGCTTTCTTATATGAAGGGTCTAGTCGATGTTTTTTTCTTCACCTAGAACCATCTCAAGAGAAATGGTCTTGCCATCCCGGTAAACTTCCACTATAACTGTGTCCCCCGGCTTATGTTTGTTCTTTTGATCCTCCAAATCCTTAAACTCATTGATGACCTTACCATCAAACTTAGTTATGATGTCCCCTATATGGATACCTGCCTTATATGCTGCGCTCAGCGCCTGTACTTCATACACCATAAGTCCATTAGGCACATTCAGTCTGTTAGCAGACTCCTGCGTAAATGCATTGTCAATAATTATACCGATATATGGTCTGTCCTTGACATAATTATAATCGATTAGGCTTTCTGCTATTTCATTCGCCTCATTCATAGGTATTGCAAAGCCTATCCCCTCCACGTCAGTTGCCGCTATCTTTATAGTGTTGACACCAATGACCTGTCCCTGGGAGTTAACAAGGGCTCCACCGCTGTTGCCTGGGTTGATGGCTGCATCAGTTTGTATCAGCTTTAGCTCCTGTCCGTTATCCATAGTAATGGTTCTATTAACCCCACTTATTACCCCTGCAGTAACTGAGCCCATATAATCCATTCCACCCGGATTACCAATAGCTACAGCCAATTGGCCTATCTTAACATCGTCAGAGTTGCCGATTTCAACTGCCGGTAAGTTGTTCAATTCAATTTTCAGTACAGCAATATCTGTCTTCGAGTCTCTTCCAACAATCTTGGCCTCATATGCCTTGTTTTTATCAGAAGGTAGAACTACTTCAATTTTGGCACCCTTAGTCAGCTTGTTAGTAAGCAAACCTTCAATTGCCCCTTCGATAACATGATTGTTTGTCAATATATATCCGTCTTCTCTTATAATCATCCCTGAACCATACCCTACTCCGTCCTTCTCCAAATCAAAGAAGAATCTTTGGCTAGTTTTAGTAGGCACCGTTATCTGAATGCCAACTATCGAAGGAGCTACCTTCTCTGCAATTGCTTCCACAGGTGATGAGGATTGGGTTATTTCCACCTTTTTATATACATCGTTATTACCCGTCATATTATTAGAAGCGCCAACCGTTGTTCCGATTATTCCTTTTGCGCCGGATTCAATAAAGGGTCCAACATAAACGTCTGCAGCAAACATTAGGCCTGCGCCAAGCAATGAGCTTATTACAGATACAAGCACGAGATGACCGACACCTATTTTTCTCTGCTTTGTCTTTTTTACATTCTCAGTATAGTAGGGCTGGTTTAAGCTGTTCATTCTATCATCACTAAATTCATCCATATATATCCTCCTTGTCAACCTATTGTCAGTGCTAAGTCAATTCGCTTCGCTCAGCTAATTAATTCGTCTTCATTCATCGCCTACCTATAGGGGGCTGCGTCTTCTGAAGACATAGATAAAACTTATATCTATATTGTAAAGCTGTTATTTGAAAATTCTATGAATAATCTGTTAACATTACTCTCAGCCTTCTAATTTTATATTGTCATCAGCTTCTCTGTCTGCGTTGGCAAGTGTGAATATGAAAGCAGCTCCTTCACCCGGCTTGCTCTCAACTCTAATGGTCTGTCCATGCTCATTAATGATTTTCCTTGCTATGGCAAGACCCAGTCCCGTACCGGTTTTATCTTTACTTCTTGACTTATCTGATTTGTAAAATCTATCCCAAATGATATCCAGCTCCTCCTGTTCAATACCTATGCCAGTGTCTTTAACCGTCACCTCCACAGCATCCTTATGCTTTTTGGTGATAAGGCCTATACTCCCTCCGACTGGTGTGAATTTGATAGCATTGTGCATTAAATTATAAACCACCCTTTCTATTGCATCCATATCACCCATTACTGCCATTTCCTCCTCTTCAAAAACCGCATCCACTGTTAGATTCTTTTCCAGCAGAAAAGCTTCAAGCTTAATAACACATCTGCGCACTAATTCATTTATGTCAAAGATAACAGGGTTTAGCTTTATCTCCCCCGCCTCCCTCCTTGCCATGTCAAGAAGATCATTGACAAGCCTATTTAGCCTGTTTGTCTCATCTCTGACTATGGTTAAGTAGTGATCTTGACTCTCCTGTGGTATGGTCCCGTCAAGTATCCCCTCAACAAATCCTCTTATCGATGTCATTGGCGTTCTAAGCTCATGGGAAATATTGGCGATGAACTCCCTGCGCATCTGTTCAATACTTTGTAGCGCTACGGCCATTTGATTAAACGCCTTAGCAAGCTCTCCTATTTCGTCACTGGAGTTTATGCTCACACGTTTTTCAAACTCCCCATTGGATATCCTTGATACAGCATGCTTTATCTGCTTTAGCGGGCTGGACAGCCTTCGGGAGAATATATAAATTAGCACAATCGCAACAGCAATTGCGATCCCTACAGAAACCGCAAAATATGACAGAACCTTTGTACGTGCTGCTATAACCTCTTCTACAGGAGTGTGCATATATATTATTGCCATAGCATCATTGCCATTTGCTCCTGAATATTTGAAGGATTGTGCTACCGTCAGCCAGATATTACCTTGCTTCGAAAAATAAACTTCCTTAAAAAAGCCATTGAAGTCACCCACATATCTAGCAGTTGTTTCACCCTGTACCATCCTTGGCAGGTTACTATCAGGTATTCTAATATACCCTGTTTCATCGGTATATCTATCTACAATTGATTGGGGCATATCCCAATTCGACCTAAACAGATACCCCTCTTGGTTTACTATCCAAATATATGACTCAAAATAATTTCCGTAATTAACAAGGGATTCTCTTAGCAATAGCTCTGAAGCAGCTATGTTTACATAGTCATCCAAATCGATGTGGTCCAAATAATTTTCAAACACCAGATTAACCCATGTTGTTGCAGTTTCCAGTGTATTAGCCTTTTCCTCAGTAACATAGTCCTCAAGGAAAAAATTAAGCATCACACCCGCTATAGCAAATGCAACAATCAGTATCAGTAAAAAGATGGCTATGAGCTTGGAGAATATGGTTTTGAACATTTACTTCACCTCGAACTTATAACCTACGCCCCACACAGTTTTTAGCTGCCATACCTGGTCCGGCATGTCAATTTTTTCCCTAAGCCTTTTTATGTGAACATCAACCGTCCTGCTATCACCGTAAAAATCGAAGCCCCATACGTGTTCAAGCAGCTGTTCTCTTGTAAAGACCTTGTTGGGGTTAGAAGCCAAAAAGAATAGTAGCTCCAGCTCCTTCGGTGGTAGCTCTAAATTCTTTCCCTTCAATTTCACAACATACGTTGTTTTATTTATGACCAGATTAGGGAAAACCACTTCCTTAACATCAAACTCCTTTCGCTCGTACCTGCGCAGTACGGCTTTCACTCTGGCTACCAGCTCCTTTGGTTCAAAGGGCTTAACTATATAGTCATCAGCACCTAGTTCAAGACCTAGCACCTTGTCAAAGGTCTCACCCTTTGCCGTGAGCATAATTATAGGGATATTGCTAATCTTTCTAATTTCCCTACATACCTGCCACCCATCAATTACGGGTAGCATGATGTCAAGAATAACTATATGAGGCGCTGATTCTCCAAAGGTTTGAAGTCCGCTCCTCCCATTATATACAGTCAGAACTTCGTAACCCTCTTTTTCAAGGTAAAGCCTGATCAGCTCGCAGATATTGATATCATCATCAACTACCAGTACCTTTGTCTTAGCATCCATTATTCTTAACCTCTCATTCCCCTTCCGATTTGAACCTTTAGGCTCCACTACTCCAAAGCTTGAGTACACCATAATAATACCATTTTACAATATAAAGCAACAGCACTTAATTGTTAACAATGTGAAAACTCCCTGAGTGAAGCAAATTGACTCATACAAAAAGACTGCCCATCAGAGCAGTCTTCCTTTTTAGAATAATCTATAAGCCTACCTTTATGCTGTGCAAACAAACTTAATTGTTTCGTTTTTGCAAACATGGTCCATTGACGGAACTTTTTCAATATACTCCACATTTACCAGTGTATAGCCTTCAGTAATAAGGCCTTCCCAATAGTGCCCGAATTCCTTCATGGATTTTTTATTTACTCTTGCAAATTTCTTAATATCCCTCAGATTATTTGCCTTGGAGCTCTGACTTTTGAGCATTTTAAGATAAACATTACCCTCATATGGAAGCTTTAACTGTCCGTTTTCCAGTGCACTCAGTGTCTCATTGTAGTCCTTAACCGCGATAATAAAGCGATTTACAGCTTTTGTTTTTTTCCCAAACATAGTAATAACCCTTTCTATATTAAATATTACAACAAAATGTCGCTATTATTTATAATGTAACAAATTTAATGAAATTTCAATACCTTTCTTCATTTTTGTTAATTTTTATGTTATTTTTTTTACCAAATATCTCTTTTCATCATGTTTATCGTTTGTATTCTCTAATTCACCAAATGTTGTAATGCTCCAATTAATAATATATAATAAACAGTGTTTTGAAATCCTTACTGCATAAGATAAGAAAGAAGGTCATAAAGAAATGAAGCTTGGTATAGTAGGTCTGCCTAACGTGGGTAAAAGCACACTCTTTAATGCGATTACAAAAGCAGGCGCAGAAATCGCTAATTACCCCTTTTGTACAATAGAGCCCAATGTGGGTATAGTTCCCGTTCCTGACGAAAGGCTGGATAAACTGGCTGAAATGTATACTCCTGTAAAGATAACACCAGCCACAGTAGAGTTTGTCGATATAGCTGGTCTTGTCAAGGGTGCCAGCAAAGGCGAAGGTCTTGGCAACAAATTTCTGTCTCACATACGAGAGGTAGATGCAATAGTACATGTAGTTCGCTGTTTTGAAGACGGCAACATTATCCATGTTGATGGTTCTATAGGTCCTGCCAGAGATATTGATACAATAAACCTTGAACTCATATTTGCAGATCTTGAAATGATGGAAAAGCGTCTAGACAAGACTCGCAAAATGATGAAATCCGGTGATAAGAAATATATATCAGAGCTTGAATTATATGATAGGATAAAAACATCCCTTGAAAGCGGCATCCCAGTGAGAGCTATGGACTTCGCTTCTGACGAAGTCGCTCTAGTTGATCAGCTGTTTCTACTTACTTCAAAGCCTGTACTTTATGCTGCCAATGTTTCTGAGAATGATCTCCAAGAATCAAAGAACCCCTTTCTTGAAGAGCTAAAGCTAATCGCTAAAAAAGAGGGCTCTGAAGTACTAGTCATTTGCGCAAAAATCGAAGAGGAAATAAGCCAGCTAGACAATGATGAAAAGTTCATGTTCCTTGAGGAGCTAGGACTTTGTGAATCAGGTCTCAACAGGCTGGTAAAGGCCAGCTACAAGCTACTCGGTCTAATGAGTTTTCTTACTGCAGGTCAGCCCGAAGTAAGAGCATGGACAATTGTCAGAGGCACAAAAGCACCTCAGGCTGCAGGCAAGATTCATAGTGATTTTGAAAGAGGCTTTATCCGAGCTGAAATAGTAGCCTACAACGAGCTGATGAAATGTGGTTCCTATGCAGCGGCACGAGAAAAAGGCCTTGTGCGTTCAGAAGGGAAGGAGTATATAATGAATGATGGAGATGTAACTCTTTTCAGATTCAATGTGTAACCAAACACCTAAAGCAAAAAAGAAACCAAAGTTAGAAAGCCTTCAGTTATTCTGAAAGCTCTCTAACTTCCGCTTTGCTAAGTATCCTTTCCAGGTCTACTATAGATATTATCGTATCCCCCTTTTTTGCGACCTTTCGCAAATAAGCCTCTGTCTCTTTGTTCATTACAGGCGGGGTCGTGCTTACATCCTCTTGAGGGAATTTAGCGATTTCAGTAACATCGCTGACAATGAAACCTGCATACTTGTCACCTATTCTAGTCACAAGTATCTTAGTCTTTTTTGTAACATCAATCTCACCTAAATCAAATCTACTAGCTAGATTAATCACTGGAAGAACCGAATCCCTATAGCTAAGAATCCCATCAATAAAACTAGGCATTTTGGGCATTTTTTGAGGTACATTGTATTTTATAATCTGAAAAACCTGGGATGTTTCTGCTCCGAACAACTGACCCTTCAGGTCAAATATGACTACCTGCAGCTCACTCATATGCTTACCTCCGTATGACAAATCCATATAGTGTATTCCTATTTGATAATTAATAAATCACTTGCAATGAATCCATGAATATGTAGCATGTTAAAATAGATGCGGTAGCATTCATGAACAATATATATTATATCATAGAAGTTCGACAAAATGATACATAAACACCTCCTTGACAAGGCAGCGTTACCATGTTACCATTAAATAAATTTTATCATCAAAGGCTATGACAAGGGAAAGTAAATCAGGCAATGCTTGGTGATAGCGAATCGGGGATGGTGAAAGCCCGATCCAGTATTCTGGTCGAAGTTCCCCTTTGAGCCGCAGGCTGAAATTTCAGTAGGCTGTGCCGGATTCCGCCGTTACAGGGAAAAACGTATGATTGTACGTTGTTTAAGAGGGTCTATTGACCAATTTGAGTGGTACCGCGAGAGAATAACTCTTCGTCTCATAATAGAGATGGAGAGTTTTTTGTTTATAAAAATCAAACTAATGCTGGGAGGGCTTGTATTATGATTATAGTAATGAACAAAAATGCAACTAAACACGACATCGACAATGTTGAAAAGAAGCTTATGGACCTAGGTTTCAAAACACATCCGATAATAGGAGAAATTAAAACTGTCATTGGAGCTATCGGTGACAAGCGTATGCTGAATACCATCAACATCACTACCATGCCTGGCGTAGAAAGTCTGGTACCAATCATGAAACCGTTTAAACTGGCCGGCAGGGAGCTAAAGCATAATCCCACTGTCGTAGAGGTTGGCGATGTTCGTATCGGCGGAACTGAAATAGTTGTTATTAGTGGTCCTTGTGCTATTGAAAGTGAAGAATCCTTTATTGAAACTGCCAAAAGCGTCAAAGCTACAGGAGCAAATGTTCTAAGAGGCGGAGCCTTCAAACCTCGATCTTCTCCATATTCCTTCCAAGGTCTTGAAGAGGATGGTTTGAAAATAATGGCTAAAGCTCGGGAAATAACCGGCATGAAAGTGGTAACAGAGGTGGTGGATACAAGGGACGTAGAGATGGTCGCCTCTTATGTCGACATGATTCAGATTGGTGCAAGAAACATGCAAAACTTTAGACTTCTACATGAGGTAGGCCTTACATCCAAACCTATATTGCTCAAAAGGGGCCTTGCAGCCACTATCGAAGAATGGCTAATGGCAGCCGAGTACATTATGGATGCAGGAAATGAAAATATCATCCTGTGTGAAAGGGGGATCCGGACATATGAAACTACAACAAGAAACACAATAGACATGAGTGCCATACCTGTAGTGAAAGATTTGTCACATCTTCCAATAATAGTTGACCCTAGCCATGCTACAGGCAACTGGAAATATGTCACTGCTTTATCCAAGGGTGCAATAGCTACCGGAGCTGATGGTTTGATAGTTGAAGTTCACATGGACCCAACAAACGCATTGAGTGATGGTCCTCAATCTCTTAGACCTGAGAAGTTCTCTCAGCTTATGGATGAACTTAAGCCTGTGGCTTTGGCTGTTGGAAGAAGTATGTGACATGAAATTTCAAATCTGGAGAGAAATGCATCACAGCTAAAGTGAATTATCAGTATTAGTCATTGCATCAGCTTCCTTTTGTATTTCCTCTCTGGACATATCCATCTCATCATAGCATACTACTATGTTTTTGCCGATTTCTTTAGCGTGATAAAGCGCTTCATCTGCCTTCTCAATAACCTCTCTAATATCACTTGAATGGGTAGGATACTGGGCGATACCACAGCTTGCAGTGACCTTATGTCCCTCAAGCTGTTGCCCATGATGTATGTCCAGCTTTTCCAGCTGCCTTCTTATCCTGTCGCCAACGCTTTTGGCAATGATTATATCTAAGTCCCTGATTAGTATTAAGAACTCTTCCCCACCGTATCGTATCGGAATATCACATTTTCTGATACACTGCCTTATTATATCGGAGAATAGTCTAAGGAGCTTGTCCCCCGAAATATGCCCATATGTATCGTTGAAGACCTTAAAATTATCCAAATCAAATATAAGTACATTGAGGGCAGTGCTGCAGCTTTTAGCATATTCCGCCTCCTCCCTGACCTTTTGGTCTAAGTAGTGGCGGTTGGCAAGACCTGTGAGCTTGTCAGTGCGCGCAAGCTTAAACTCCTTCTTCCTTTGCTCGTCACATCTTTTAACATGGTTACTGATCCTGGTTATGGCAAAGGTAGTCATAAAAAATAGCAAAACCCTTATTATAAGCGTAGAATAAATTATTCCACCTGAATTAAGCTTATTTGAGACAATACAAGCGCCAGAGTACAGAGCAGACAAAAATAATGTCAACTTATAATTATTCACCATATCATTGTTAATTCCATAAAGACAAAGCAACAGAAAATAGAAGATATACAAATCCGATTGGATACCACCAGAGAAAAAAGCGACAAGAGTTAGAGCAATCATATCGATATAAACAATAAAGCTGTTGTATTTCTTACCATTATTCAGGCTATATGCAGTAACTGCTCCATTGTAAATTGCCACTACAGCCAGTGACTCCAAAATAGCATAGCCCATTATGCTAAAACCACTGCTTGTGATGGACAAAACGGCTGAAAATAGAAAGACGAGCCATCTGTAAATAAGCATAGTTATAATATTTTGACCACCGATATAGTTGTTTTTTCTGGGTCCTTTAATTTCAATCACAGTAGATTTCTGGTCCAATCACCATCACCCTGTCACTTTGTATCTAAAACTCTACAGTTTCGCTCATTAACTTATCTCCAACTCTAAATACTTTATAATAGCTGGTCTTACCGGGTTCTGAAGCCACCTTATCTGTCTTAATAAAAACATCAACGCTTTTTTTTACATCAACAAGAATCCTATCAAAAATATCAGTTTGCATTAGTCTTATAATGGAATCGATATATTTTAATGGATAATTGTTAGATTTATCCTCAATTATTACCGGTAGCTTGTTCCTATTATCAGGGCTCAGCACCTTAATACGTATACAGCCTGGTTCTATAACGTTGTCTGTAGGATAGAGCATATCCTTCTCAAAAAGTATGTCAAAATTCATGCCAAGCCTCCCAAATTCGCAAATAGTTTCTCACATACTATAAAGTACCATTAAAATTCGTTTTCGTAAAGCTTTTTATATATTATGTAACCATTTTTTACTTTATCTACGTATTTTTTTGTTTCTGTAAAAGGAATATCATCAAGGGCCTTCCCATCAGAGCTAAGCTTGTCATTAGCCAGCCACTTTGATACATTTCCGCTACCTGCATTATAAGCAGCAAGAACAAGGTCTGTGTCGCCGAACTCCTTGTACAGCGTAGATAGGTACCAGCATCCAATATGAATATTAGTCTCAGGCTCAAAGAGCATTTCTGTGGAATACCCAGTTATCCCAATCTTCTCGGCACCCCATTTGCCTGTTCCTTCTGTTATCTGCATTAAGCCTCTTGCACTTTTATGTGACACGGCATTGCGCCTAAAGCTGCTTTCAGCCCTAATGACAGCAAGAACAAGAAATGGGTCCAGATTGTACCTTCCTGAGTACTCTGCAACCAACTTCTCATATCTTAAGGGATACATTGACCTGCCAGCATTGTATAGTGCAAATATCGTTAAAATAAGTATTACACAAATCAAAAATACAGTAATAAATCTTTTCTTATTATTACTCTTCAAATAAACCCACCCTATCGCAGCCATTGCTGTTTTTTGCCAAGAAATAACTTAACAACGGCCTGCTCCAGCTCTTCAATACATTCATTGTTATTAAGTACCTCATCTGCTATTTTGAGATATTCATCATCTCTTAGCTGAGAATCTATTCTGCTGCATATTTCCTCATATGTAAATCCGCTTCTTTCCATAACTCGCTTTATTCGAGTCTCTCTTTCGGCAGTAACGACCCAAATCTCATCGACCAGGTCAAGAAAACCCTTTGCTACAGGAATCGGGGCATCTATTACTACCACATCCCATTTCCCTGTGTTCTTAAGTGTCTCCACTGTATCATAAAGCTTTTGCGCCACATATTTATGTGTGATATCATTTAGCTTATCAAGCTTGACTTTATCCGTGAATACAATTTGTGCTAGCTTACTTCTGTCAATCTCACCACTATCGCCTACTATACCCTTGCCGAAGTAATCCACCAGTTCATCATAAGCCTTGCCTGAGCTGGATGTTACACTCCTTGCAATAACATCAGCATCGACAACAGCTGCTCCAAGGTCTCTTAACGCCCTTGAAACTGTGCTTTTACCACTGCCGATACCACCTGTCACACCAATTATTTCCAACACAACCATCCTTTCCAGCCAATACTATTTATTATTTAGTCTCATACCAGCTGGATCCTGTTTTGACCTCAGCAATCAATGGAACTTCAAGAGCTGTCGCGTTTTCCATACACTCTTGAAGTAATTTTTCAACCTGTTCCTTCTCACTCTTATGAGTTTCTATTATCAGTTCATCGTGGACCTGAAGTATGAGCCTTGATATCATTTTACGTTCAGTCAACTCCCTGTATACCCTTACCATGGCGATTTTTATAATATCCGCCGCACTTCCTTGTATAGGCATATTCATCGCCACTCTCTCACCAAAGGAGCGCATATTAAAGTTGGACGACTTAAGCTCTGGAAGGTATCTCCTCCTTTTGAACATAGTCTCAACAAAGCCATCCCTTTTCCCTTTTTCCACAGTAGTGTGCATATATTCCCTAACACCAGGATACTTTTCAAGATAATCGTCAATGTATTTGCGAGCCTCTTTTCTTGTAATACCCAGGTCCCTTCCAAGGCTAAAATCTCCTATGCCATACACTATGCCAAAATTGACTGCCTTTGCCCGGGAACGCATCGTCGACGAAACCTGTTCCAATGGCATATTAAAGACTTTAGAGGCTGTAGCCGTATGTATGTCCATATTATTTCGGAAGGCTGTCCTCATGGTTTCATCACCGGTTATATGAGCTAGCACTCTCAGCTCTATCTGTGAATAATCCGCATCAGAAAGCATGTATTCATCATTTTCGGGTATAAACACCTTCCTTATCTCTCTGCCCATTTCAAGCCTTACAGGTATATTCTGCAAGTTAGGCTCTGTACTGCTTATCCTACCTGTCGCAGTAACTGTCTGGTTAAAGCTAGAATGTATCCGACCCGTGTCAGGATTCACTAAATGGAGCAGGCCCTCTGCATACGTTGATTTCAGCTTCACAAGCTGCCTGTACTCAAGAATACTAGAAACGATATCATTCTGCTCTGCCAATTGCTCCAATACCTCTGCATTAGTAGAATAACCTGTCTTTGTCTTTTTCAATACAGGCAGACCGAGCTTTTCAAACAGGATTGTCCCTAGCTGCTTTGGCGAGTTAATGTTAAATTCCTCTCCGGCCACCTGATATATCCTGTTAGTAGTGTCAGAAATCCCTTCATCCAGTGCTGCAGAAAATTGCACTAGGCCTTCTTTGTTGACCTTGAAGCCTCTATACTCCATATCCGCTAGTATTTGAACCAAGGGAATTTCAATCTCATCGCAAAGCTCCTGCTGCCCATTATCTGAAATTTTTTCTCTAATAACCGCCGCCAATTCCATTACGGATCTGCTATGCAGTACAGTCGCTGGAGCTAACTTATCCACGGCTATTTGAGAAAATGGTGTAAAGCTTCTGCCCTTCCCACACAATTCATCAATGGATGCAATTCTACTATCAAGGTAGAGCTGTGAAAGCTCTGCCACTGTATAAGTTGCCCTTGAAGGATCCAATAAATATGCTCCAATCATTGTATCAAAACTAAGTCCGGCAAACTCCATTCCCTTCCACTTAAGGTATACGATAAAGCTCTTAATATCATGACCAATCTTTTTTATGGAGCTGTCGGATAAAACCGGCCCAAAAATCTTTAGAAATTGGTCCAAGCTAATTCCGTCATTAATACTCACATAAGCGTTTTGGTCTGCCCATGACAGTGCTACACCCGCCAATCCCACATCAAAGAGACTTATACGATCTAGCAGGTGAAATATCGCCAACTCCTCTGCCTTTGATACTGAAGCCACAATAGAAGCAAGGGTAATCGGATCCGTAACTGTAACAAATTTAGGTGTCGCAGTCTCAACTACTGAAGAGGTGCTTTGGTCATCGAGTCCAAATCTTTTAATTAAGCTTTTAAATTCAAGCCTTTTAAATAGCTCATAAAGCTTCTCCTTGTCACTTTCCTTTCTCTTTAGTTCTTCCAGCTGGCATAACGTTGGCATATTCCTTTCTATAGTCGACAGTTGCTTACTAATAAAGGCCAGTTCCCGATTTGCCAAAAGCTTTTCCCTTACTCCCTTTTTCTCCACCCTATCAATGTTATCATAAACAGCTTCGATGCTGCCGAAGGTCTGTATAAGCCCAATTGCAGTCTTTTCGCCCACACCGGGTACACCGGGTATATTGTCTGATTTGTCACCCATTAAGCCCTTTACATCAATAAACTCATGTGGTGTGACACCATATTTCTCAAAGACACCTGTAGAATCATACTCCTCAGTTTCAGTCCTTCCTGCCTTTGTTACCGGTATCAAAATCCTTACGTTTTCTGAAGCAAGCTGCATAGAATCCCTGTCACCTGTAACGACTACCACCTGCATCCCCTGGTTCTCAGCACATTTTGAAACCGAACCAATTATATCGTCAGCCTCGAAGCCTTCCATTTCAAGTCGTTTGATATTCATCGCATCAAGGACCTCTTTCATATAAGGAAATTGCTCTGCAAGCTCAGGCGGCATTCCCTTCCTTGTTGCCTTGTAATCCTTGTACTCCAAATGCCTGAATGTAGGAGCCCTTAGATCGAACGCCACGCAAAGGTAGTTTGGGTTTTCCTCTGTCAGAAATTTGTTCAATATATTGAGGAAGCCGTATATCGCATTTGTATGCAATCCATCAGAAGCACTCATAAGCTGTCGCCCCTGAAGTCCATAAAATGCCCTGTTGAGTATACTGTTTCCGTCAATTATCATAAGTTTTTTCATTCGGGAACCCTCTTTCTACAAAGCTAATACTATTTTTGACATAGCATATGATTATTTTTCATCCAATATATTCTACACAAAAAAACATCTGCCGTAAAGCAAGTTCAACAATCAAAAAACAACATCCTTCTACTGCTGCCTCTGTGTCACCCCTTTTCATCATTTTATCTATGTCTTCACTCAATGCCGATCCATAGCAGTCAGCGTCTTCTGAAGACATAAATAAAAAACCGGCATAGCCGGTCAAACTCAAACCACGCTATGCCGATAGTCAATTCGCTTCGCTCAGAGAGTCAGGTGGAGACTGAACATCACCTGACCAAGAAAGTTAATTAATTTGTCTTCATTCATCGCCGACCTATAAAGGTCAGCGTCTTCTGAATACACAGATAAAATCCCTAAGACTGGCTTTTATCAAAACATCATTTCAGGTTTATATTCACAGTTACAGTGACAAAATCAGAATTAAGTCTGATTTCTTCAATTTGACTATCTATGGTTTCCATTTCAATTTGAAGCTTTGAAATCTCATCTGCATTTTTGACGGCGTTATCCGCTTTAAGCTCCTGTATCGCAGTATCATACCATACTGATTGTTCAACCAGCATATCTGCAGTAGCTGTCATTTCCTCAGATACAAATGCTCCTGTGTGTACATCAGCTGCACCAAAGGTTTCATTCAGTGCTGCCGCAAAGGTATAGTAGTCATCTTCTGTAAATATATATTTCAACTGTATCTGAGAGTTGTTTTTAGCTTGTATAGCAGAAGCCTCATGTATTTCATTGACATTGTCCTGCATTTCGTCAAGTGGGAGCATTGCGTTGTTCACAGACGCCAGGACAGTGACCTTACCCACTGTAACTCCCATATCCTTTGCTGTAATAGTGAAACTTGAGGATTTCTTGCTGAGCGTTTCATTGTCATCTAGATAAGTCTCATTATCACGAGCTACCATTGTCTCGGAACGGTCTACTCCAAAGCTTTTAGAGGGCGTACCTAACGGTTGATCATGCTGCTTAATACCATAATCCATATTTTGATCGCCGTCATTTATATCTGCGGACTCCGTCATTTGAATGGTAAATGCATCTGGAGCTCCATCCTCACTTGCCCCTGTAGCATCAACTGGTGGAGTAGAGGGTGCTTGTGCTGTCATCCCGGCGTCTTTTTCATTCATTGAAAAATTATTAGAAAATAATCCAAACCTAACCATACTTCCCCCAAGGAAGATTAGGAGCATGGCCGCGGCTATAGATGCTAAGGTCCGTACAATAGGGTTATTCTTATTCTTCAGCTTTATCGGGACTACATTTATGTTTTCCTGTCTTGCTGAAATTGCCGTCAGTTTTTCATGTAGCTCTGCTTTGAATCCAACAGGTAGCTCCAGCATCGGCATATTATTGCAAATTCCAATTATCCTAAGCATTTCATCGAGTTCTTCCTTACATTCAGGACATTCTTTGATATGCTCCTCAAAAGCTAGCCTTTCATTGGCATCCAACTCATTATCAGCATATACGCTTATATTTTCCCTTATATCTGAACAGCTTGTCATCTCCACCCCTCCTTTCAAGTTATTTGACGTAATCATCAAATAAAAGTTCCCGCTTGGATGATAGAATGTTTTTAAGAGCTACTCTAGCTCTATTGATTCTGGATTTCACTGTGCCCCCCGGACATTTCAAAGTCTCTGATATTTCTTCGTAACTCATACCATCAATATCTCGCAGAGTTATAACTACTCTCTGATCCTCAGGAAGCATATTGATAGCATCATTAACAATCCTGCGCACTTCCTCTCGTTCCGCGTTCTGCTCAGGACCAATCTCATCACTTTCTACCTGGCGTTTCATATCACCGTCATCCATATGAATATCCTCATCTAGCGATAGAATCTTCTTGTTTTTTCTCTTTCGTATTTCATCCAGGCATACATTTGTAGTTATCCTATATATCCAGGTGGAAAAAGAAGACTCCTCTTTAAATTTGGAGATAGCCTTAAAAATCCTGACAAAGGTTTCCTGTGCCAGGTCTGCGGCATCATCATAATTCCCTATAATCCTAAATGCCAGATTGAACACTTTTTTTTGATATGCATCTATGAGCTCTTCAAAAGCTTCTATATCGCCAGCTTTCGCCTTATGAAGCAAAAGCTGCTCATTTTGTTCCATAGAATTCTGCTGCCCCCTGAAATCTATATAAAAATAACACATTTAACTCTAATTATACCTTATACGAATAAATGTGTAAACGAGCATAGAAACATATCTCTTGTTTCATTCAAAGTGTTTCGCACCCACCCGGATAGCTAATAGTCACCTTGCCGCATCTGGCTAGCATGGGTCCCATAAAAATTATCGATGAACGCATCTCCGCTGCAAGCTCAACTGGGATCTGAGTTTCTCTGATATTAGAAGAATTTATGGTTATAACATCGCCTTCTGCCTTTACACTGCAACCTATTTTTCTGAGTATTCCGATCATTACCTCCACATCTTTTAGTCCTGGACAATTCTTGATGATACTTTCCCCGCCATTAAGCAGGGATGCAGCCAAAATAGGCAATACGGCATTCTTGGAGCCCTCGACTGCGATCTCACCCTGGAGTCTGGCGCCTCCCGTAATAACTAATTTGCTCATAAAAACACCTCGCACACATTCCATTTTATGCGAGGTAATTGTAATGTGTTCAGATTCTTTCGTAGTTGGAACATCGGGATATGTTCAGGAGTATCCCCACCTCTGCCATAAAGAGGATAAGAGCTGTACCTCCTGAACTGAAAAAGGGTAGTGATACACCTGTAGGCGGAACAGAGTTTGTTACCACCGCCACGTTGAAAAGACTCTGAACGGCAATCAATGCAGTCACACCGGCTGCTATTAGACTTCCATATACATCAGGGGCATGGGCTGCTATTTTAATACCTCTCCAGATAAAGACCATAAAGAGCAGTAGAACTGTAATAACACCGACAAAACCAAGTTCTTCGGCAAGTATCGGAAAAATGTAATCATTGTGGGGTTCTGGTACATACAAAAACTTTTGCATACTTTGGCCAAGTCCCCGTCCAAACAATCCGCCTGAGCCTATTGCATATAGTGACTGTATTGTTTGATATCCTTCATCTCGGGGGGCACTCCATGGGTTTAGCCAGGAATTAATTCGTGGAGTCATATAGTCGGTGAAAGTTATCACTGCCACTACAAGTGCACTTACAGGCAGAACCAAAACCAAAAAATGCCGAATCTTTGCCCCTGCAACGAACAAAATAATCATAGCGATGGAAATCATAATTATTGTTGCACTCAGATGGGTTTCCAGCAGTAAAAGCGTAGATATAATGCCTAGTATGAACAGGTATGGCAACAAATCACCAAAAAAGGTATTGAGGGGCTTTTTCCTTCTTGATAAGTAATATGAAAATGATAATATCAAAGCCAATTTTGCTAATTCTGAAGGCTGGAAACGGAAGCCTGCAATTATAATCCATCTCCATGAGCCGTGTGATTCACTGCCTATACCAGGTATCAGAACCAGCGTAAGAAGGGCAATGCTGCCAAGTAGCAATATCAAAACTGTTTTTCTACCTATTTTGTGATAATCATAATTGGCGGCTAGTAGCATGGCAACCATACCAATTGCTGCAAATACCAGTTGTCTTTTTATGTAGTAGTATATATTGCCAAACTCCTTCTCGGCAGTTGGTGCACTGGCACTAAAAACCATGATAAGCCCTATCGAGAGCATTATCAGGACTGTTATGAATAACAAAAAATCGAATGGTTTTTTTTCCTTCATATTTTAACCTCCGTGTAAGGTATGGTTACATATCTCGTAAGGATACTCAGGGCTATAAATAATAAATTGTTTGCAACGGTGGCTAGGAATATCACTCATGGACAATGCTAGTAAAAGCTGAATCTGAGTGTTGCAAAGCCAATTAGGCATAACACTATAGTTATTAGCCAGAAAACGCCTACCACCTTTGTTTCCTTCCATCCTGACAACTCGAAGTGGTGATGGATGGGAGCCATTTTAAACACCCTTTTCCCTCTCAACTTAAATGATACTACCTGTATGAATACAGAAAAACTTTCCACTGCATAAATTGCCCCTGCTACTAGTAGCATCCATGGCATTTTCATAACTACAGCAGCAGCACCTACAATCCCCCCCAGCGCCAATGACCCTGTATCACCCATTATCACCTTTGCGGGATGTATATTAAAAACAAGAAATCCTAGGCATCCGCCAGCTGTTATTGCACACATGAGCTTGATATTGTCCCATTCCGGCCTGGCCATAGCTACAATGGTAAAAAACACGGTGACAATTAGTGTAACTCCTGAGGCCAAGCCGTCCACGCCATCTGTCATATTTACAGAATTAGTGATCAGATACATAACAATGATAACAAGGGGTATAAATAACCAGATTGGCATTTTCACAACAGCATCAATACCCAGAAAAGGAATAATCATACCTGTGCCAAGATTAGGATTATAGGCCACATAAAATGCGAAAATAACCGAAACAAACAACTGTCCAAAAGACTTTTGTTTGGAATTTAGGCCGTCCTTATTTTTCTTTACGACCTTTATCATATCATCTATAAATCCTATCAACGAATATCCCATAGATACCAACAGAATAGGTATAAGCTCGGGGTAACGCGGCGCAAATACCAATGTAGTTATAATCATAGGTATAATAAAAATTAGGCCGCCAATAGTAGGGATTCCCATTTTTTTTAGATGGGTAGCCGGTCCATCATCCCTTATCGTTTGTCCGAATTTAAGTCGCTTCAAAATCGGTATGATAATTGGACCAGCAACGAGTGCTAGCAAAAAAGTTCCTGTAAATGCAACTACTTCCGTTGATCTGAATATGAACTCCAAACCCATTCCCCCGTATATACCTATTGTTTTCATCTATGCCTTCAGAAGACACCGACCTCTCAAATCAATTAGCTTCTGTCAAACCATTGACTATCTCTTCCATTTTCATACCCCTGGAGCCTTTTACCAATATTGCATCTCCCTGACTGACAATATCTCTCAAAAAGCGCATGGCATCAACATTGCTGCTCATCATAGCTACATTTTCAGATGAAAAACCAGCCTCTACTGCTCCCCTAGCTATATCGATAGCTGCTGTACCCACTGCAATAATTTTATCAATCCTGCTTGCAGCGACATAGCGCCCAGCATCCAAATGGGCGTCAATGCTCCAATCTCCTAACTCAAGCATATCTCCCAGCACTGCTATCCTTCTTTTGGCGTCCAGCTCCTCCAGCACGTCTATAGCAGCCTTTACAGATTGGGGACTAGCATTATATGCATCATTTATTACCGTCATGCCATTTGCCTTAATAATATTTAGCCGCATACTACCCGGACTGTAATTGGTAATCCCATTGATCATCTTTTGCATATCAATGCCCAGCTCATGACCTGTTGCAAAGGCGGCGAGAGCATTATAGACATTATGTACTCCCGGTGCAGGCAGATTTACGCTATATTCCCTTCTATCCACCATGATGTTGAAATCGACTCCGTTTTCACCTCTGGAACGTACATTATAGGCCTGAAAATCAACGCCCTCCTCCAAACCATATGACAACGTTCGAACCTTCAGCAATCCCTTAACTCCGCTAAGCATACCATCATCACCATTTAAGATTAGGAGTCCACCAGGCTGCAGCCCTTCCAGTAACTCCAGCTTCGCCTTTAATATGTTTTGCCGCGTACCCAATCTTTCTATATGGGAAATTCCTATATTGGTTATTATTCCCACCTGGGGCCTGACAATACCAGCTAGTGTCCTAATTTCACTAAAGCCGCTCATACCCATTTCCACTACTGCTGCTTCATGTTCAGGCTCCAAAGTGAATATAGTCAGCGGTACACCAATCTCGTTATTAAAGTTGCCTTCGTTTTTAAGAACATTGTATCCTGCTCCAAGGGCACATGCAACCATTTCCTTTGTGCTGGTTTTTCCTACGCTACCTGTAATACCTACAAAGGGTATTGTAAATCTATTTCTATAGTACGCTGCTATATCTTGAAGGGCTTTTAAGGTATTATCGACTTTGATTAATATCAAAGGGGCTGATGCTGTATCCTTATTTGCTATGGCTTTGCTCTTATCGGTTGGGTCTATTTCAGTTAATGCAGCTATAGCTCCATCTTTAAAGGCTTCCCAAATATAGTCATGGCCGTCAAAGTTTTCTCCCCTTAAGGGTATAAAAAGATGACCATGTCCTACCTTTCTGGAATCTGTTGATATTCCGCAAACAAATGCTTCAGCACATCCCTTTAACAAAACGCCTCCCGTTGCTTCAATTATTTCTCCGATAGTAAGCTGGATCATATGAACTCCTTTATTTCAATTTTTCATCAAGTATTTTCTTAACAATTTCCCTCTCATCAAAGTGAATCGTTTTATTATTAAATGTTTGGTAGGTTTCATGTCCCTTACCTGCCAACACTACAACATCTCCTGCATTCGCAGCTAATACCGCATGTCTTATTGCCTCTTGCCGGTTAGTTATGCATATATAGCTATTAGCTACAGTTTTTATTCCTTCCTCTATCTGGGACATGATAGCTTCAGGATCCTCTGTTCTCGGATTATCCGAGGTGATTACTGTATAATCAGCAAGCTGTCCTGATATCCGGCCCATCATAGGACGTTTTGCTTTGTCTCTGTCACCACCGCATCCAAATACACATATTACCCTTCCAACTACATACTCCCTGACCGCTTCAAGAATATTCTCTAGACTGTCAGGGGTATGGGCATAGTCTATTATAACACTGAAATCGGCTCCTGTATCCACCAACTCTGCCCTGCCCGGCACCTGTGCCCTTTCCAGTCCTAAAGCTACAGCATCTGTTGGGATTCCCAACAAACCACATACTCCTGCTGCAGCTAGCGCATTGTATACACTAAATCTGCCAGGTATATTGACCTTGAATCTTCCTTGGTACCAGGGTGATACCATATCAAATTCCACACTGCTGGGCGCTTTGATTATGTTTACAGCCTTTATATCCGAATCCCTATCCAAGCTATATGTATATACTTTACACTCTGCCTCCTGTATGACTCTTGCTGCATATTGGCTATCGAGATTCACTAGCCCTAATGCGCATATTCTGAACAGAATACATTTTGCTAGTAAATATTCTTCCATTGAGGCATGCTCTGTTTCGCTTATGTGGTCCCTTGAAAGATTAGTGAATACACCTGTGTCAAATTCACAGTACTTCACTCTATGTAAAGCAAGTCCCTGGGATGAGACCTCCATTACTACATCAGTTACCTTTTCCCCCGCCATTTGAGAAAAAATCTGCTGTAGGTCAAGGGATTCAGGCGTTGTCCTTTCGGAATATAGTATACGCTCCCCTATCCTAGTACCAAGTGTACCTATCAGCCCTACCTTATGTCCAGCTGCCTCAAGTATGGTTTTTATCATGAAGCAGGTGGTGGTTTTCCCCTTGGTACCTGTTACCCCAACTAAATTTAGCTTATTTGACACATGCCCATAAAATCTGGCAGATACGTAAGCCAAGGCTGATCGAGAATCCTCTACCACCACTATAGGTAATTCGGTTACAAATGTCAGCAGCTTTTGAGTTATAAATGCAACGGCCCCGTAGTCAAGAGCCTGCTGCGCGAATTCATGACCATCTGACATTATACCGTCAATACAAACAAACAAATAGCCCTTGCGTATCTTTCTTGAGTCATATGCGATCCCATCTATTTCAATGTTCACGTTTCCTCTTATGTAAAGGATATCCAACCCTTCGATTAGATCAGCCAAAACCATGGCGATTCTCCTTTACTCTATTTCCAAATTACTCTACATTATCCATATTCCTAAATTCCACTAGAACTACACTGCCTTTCTTAACCGCCACACCCTCCGCATACTGTTGCTTGTATACAACTCCATTACCCGACACCCTAATATTTAAGCCTGAACGATTTGCTGCTCCTATGGCTTCAGAGATTGTCTTACCAGATAAATCCGGCATTTTTACAGTCTGCTCTCCTTCAGGTTTGTAGGTATATAGAATTACAGTTGAGCTCTCAGGAATCACAGAATTAGGCTTTGGTACTTGCTCAACAACGTTGCTTTCGTTATTTCCTTCCCCTTCAATGCTATATTTCAAGCCTGCTGACTTCAGGACCTTGACCGCCTCTCCTACAGTTTTTTTGCGAACATCAGGCACGTATACATCTTGTGTCATTGCTTTGAGATCCTCTTGAGAATACTGCCGTTCAACCTGCATATAGCTCAGTGTATCCTCTGATATCTTTCCAACTATTGGGGCTGCAATGACTCCTCCCATATGCGAGTCTCCTCTGGGGTCAATAAGCACTATTAGTGTTACTATCTCAGGATTATCGGCAGGAGCAAAGCCGCAGAAGGAGGCAATATAAACATTCTGTACTGTGGTCTCCGATGTGCCGGTTTTTCCTCCAACCCTGTAACCTTTTACGTATGCATTATTACCTGTTCCCTTTGCTACTACACCCTCCAGTATATCTCTAACAGTTTGGGATGTCTGTTCAGATATTACTGTTCTTACCACCTGGGGCTCATACTTTTCTACTGTATTGCCCTCAGAGTCTGTTAATTCTTTTATCAAACGTGGTTTCATCAGCTTGCCGCCATTAACAAGAGCACAATAGGCAGTTGCAAGCTGCAAAGGTGTTATTGTGAACCTTTGGCCGAAGGAAGCTACAGCCATGTCGATTTCCTTGGGCTTTGGCTGAAATTGAGACTTTGCCTCACCCTTTAATTCTATTCCTGTCTTATCCATAAAGCCAAACGCCTTCATATAGCTGTAGAAACGCTCCAGCCCAAGGCCTTGTGCCACTTTAACAAAAGCTGGATTACACGAATTATACACAGCTTCTCTAAAGCTCTCTGTACCATGGGGCCTTTCTACACGCCAACAGTTTATGGGCTTAGGCCAACCGTCCACTTTGATGGGCAGATCATTTGTGATTGTTTCCGGAGTTACTACCCCTTCTTCTAAGCCTGCAGCAGTTGTTATACTTTTAAATGTGGAACCAGGCTCGTAGGTATCCGTTAAAGCCCTATTCCTCCATACTGTCTTACTGAGAATATTAACTGAACTACTGGACCTTTCAACCCACTCTGAAGGATCAACACCATCAATCTCTATTTTTGCTGGATATGCAAAGGGACTGTTGAGATCATAGTCAGGCTTAGAAACCATTGCAATGATATCCCCTGTTTTAGGATTCATAACGATGCCTACGGCACCACCCTTAACTTTATTATCCTCAACGGCCTTATCCAAGGATTTGGACAAGAGGTACTGTATTGTTTCATCAATAGTCAGCACAACATTTAGACCATCTTGAGCATCTATTCTCTTTTCTGAATCTGACGGTACAGCACTTCCTCTTGCATCCACCTCGCTAAGTATTTTTCCTGGGGTGCCTTTGAGATACTTATCCATAACCTCTTCAATGCCACCCATGAGTCCTTGATTATCATCTCCGGCAAATCCAAGTATATGGGACATAAGATTCCCATTGGGATAGTATCTTTTAGCATCCTCATCAATATTTATGCCCTTTACACTGTTTTCAGACATCCAGGTCCTTATCTGTATCTCTATATCTCTATCCACCTTGCGCTTTATAACTGCGCTGTTTGCTTTTTTTGTAATAAGACGGTGGACATCATCTCTATTTAAGGAAAGTATTTCAGCCAGTTGATTGGCTACCTGATCAACACTTAGCCTTTTGTTTTTCTTGATTTCATTGGGATTGCAGCTTATAGTTCCAGCTTGAACGCTGATTGCCAGCTTTTTGCCATTCCTGTCGTATATCGTACCTCTAATAGGACTGATTATTCTGCCAGTGTTCTGCTGTACTGAGACTTTTTTTTGTAGCTCACTTCCCTGAACAAACTGTATTTGGGCAAGCCTCCCGATTAGGGTTATTACAACTACTGCGAATACACACAATAGTACTATTAGACGTCTTTTTACAACAAGTCCCGGTGCCGTCAACCAAATCTCCCCCCTCGGAATTGAAATTTGTAATATAAGGAAACAAAACTTTCCTGCAAACGGAAATTTCCCTAATAAAACTGTGTATTATAAAAAAGACTATAGACCATGCAAAAAATAATATTTTACACTATCCACAGTCTATTTTTTCTCATAAATGTCGCTCTTTACTGTCTGCAGCTTTTATGACCTCTACTCAAAAAGCTTCAAAAAACTGGCTGCCTTATTAATTAAGGTTTCTGTTATGCTACTATCATCACTATTAGCTTGAGTTCTCGGAGTCATCATAACAGTATAATCGCTTCGTGGTACGTTTATATATATAATCTGGCTTTTATCAGGCATTTGCATGCCAAGTCTATTTTCTGCAACCTCCCTGACTTCATTCAGATCAGTCTTTGATTCTATCTGAACCTTTAAAAGCGAGTTTTCATTTCTTATTTCCTGGTATTCTTTTTCTTTCTGAATAAAATCATAGTTAACCTTTGTAATTATAGCATATCTGCACATTACAACAAGTCCTGCTGTTAATACGGCAATTATAGCAACAACCATTTTGAGCTTTACCTTCCTATTACTCTTATACCGTTTTTTCGCCTTTAGTACCTTATTCTCTTCGTAAACATCGTACTCAAGCTGTCTAGCTGCAGAACCATGTACATAATCATATCTCTCATGTTTCAATTCTATTCACCTCTTAAGTGATTTATGCCATACTGTAGGCTTAGTGTTCTTCTGTTTATTATGGTTCTTTTCTTTTGTGTTTTAGCTTTGCTAAAAGTGCTTTCTTTTGTGTTTTTATTTTGTGTTTTTATTTTGTGTTTTTATTTTGTGTTTTTGTTTTGCTTTTTTCTTTTGTGTTTTGTCTTTTGAGCTTTGCCTTTTGTGTTTTTCCTTGTTTTGTCTTTTGTGTTTTGTTACTTACTTTTCTTTAGTACATTGCATTGGCCTTTTTTTCTTTAGTGTTTTGTTGCATGTCTATTCCTTTAGGCGCATTGTCAGCGCCGTAGATGCGTATTTAAGCATATTGTAAATTTTATCTTTCGTGTATCCTGCTTTTCCTAGCCTCATTTGCTTTGGTTTGGCTTTGCATTTTGTCCTTTGTACCTTAACTGCTTGTCTTATGTTTTTTGTTGCTTAATCTTTTGTAATAATTTTTATAGCTTTACTGCTGTTCTCAGCTTTGCGCTTCTGGAGCGTGGATTCTGATTCACTTCATCCTCCGACGGCAATATAGGCTTTTTTGTCATTTTTTTTAGTTCCGGTTCCTTGCCGCATATACATACCGGAAATGCTGGAGGACAAGTGCACGGTTTTTCTCTCCTCTGGAATTCGTTTTTCACTATTCTGTCTTCCAGAGAATGAAAGGTTATTATACTCAGCCTTCCTCCCGACTTCAGCAGCCCTACAGCTCCATCTATGGCATCCTTTAGTGCTGCCAGCTCATCATTCACGGCAATCCTCAGTGCTTGAAATGTCCTTTTTGCAGGATGAGGGCCGTCCCTTCTTGCCTGAGCCGGTATTGCCGCTTTTATTATGTCTACCAGTTGGCCTGTTGTCTCAATTCTGTTGTTTCTTCTTGCTTCTGTAATGAATGCTGCTATCCTTGCCGCCCAGTTCTCTTCCCCATAATCACGGATTATTTCTTTTATAGCCTTTTCGTCATATGTGTTTACTATCTCAGCGGCATCAAGGTTACGATTTCTGTCCATCCTCATATCCAGCGGAGCATCCTGTTGATAGCTGAATCCTCTCTCAGCCTCGTCCAGTTGGTAGGATGATACTCCAATGTCTAGCAGTATGCCGTCTACATCTTGAATACCATGCTGTCCGACGAGCTGTTTCATATCACGAAAATTGCCTTTTATGAGGATCAGTCCTGCATTTTGTCTTAACTGTTGAAGTCTTTCGCCGGCTACTTTTATAGCTGTTGAATCTTGGTCTATGCCTATGAGTGTACCCTTGTCTAGCCTTTTGATGATTTCAGCACTGTGACCGGCTCCTCCAAGAGTTCCGTCTATATACGTTCCATTTTTGTCTATGTTCAAGCTGTCAATGGATTCTTCCAGCAGTACCGACTTATGATTGAATTCCATGGGTTTGTCCTCCTGCAGTATTTTTTTCTCTTAGATGCCAAGCATTGCAAATGTTTCGGATAAGCTTTCAGGGCTAAGGCTATCACCTTTGATGTATTGTTCCCACTTGTCCTTACTCCATACTTCAACTCTGTTGCCTACACCTACAATGCTGATTTCTTTATCCAGCTGTGCGTGGCTCCTCAAATCCTGAGGTATCAGTATTCGAGAATGCCCGTCCATCTGGCACTGAGCTGCACTTGAGAAGAAAAACCTGCTGAAATCACGAGCCTTGGTATTGGAAAGTGGTAAAGTTTCAAGTTTTTCGACCAGACTGTTCCATTTGGGCATAGAAAATATGAATAAGCAACCTTCCAGCCCTTTTGCTATCATGAATCTCATATCTAACTCGTCTCTAAAGGCTGCAGGAACGATTACCCTGCCCTTCGGATCTATAGTGTGTTGAAATTCACCATAGAACAATCATTTCACCTCTCTTTTCCCCACTTTCAAACCACTTCCACCCACTTCGTACCACTTGTCTATAAGTTTATAGTAAATTTCGGGAATAATCAAGACATATTTGGAATATTTTTTAAGATGGGTCAAAAGTCCTATTAATAATAAACAGCGTCGCCGGTCCCAGAGCCAATTTGTAGAAGGGCTTTGCGGAATAGAACATGCTCTCCACAAGCAAAGCCTACCGATTTCTTGTGCTGTACAGGCAACACTGTTTGTGGAGGCAGGCTAAGTTTGAAGCAACAAAAAACAGCCCTCGTGCGAGAGCTGATATAGCTATTAGTTATCTAATTTGGAGCTATTTCTATTGAGAACTATTAAAAATCTTCTTCCTTCGCCGCATAGACACACTTAGGAGAATACCGATATTGAGGTAATTAGCTATTAACGAGCTATTTCCCTGGCTTACAAATGGCAACGGTATTCCCGTAACCGGTAGCAAGCCAATACACATCCCTATATTCTCAATAAAATGAAAACCCAACATCGCAGCCACACACACAGCCATATATGAACCATACAAATCTCTCGCGTTCATTGAAATTTGCAGACACCTAAACAACAAAAAGAAAACTATAAGAACAAAAATAATTGATCCAATAAAACCCGTCTCCTCACCTATTACAGAAAAAATAAAGTCCGATTCCTTTTCCGGGACATTGAACATGCTTGAGGTGACGCCTTCTTTTAGCCCATGAAAAATTCCCTTTCCATATATCTGGCCCGACCCTATGGTGACTTTGGATCGATAAACCTGAAGACCATCTCCAAGTAAGTCTAATTCAGGGTATATGAAGGTCATGATCCTTTTCTTAATATGTGGGAACTTCTGTGGTATGACATACAGCCATAAAACAGGCACAGCCACAGCAGATGCGCCCATTGCGATGAGAAAATACCTGTAGGGTATTCCAAATATAAAAATGAGTACAACAAATGCAAATACAAAAACCATTGCCGTTCCCACATCTGGCTGGAGCAGGACAAGACCGATGGGAAGCATCGCGTATATGAACAGCTTTACAACATTTTTCCCAATGTCCTTACCTTCCTTGAGTCTTTCCAAAAACAGTGGCACAATAAGTACGAATGCAACCTTGGAAAACTCAGATGGCTGGATGTTTCCTATTAAAGGGACTTTAAGCCAGCCTTTCGTCCCATGTCTCTCTTCTCCTATAATAAGCACCAAAATAAGAAGGGCAATACTACCCATATATACCACTATACCTAATGTCCTAAAATCTTTGTAGTCAATTGCACTTATTGTGATTGCGGCAACTATGCCTATTCCCAGACATATTACCTGTTTGAGCCAAACTGGATGAATGCCCGGATTGCCCAGGGCACTTTTGAGCGCTATAATGCCATATACTGATAACAATAGAACGGCCGCAAAAAGCGGATAATCAAATTGCTTAAAATAATCAATGCTCTTTGTTTTTTCTACATAATACATTTTATCCACCCATGTTGCAAATTTAAGCAGTTAGCTGCCAATTTTCATAAATTCTATACCGTACTTCTATCAACTTTCATCCTCCAAAAACTAACAATACTGATGTTAAGCCTTTTCTAAGGCAGCATATCTCATCATAAGCTACATCATTAGATATGGTCTTTGCAAGTCATATTAGGCTTCAGTTTGCGCCAATGAATCATCTTTTTTGTAATTCCAGTTTTACATATTTTAACCCTCATTGCCCTCTGTTTCCTCTGCCGCCACTCCTTCAGCCCCCGCTACATCTTTGGCTTCCACTGCTTCTTCGGCCCCCGCTACTCCTTCGGCTTCCACTGCTTCTTCGGCCCCCGCTACTTCTTCAGCTTCCGCCACTTCTTCAGCTTCCGCCACTTCTTCGGCTCCCGCTACTTCTTCAGCTTCCGCTGCTTCCGCTGCTTCTTCAACCCCTGCTGTCCCCGATTCCTCAGCCTTCATTTTCATCAAAAGTGACCCATATCGACTTTGACCAAGTTCAACCGGTTCACTATCCTCAGACTTCTTCTGCCTGAGTCTTCTGTATATGAAAAGCCAAAGGCCTGCAACCAGCAACACTATAGAGAGTAACTGTGACACCCTAAAGCTACCCAAGTAGAGGCTATCTGTCCTCATTCCTTCAATTATCGCTCTCCCAGCTCCATAAAGTATAAAATAAAGGAAGAGCACCTCGCCCTCAACCTTCTTCTTTTTTCTGTAGTTGGCCAAAAACAAGAAAATGGCAATATCCAGTATTGACTCATATAAAAATGTAGGATGAACACCCCATTTGGAAAGATCAACACCGGGCTGAAAATTGGTAAGGTATCTATCGGCAACACTTCCATTCATTCTCCATGGTACATTTGTGGCTACTCCAAAGGCTTCCTGGTTCACAAAATTGCCCCAGCGTCCAATACCCTGCCCCAGCGCCAGGTAAGGTATACCAAAGTCAGCCAGATGCAGGAATGTCATTTTCTTCTTTTTAGCATAAATCCAGGCGACCAGCAAAGCTCCAATTACACCGCCGTAAATTGCCAGGCCTCCGTCTCTGAACTTTAAGATTTTTATCAGGTCACCACTGTATTGGTCCCAACTAAAAACCACATAAAATAGTCTGGCGAATACTATCGCCACCGGAACAGCAAATAGAACAAGATCAAGTATGTTATCCGGAACAAGGTTATATTTTTTGCTGCTTTTTATTCCCAATAGCACGGCTAAAAGAAATGCAAATGCAATTATTATCCCGTACCAGAATATCTCTATATTAAATATCTTAAAAGCATACCTTTGTATTTCAAATTCCAGTCCCAAACCCGGAAAACTAATATTCAAATCCTCCGCCCCCTCATGTCGGCAAGAATACTCAAACAGGCTTAATAATTGACATTGCCAGATTTTCCTGTTTGAAATGCTCCTCTAGTACTTCATTAACATATTCAAATGATATTTTATCATATACATGCAAATAGTCAAACATGTTAACACCTTTAAAATACACTGAAATAAAGGAATGGGATATACTCTCCACAGAATTAAATTTCCTCATATATCTGCCGAGCATCGACTTAATTAGCCTATCATAGTCTGCTCTATCAATACCCCTTCCTTTTATCTCCTCCACCTCACGACAGAATTTCTCTTTCACCTTCATAGGCTGGGAAGATTCACCTGCAAGAATTGAAAACCCATAGCCTTTTTCTATAGTGAAATCCGTATCAAATGAAGAATTTATCAAACCTTCATTATAGAGCGTCTCATATAGCTTAGAGCTTCTGCCAACAATTAGCTTGAGTAAAAGCTTTACGGCAGTTTCGTACATAAGCAAATCTATACTCTTATCTCCATAGAAGCTATCCTTGTATCCCATCTGAAACATTGGTATTGACACAGCTAGAGACTCCTCTACATAATTGGATCTGATCCCGGCAGGCTCATCAGGATATATCCTTGTGATAGGAGGCCTTGCATCCTTTTGCTTAATAGCAGCCTCCACTCTTTCAAAGACGCTCTGAGGTTCCACGTCTCCAACAACAAGCACCATCATGTTTGAAGGGTGATAGAAGGTATTGTAGCACTTGTACAGGGTTTCTCTATCAATCCTGCTTATACTCTCTATAGTACCAGCAATATCTATCTTTACAGGCATTTTTTCATAAAAAGCTCCTAAGAGGTTAAATAGAGACCTATATCCCGGATTATCCTGATACATCATAATTTCCTGTCCAATGATACCCTTCTCTTTTTCCACACTCTCGTTGGTAATATAGGGGTTTTGGACGTAATTAAGGAGTAACCCGAGGTTTTCATCAACTTTATCTGTGCATGAAAAAAGATAAACAGTTTGGTTGAAGCTGGTGTATGCATTGGGGCTAGAGCCTAATGCTGAAAATTTGTCCATAACACTGCCATCTTCCTGCTCAAAAAGCTTATGCTCTAAAAAATGGGCAATACCATCCGGTACTCGTGTTTCCTTATCTTCACCAGGTATAATGAAGGCATTGTCTATGGACCCGTAATGAGTTGCAAAGGTCCCATATTTTTTCGAATAGCCCTTTCTTGGTATTACAAAAGCCTTCAGTCCACTGCTGTGCTTATAGCTATAGAGGACTTCTCCTGCTTTATCGTATTGCATTTTTTCGATATTCATGTGCTATCTCCTTAAACAAAACATTCTTATTCAACAACCTTTTGGCTACTCTTCTTCAGGTGCCGTTAGGAAGTACACCGTATCCAGTCCGATTTTCTTTGAAACCCTAACAACATCTTCCTTTGTCACCTTTCTAACCTTATCAATTATACTTACAATACTATCCTGGGTTCCTGATATTGTTTGACTTAAGAAGTAGTCAACCATGTTTCCCTGGTTATCCATTAGTGATTGAACCCCAGTTTCTATACTTTTTACAGTAGATTGTATTTCATGGTCAGAAATATTCCCCTTCATAATTTCATCCAGCTGTCTGCTTATTATCTCCAATGCTTTATCCTTATTCTTTATTTCAATCCCGCTGCTGATTCCCATAAGCCCCTTGAATTTTTCCAAAAAGGAATATGAATAGTAGGCCAAGCTCGCCTTCTCACGCACATTCTGAAATAGCTTTGACTGCACACCACCACCTAGTATACCGCTATACACCATTAATGCCTGAATATCATCGCTATCGGGAGGCGTATTGGTTCTATACCCCAAACACAGCTTCCCCTGTGAGATATTCATAATCTCGGTTACATATCTAGCCTCACTTATCTCTTTCTTAATGGAATAGCTGTTCATAGTTTTAATGTCTTTGCGACATAATCCCTTAACCAGGCCTATAACCTTATCTACTTCAACATCCGATATGCTTCCGGATAGATATATCTGCATCGGGTATGTCTCTATCATTTTTTTGTAATGATGGGTCAATTCTTCTGGGCTTATAGCTGCGAGGTCCTCCACAAAACCATAGTCATATATTCCGTAGGGCTCATCACGACAGACCTCTTCAAGGCACCTTTCCATACTATAGGTCATCTTGTCATTGACCCTGCCCTCAATAAATATCCTCAACTTATCCTTTTCCTGCTGTAGAAAATCATTACTGAACACTCCATTTACAAAAGCAGGCCTTGTAATGATGTCAAACAGCAGCTCAAGTCCTGCTGCAAACGTATCAGCACCGTCGGGCACATATCGTTTTGACAGAAATTCAGTGTAAAAATGTATTAAATGCCTTTCTCCTTTTTTTGTAACTCCACAGTCAAAGCTAGCCCCATAAAGGCTTTCTACTTTCATTGATATATCTCTCAAGGTTGGGTATACTTCACTCCCGCGCCTCATGACAGCAGGCAGTAGGGCATTTTTTGTTACATCCTCCCTAGTAAGATTATCCATAAAAAAGACATGAATGCTGCTTGTCTTAAACTTTTCCGTAGCTATTGTGTAGATGTCTATTCCATTAAATGAGGATACCTTCACCGCCTGTACGGCATTAAAATCCATTTCCATCAGTGCCTTCCTTTCTGCCAACTTTTCTACATATCGGGGGCAGGCCAAAAACGCCCTTATTTTTTCCCGATATACTTATAGTATAATAAATCAACCTGATTGTATTCAATATCTGGAATGATAATTCTATCTATATTATATATATTTGTGGTAATAATAACAAAGAGTAATTGTCCTTATAATAAAGTGTTATAACAATTTTTTTATAGTTGGAGGCTTAAATGAGATATTCTAATGCTAGAAAGTATCCTATTACACAAAAGAAAAAAAACATATCCCAATGCCAAAGTGAACGCATAATTGACCTAGGTTTGGGAACTGCAGCGGGGTTGCTGGGTTTGGTTTTCCTGGAAGGACTGATTTTGGGACTGATAATAAAAAGACGTCGGTGAAGGGAACATAATTGTTATATAAATGGCATTTGTATCCGATATCATTAATGCACCATAAAAATCAGGGAGGTAGCAAATGCCAGCTCAAGCTCAAGAGACAATTCGTTTTGTCACTATAATTATATCCATTTGTTTTTCTTTTTGCATACCCCTGCTTTCCTTTTGGATTAAAAAGTCAGATGAAAGGCTGAGACTTTCGGCTTTTACATTTATATCAGTATTCATACTGAATATAGCAGCTGCATTCCTGTATGACCCAATGCAGTCTACTGTTTTGTTCCAATATTCCAACGCTTTGCTATTATTACTATTCATTGCCGCTCTTGCTACAGGCAATAGCTTTCTAGTAAAATCACTGACATTGCTGGCACCTACAGCACTGATTGTATTTTCTCATTTCAGTTTAACCTTTACAAGGTACCCATATCATCATAATATTAGTGCGACTTTGGTGATAATATTGTCCATTATCATTATGTATATGCACAAAAGTAAAAAGGGGACAAAGAGCCTGTTGTTTTGGTTCGTTTTGCCGATGCTGGTATCCGCTGTAGTGGGATTATACCCAAATTCCCAGATACTCATCTTGGCATCACCTGTTTTTATGCTAATCTCTTACTCCATACTACTTTACTTTTACTATGACTCCTTTATACATTCATTGGTAATTAGAGCTGAGGAAAGTGAAAGAAAGCTATCTGGCATTGACCGCTCTGTTGAGGTAGAGGTTAAAAAAAGAATGTTGGAGTTGGAAAACATGAACAAAAAGCTATTGGATATATCCAAAACAGACGCCCTATCTAATGTTCTCAATAAAGCAGCAATACTCAAGGCAATGGACCGTCTCATCAACGATAAATCAAATTCGAAGTTTTCTATACTTATGTTTGATATTGATGACTTTAAAAATATAAACGATACTCACGGCCATTTTGTAGGTGACAAATGCATACGAACGCTCTCATCAACTGCCCGGAAAAGCTTTAGAGATATCGATTTGGTGGGAAGATATGGCGGAGACGAATTTATCATTATATTGCCGGATACCGGAAGCAAGCAGGCTTTAATCGTCGCCGAGCGCTTTAGAAAAACAGTGGCTGAGTCATCCTCTCCAAGCATTACTATATCAATAGGGATAGCATCATATCCCTTAGACGGCACTAACATCGGTAATCTAATCAAGGTAGCTGATAAAGGATTATATGCTTCAAAGAAAAAAGGTAAAAACACAATATCCCATAATAGTGAAGTGTGAATAGAGGGTTACAGCTTTTTTTATGAAAGCGAAGGCCTTTTACTTGTATCTTCTATCCATCTAGGTCTAATACGCCTTATAATGGCAAAGCTTAAAAGTAAAAAACCACATATAATGAATACGTATATATGGGAATAGTTGGAGATAATATAGGCCGTACAACCCATACCCGCCATCCTTCCTACACTGGAGACCACATCATTGGCACTTGAAACTCTAGCCATATATTCCTTACCGGTTATCATCTGAAACCTCGCTGCAATGATAATACCAGCTATTGAGCTAAATAAGCCCTCTATAAACTGAAATAGTAAAACCAGTGCATAGTTTATGGTACCTGCGTGTAAAAACCATATGAGCGATACCAGTATCAGACAAGTGTAAAATAGCCGTCCATCCCTCATTCCATATCTCTTGTCCAGATGCTTTGTCAATATCATGGCTAGTAGATTCGTTCCATAAAAAATGGTTATCATCAGGCTCCAGCCCTTGCCTGTAACCTTGAGCACATCAAAGGCAAAGGGATAGAAGGCAATATTTACTGATATAGTGCAAAATCCAATTATTATACCTGCCAAGAGTAACTCAATAATTGCAGGTGTATTCTTGCAGTATTTTAACCCGTTTCGAAAGGCTGATACGTCATTTTCATAAAGATTTGCTAATACTATTCCACGTCTCCCACCCAATGACAGCATTGAAAAAATAGTCATAGTACCTGAAAACAAGCAGCACACCGCTGCAATAATAATGGCAGGCGCAAGTCCGAAGCTGTCAGTTAGAGCTCCTGCCAACAAGGGCCCTATCAAATATGCTGCTCCCCCAACACCTGCCAACTGTGAATTAGCTGCCAATCCATTATCCTTACCGGTAGATGTCAGTACATATTTTCTTCTGGATGGATTATAAAAAACATCAAACACTGATATCAATATCAAAAGCATATATATGTGGGTGATATTTCTTGCAAAAAGAAATAAGGGCGTTACAACAAACCTACCAATATCAATTAGTATTAGTAACCTCCCTTCCCTTTTTTTATCACCAAGTACGCCTGCAAAGGGTGATGCAAATATGCTTGGCAACGATGAAAAAATTACCCCGGCTGCAGCAGAAACACCGGAGCCTGTCAGCTTATATATCAACATTGTAACAGCTATAAGCCGCATGGATTCACCAAGGCCTAAAACGCCCTGGCCAACCAGAAAAAAGCGAAAGCATCTCATCTTTTCCCCACTCCGAAACATTTCATAATTGATAATATTCCGTAAACGAGGGATTATGCATGTCTTTTTCCAGTGATTATTAGTCAGGGCCCTTTTCCACTAGATGGGGCATTGGCAAGTATTTGCTTATTCCCATATATCTGATTTCGGAGCTTCCAGTGTCAGTGACTGTAATCCAGGATTTCACCACTGCACCGTCCATCCCCTCCATAAGCAGTTTCCTCTCATCAGTGCTGATTTGTGGGTTTATTTTGTACATAGTAGGCGCCTTTGTAGTCTCAAGTATCTCATGATTCCACTTGACCAAAGGAGCTTTCTTGCTGCCATATATGCCCATGTACAAGACATTACCTATTCCCTTAGCCCAAATTAATATATCAGCTCCAGAGTTGTTTTGAAACCTGATATCTTTGTTCCCATATGATACAGTGGCATCCTGCCCATATGGAACATAGGGTACAGGCATTGTGTGATTATGCCTTTCCAATATCTTCATATCAGATAAAACCGCTGTATTATACAGAGTCGATGCTATTTTACAAACTCCGCCTCCTATGGTTGTTGTTACTATTGTGCCAATATATGTCGGTCCTTTTCTGAAACCCCTGGCTTCTGTATAAGGACCAATGGATGAATTTTGTGAGAACACCTCCCCATTTCTTACAAGCGTACCGGCTAGCATATCTGCAGCACGATGCACATTATACTCCTCTCCGGGGAGAGGATCCTTTAGCACTGTTTTATAGCCTGCCAGTAGTATTTTAGTATTGTTTTTCTCAATAGCATCGATAAATGCCATATCATTTACCCAAGGCATTTCAGTTTCAGGTCCCGATACAATTTCTAGAAATACTCCCTCCTCAGTAATCCCACTAATGCTGCCTATAGCTGAAGGCATCAAGCTCAAATCCGGGGCTACAGTTACCGGATAGTATACCGACATTAGGCAGACCGATAACATGAGGGTTGTGTTTTTAAAATATTTACATATGTTTTTAATATGTCGTCTCATAAAGCTATTATCACCTAAAACACAAATTTTACGCTGTAAATAATTGCAGTAATATTGTTCTTCAAGATTTCATATTGTCAACTGAAAGGAATAAACTGTATGGCGAAATATTACGGAGGTAAAAAAAGCATGGTTGTGCTTCTTTCTCTATTCGGTATGATATGCTGGGGAATTGCGCCTGTCTTTGCCAAAGCAGCCCTTAAAAACATTGATCCAGTTGCTGGGCTAGTACTTCGAACAATTTTTGCCTCCAGCGTAGTTTCTGGTTGGGTCATAATTAGTGGCAATTTTTCCAAAGTCAGCAGCATACCTGCCAGTACATGGTGGCTGATTGGAATAGAGGCCCTTTTGGCTACACTGGTTGGAGATTTGGCATATTACGCAGCCCTAAAAAAAGGAGACGTGTCCCTTGTAACAATAATAATGTCCAGTTCGCCATTAATCACAATACTCTGCTCCATACTCTTCCTAGGCGAGCAGATAAACCTCATTCGCTTCATAGGCGCCGTACTGGTCATCACAGGCATTATCCTTATTATATGAAACATAGATAATAGATACATCTCACATGCTTCATTCCTTAGTGTTGAGATATGACGCCGGTAGGATTGCTCCCGAGCACACGTATATAATCCGCCTTTGGATCAAATGTACCCTGGAGCTCACAATACTCTTCCTTCAATAGCTTTATGTAGTCTATCACATCATCAGTAATTCTCTCGCCCAGACAGATTACCGGAATCCCAGGAGGATATGCCATCACCATTTCGCCAGCGATTTCACCAGCTGAGTCCTCCAGCCTGATAGTCTTCTTTTCATTGTAAAATGCATCCCTAGGAGTTACAATCATCTCTGGATTATCCGGTATTTTAAAGTCATTACTTACTTTTTCTTCATTTCTACCCAGGGACAATTGCCGCAGTGCATTAACAAAAGCAGTAATATCTTCTTTTCTGTCTCCTATAGATACAATAGCCAATATATTGTGTAAATCTGACATCTCAACTTGTATATTGAAGTTTTCCCGCAGCTTTGCTTCTATTTGATATCCCGTATAACCTGTATTTCTAACATTCACTCCCAGCTTTGTCTCATCAAAATCAAAGCAACCAGTTTTATCTATTAATTCATCACCAAAAGCATATAAACCTGGTATTTGATTTATTTCCTCCCTTGCCCACCTAACAAGCTTCAGTGTTTCCTCTAGCATTTCTGCTCCTTTGGTAGCCAACTGCTTACGGGCAATATCAAGAGAGCACATAAGCAAATAGGAAGCACTTGAGGTAAAGGTCAAGCCTAGCGAGTGCTTTATTCTGTCTTGAGGGATAAGTCCTCCTCTAGACAACAATACTGAGCTTTGTGTCAATGAGCCCGCGGTTTTATGTATACTCGCAGCGCTCATATCAGCCCCAACCTCCATAGCAGTAAGTGGGAAATCATCATGGAACATCATATGGGCCCCATGTGCTTCATCCGCAATCACTGCCATTTCGTGCGTATGGGCTATTCTGACTATTGATTTTATATCTGATGTTATTCCATAGTAGGTAGGATTAATGATAAATACAGCTTTTGCATGGGGGTTCTTTTTTATAGCCTTCCTAATGCTCTCTGTAGTGACCCCCATAGTTATTCCCAGCTCATGATTGATCTCGGGCTGAACATATACAGGCATGGCACCACTTAAAATAATCCCTCCAATAGTAGATTTGTGAGCATTCCTGGGTATTATAACCTTGCTTCCGGGTTCACATGCACTCAATATCATCGCCTGCACACCAGAAGTAGTACCATTGACCAAGAAGTATGCATTTTCTGCTCCAAAGGCATGAGCCATCAGTTTTTGAGCATCCATTATTACTCCAGTGGGATTACTGGCAAAATCAAGCTCCTCCATTCCATTAACGTCCATCCTAAGAGCCTTTTCGCCAATGTATTCCACTAATTCCCTAATGCCTCTTCCATGCTTATGCCCTGGTACATGTAAGGGTATCACATCGCTGTCAATATGCTTTTTGACTGCATCAAAAAGCGGAGCCCTGTTCTGGTTCATCCGCATAAATATCACCTGAATTTACAGTAAAATCATTTTCCGTGTATTATATGCGTCAGATTCCTAACTGTGCCTATTTGAACAACCTCCTATTAGGCAGGGGGTACAGATTGAAAAAGCTGTCAGTGGCGAGTACAATCTCCCAGTCAGGATGCATGGGCGAGCAGATGACGAAGTCATCGACCAGCCGACGTTGTTCAAACGCCACGTTTAGGCGTGGCGCACGGAGTGTAGCGTAGGGCGAATTCATTTCGCCCGTAGCGAGGGGGTATGGGGGCCTGCCCCCATTGGAAATTAAACAGGACATAAAAAAACATGGGGTCGTACTCTATTCGTAGCGCAAGGATTCTATGGGGTCCAAATCCGCTGCACGTTTTGCTGGGTAAACTCCGAAAATTAATCCCAATGCAACAGAACCCAGGAATGCAAGTGTAATAACCTTCAAGTCTACAACAGGGGGGATTTTGATTAGCGCTGAGATTATGCCACCAGAAATGACGCCAAGCAAAATTCCTATCAGTCCGCTTATACCCGTCATAATAATAGATTCGGTTATAAACTGAAGGACAATATCCTTCTTTTGCGCTCCCAACGCCTTCCTGATACCTATTTCTCGGATTCTCTCTGTAACGGAAACCAACAGAATATTTACAATGCCAATACCCCCTACGATTAACGTTATTACTGCTATGACAAGTAGTATAGAGGAAACAACGCCTAAAACATCGCTGAAGGCCTTTTGTATGTCGGCAGAATTCTGTGCCAAATAAATACCCTCTCTGCCATGCTTACTTTCAAGGTAGCTAACGATTCTCTTTCCAACATCTCGTAGCTTATCCTTTTCCACCAATGTGACATCTATTTGTGAAAGCTTTTCACTGTTGGGGTAAAACTGTTGTACTGTTGTAATAGGCATATATACTATAGCTGGAATCATATCGCTTTCTAGCATACCCTCGAACATATTATCGCCGCTACTCATCACTCCTGCAATTTTTAGTGAAATGTTGCTTCCTGAGGAGGTCTTGAGGGTAATCGTCTCACCAGTTACATCCTGACCCTCCTCAAAAAACTTCTTCACAAATAATTCATCTACAATAACTGTCTTTGCCCTCTTCGATACATCGAACTCATTGATAAAACGTCCATATTTCATTTCAATCAAAGCAAAATTCTTAAATTGAGAAGATATGCCTAGTACAATGGCATCCTTCGTTTCATCTCCTATTCGCAACGAACCGCTTTTTTGAATGTTGGTTGCAATATTTTTTATCTCTGGCGCCGCTTCCTTTATATAATCCATGTCCTTTAATGTCAGCCAATCCTTTTTATCGACATTCATTTTTTTATAGGTTATGCTAATCGTATTGGCACCAATTTTCTCAAACTGAGCATTCATATAGTTTTCAGTAGCACTGCCTAATGCCATAATAGTAATTATGGAAAATACCCCCATTACTATTCCTAGCATTGTAAGTAAAGAACGCAGCGTATTTGCCTTCAAACTATCCAAAGCCTGTTTAATGCTTTCGGAAAAATTCATGTGCTTACCTCACTTCTTTCCAGTTAGCTGTTTTGAATTGCTGAAAATAACGGTTATTCGCACTATTACTACTTCTTCATTTTTACGCGCATCCCGTCACTGTAGCTGGGCTGTGGATCTAGTACAACAATTTCTCCTTCTGTCAGCCCTTCAAGTATCTCTACATTCATATCTGAATTTATACCCACTGTAACATTTCGTTGTTTAATCACGTTAGCCCCTTCTTCGACCACAAACACCATCATATTGTCATCCTTATCAGGTGTTATCGCCTCCATTGGCGCAAGAATAATACCATTTTTATCAATTACTGCTATTTCACATGTGACATTCAGTCCTGGCTTGAGAACATCTCCTGCACCATCAACACTGATAAGGACTTCTACTACAGTCTCATTTCCATTGGAGGTCATACTGGTCACTGCCACAGGTGATATGCTCTTGATACTTCCTGCTATTTCGATATTCTTATCAATAGCATCTCCTGTCACCCTTACCTTCTGCCCTACCGCCACATTTTTCACATCATACTCATTAACCTTTGCTCTGATCTGGAGCTTGTTAGGATCTATTATCCTGTAGGCAGACTGCATACTGCTGGTAAAAGCACCTTCCTGCACGCTCACACTGGTAACGATACCATCCATCGAAGCAGAACACATTTCGTCTATATCCTTTATCTTCTTTTCCAGATCTGATATCTGAATATCTGTAACCTTTATACTTTCTTCTGCTGTCTTTTTAGAGTTAGTCCGGCTCTCAACAGCTGAATTGTACGCCAACCTTGCATTTTTCAAACCACTCATGCCTGAATCGGCATCAATAAATGCTTTTTCCGACATATCAAGCTCTGTTTTGGAAATCGCATTAGCTTCATATAAAACCTTATTGTCTTCAAATGTCTTTTTACAATCGTTATAATACCTTTCAGCGGCCTTCTGATTATTTAGCGCCCTTTCGACTTCAGCATCCAACGCCTTCGAGTTCATTGAAATCTGCTGGGTATTCCTGTTTATCTTTAATGTCTCTAGCTGAGACTGTAATGCGTCCATATCCAATTCAAGCAGCTTTTGCCCCTTGGTAACCTTCTCTCCTTGTTCCATCATCACACTTGTGACCTTCAAAGGAGTATCAAAATAAATCTCTGCCTTATCTACCTCCTCAATTACACCATCTGAAGAGATATATGATGAAAGCTCTCCTTTTTCAATATTTACCGTGGTAACACTTACTGAACTACCGCCTTCTGATCCCATTACCCTCAATACTCCTGCAGTTATCAGTGCCGCCGCAGAAACAGCTATGATACTACCTATAATCACTTTTTTGTTCATTGTTTAACCTCCAAAAAAATATCTCTATCAAAACAAAACTACCGTATCCTCACTGACTCCTGGTTCAATTACTATCCCATTAACTTCATGGCTACTCCAACATTGATGGTACCTACAATAATGCCAATTACTAGTATTACCGCTGTAACAATATATACATACCTCTTTTTTAGATTGCTCACCGAAGTAAAGCCGATAGCCATTACCCCATATCTCCATATCCTAAATATATCAATATTGGCCAGCAATCCAAAGAGATAAGGGCCAACCTCATCAGGAGAAACCAGAGTCGCCATACATGTTAACGCTACATTTTCATGAAGACTCTCAGTCAGATAAGAAACAGCTAACAAAATCAGTGAATAAAATGCAATAATTATATTGGAATGTACTATCACTGATAGATATGCTTTGAACTTTCCCTTGCCTCCAAACAGTTTAAATACGCCAAAAAATATCAAGGCCATTAGCAAAGATGATATAAACATTTCGGATATAATTGAGACAATCCCGACACTACTTCCCTGAGAAACGCTTTGTTCGATAAGCTCCGGCGTCATTTCTACCCCAAATAATGATTCCATATAATCATCCGATGCTGCCATCTGTCTTCTGAGCATATCAAGGTAAAGAGACCACCTTACTATGTACGGTAAAGCAAATGCTATTGGAGCTGCAAATAGCCAAAATATAATTCTTGGTTTCTGTGCCAGTTCAGTCATCAGTTTCCCAGGAGACACAAATAACCAAAACAATCTTTTAAAAAACCCGGGTTCCTTTGCTGAAACCTCATTACTTATGCTTCGCACCTGCAAATCTGACATAATACCAACCCTTTCAATTAATTTCTAGCAGAATCAAACAACAGCCTGGGACTTGAATTTCTGTATAAGCTCACGAGCATCAATAGGATTTTTTACTATTTCATCACTAATCAGGAATCCGTCTCTAAACTTTATTATCCTTTTAGTATGCTCTGCAATGTCAGGCTCGTGGGTTACCAACACTATGGTAACCCCCTCCCTGTTCAACTCCTGAAATACTGCCATTATATCCTCACCAGATGCCGTATCTAGATTTCCAGTAGGCTCATCTGCAAGAATAATAGCAGGATTGTTCACAAGAGCCCTTGCTATAGCAACTCTCTGCTTTTGTCCTCCCGATAGCTCATTTGGCTTGTGGTCCATCCTTTCAACAAGGCTAACTCTTTCCAACGCACTTATTGCCTTTTCCCTTCGCTCCTTCTTTCCGACTCCGGCATATATCATCGGGAGCTCAATGTTTTGCACCGCTGTAATACGAGGAAGCAGATTAAAGGACTGAAAAACGAATCCGATTCTCTTGTTACGTATCTTAGCAAGCTCAACATCATCCAGTTCAGATATATTTACTCCATCCAACTCATATATGCCCCCAGTAGATCTGTCAAGACATCCTATGATATTCATCAATGTGGATTTTCCCGAGCCTGAAGGCCCCATTATTGATACAAATTCTCCTTTGGAAATACCCAGATTAACCTTTTTTAAGGCTTCCACCTGAACCTTTCCTGTATCGTAAATCTTACCGATGTCTTCCATTCTTATGATCATGATCTCAATCACCCTCTAAATACTCTATGATAAAAACACTATGTATAACCCATGCTACTGAAACAATCAAAAACTTGTACCCTATACAGATACGTATTCATAACTACTTTTGTCTTAACATTAATAATTTTTTAACAATAGTTTTTTTCCGAAATATTCTCTAGCCATAGCAATATCAGTGGCAATCTGTTGTGATAGTTCCTCAGCGCTCCTGAATTTCTTTTCATCCCTAAGCTTTTTGAGAAAAAACACTTCAATATCACTCTTGTAAATATCACTGTTAAAATCCAGAATATGTGTTTCGACACTGGTAGCAGACATATTCCCAAACGTAGGATTATGCCCTGTATTTGTAATACTGTTGTAAAACTCACCATTATAGAAGGTCTTTGTGATATATACACCATTATAGGGCATTATCAAATATTCTTCAGGCTGCAGGTTTGCAGTAGGGAAACCAATTCTTCGGCCTAGCCGCTTTCCATCCTTCACTTCTCCTGTTATGGAGTAATGTCTCCCCATAAGTCTGAATACACCTTCCATGTCACCTTTTGTAACAAACTCGCGAATGGCTGACGAGCTTACAAGCTCTGTGTTTATCTTTATGGGAGGAATTATTATTACTTTAAAACTATATTTCTTTCCCAGTTCCTTCAGAAGCTTCACATCGCCCTGACCCTTGAATCCGAATCGATAATTAAAGCCTGCCACAACCAAGCCTGCACCTAGCCTTTCGACTAATACCTCCCTGACAAAGCTCTCGGGTTCTATCCTAGAATATTTCTCATCAAATTCATCGAAATACACATAGGCAAGTTGGGTTTCCCCAAGAAGCTGGATACGCTTTCCTATAGTTGTCAGCTGGGGTGTAAAAAGCTTTTTTCTGATAATGTTTTCCGGATGCTTGGTAAAGGTATATATCATTGATTCCAGTGAATTTATCCTGGCCTCACTAATAAGAGTATTTACTAGAGCCATATGCCCAACATGCAGGCCATCAAAATTACCCAACCCCACTGCGGTGGTATAGCTTTCAAATTTAGCCTTTTCATTTCCGAAAATCGTTTTCACTTCTATATACCCCATTCATTCTAAATAAGTTAACTAAAAAAACTTTCTCACCTTTAAATAATTCTCTTCTTTGTTACCTGTAATTGTCCCCAGTGCCAAAAAGTCGCCAGCACTGTCATATACCCGGATAAGAGTGCTATTGGCAGTGGCAAAATTACAACTATTCTGACCTAAACCTCTCTTATCCTGCAATAGCTCTTGGGATATTGGTATCCCCATTCCATTTCGAAATCTCTTTTCTAAAGCATCCTCCAGCCTATAACTGCATAAGCTTGCGAAAATACGATCCACTCCCACAAGGGCACTATGTAAGACTCTCTTTTCCTTTAATTCAGACAGCATTTCCATTGTAAAGGCATCAGATATGTCAAAAGGGCCAGCCCTCATCCTTAGCAAAAACGACATACAGCCTCCACAGCCAAGCCTGTCCCCTATATCAGCACATAAGGTCCTAATATATGTTCCCTTAGAACAGTGTATATCGATAATCACCTTAACTCCATCCGAGCTATCTATGTCCAATACCTTTGCTGAGTATATTTCAACCTCTCGTTGTTTCCTCTCCACCTCGACACCTTGACGTGCAAGCTCATAAAGCCTCTTTCCATCAACCCTTATAGCAGAATGCATTGGTGGCGTTTGCATATATTTTCCTTCAAATGAGGATACAGCTTCAGCTATATCTGATTCATTTACATTCGGCTTAGTCTGGGATATTATGCTTCCTGTGGTATCCTGAGTGTCCGTAGTTATCCCCAATGTAAGCTCCGCTCTGTATAGCTTATCCTTATCCATTAGAAACTCAATTGCCTTTGTTGCTCTTCCTATACAAACCGGCAAAACACCTGTAGCCATAGGATCCAACGTGCCTGCATGGCCAATTCTTCGTACCCCTGTCAGCCCCCGCAGCAGTGCCACCACATCAAAGGATGTCATAGCCGGCGGCTTTAATATATTAATTATTCCATTCATATCAAAGCATTCCCTTTAAATCTTCAAGGAGCATATCAATTACTTCCTGTAACTCTCCTTTATTTACAGTAAAGCCGGCAGCCCTTTTATGACCCCCGCCTGCATACTTCCCTGCCAGTAAAGAAACATCCACATCATAGTTAGAACGAAGGTTTACCTTAATACTTCCATTATGTATTTGCCTGAGCATAACTGCTACTTCCACACCTCTAATATTTCTTGCTACATTAATTATTCCGTCGCTATCCTCCTGTGAAGCTCCCGACCTAATAATTGCTTCTTGAGTAAGTGTCATGACAGCCACCCTTCCCTGGATGAATAACTCAAGAGAATCAATAGCCTCACCTGTAAGCCTAACCTTCTCATATGATGTCGTGTCAAATACACGCTTGGATATATCTGCTATGTCTATTCCCTTTTTTAAAAGGTTAGCACATATCGCATGAGTCATAGGCCCGGTATTACTATATTTGAAACTGCCTGTATCAGTGGTCATAGCAGTATACAAGCATGTTGCGGTATCTCTTGTGGGCGTAACCTCAATTGCCTCTAAAAGTCTGTAAATTATTTCTCCAGTTGCACTAGATGATGAATCAACATAATCATAGTCCGCAAAGCCTTGATTTGTGGGATGATGGTCAATATTCACTGTAACCGGGCCACTTTCGAATACTTCTCTTCTTGAGCCCAGTCTGTCCATGTCTCCACAATCAAGAGCGATGACCAAATCAATATCCTTTTGGACTTCAGGATAAACGAATATCAGCTGAATACCTGGCAAAAATTCAAAAACCTGCGGTATATTCTCTTCTAGCACCACTGATACTTCTTTTCCCCTGGCTGAAAGCTCAATTGCCAGAGCAAGGGAGGAACCAATAGCATCTCCGTCCGCTGAAATATGTGGAAGAATGGCTATTTTGTTCGATTTATTTATTACATCTGCTATTTTCTTGAGCATTCAGAGTTCTCCTACTTTCCCTGCAGTGTTTCATTTATAAGTTTATTAAGATACACACCGCGTTCAATTGAGTTATCTAGTTCAAAGAGCATCTCCGGTGTATAGCGAAGCTTAAGTCTCTGACCAATCTCGCGTCTGATGTAGCCTGCAGCACTTTTCAGCCCCTCAATAGCATTTTTCTTATCACTCTCATCACCTAAAACGCTTATGAATATCTTCGCATACCTAAGATCCCTAGTGACCTCTGCAGCAGTAACGCTAATCATTTTAGGCAATCTAGGATCCTTCAGTTCATTTTGGATAATTGTGCTTACCTCTTTTTTTACTTCCTCTGATATTCTGTCCGTTCTGTCCATAAAATCACTCCTCCCAGCTTTGCTGGTACATATGAAGAGTAAAGCGTTCAAGTAAAAAGGCTGGGCAGACAGTATTACCGCCCGTCCAGCCCATCAACTCCTAATGCTGTCTACTAACGCTTTACCTCTTCCATTACATACGCTTCGATGATGTCGTTTTCCTTGATATCATTGAATTTTTCTATAGAAAGCCCACACTCAAAGCCCTGTAACACTTCCTTAGCATCGTCTTTGAATCGTTTGAGGGACGCCAGGCTTCCTTCATGTACAACAATACCATCTCTAATAACTCTGACATCACTATTTCTATTTATTTTACCGTCAAGAACATAACAGCCTGCAATGGTTCCTATTCCTGACACCTTGAAGATTTGCCTTATTTCAGTATGCCCTAGTATAACCTCCTTAAACGTAGGTTCCAGCATACCCTTCATAGCCGCCTCGATATCTTCTATTGCATTGTAAATTACCCTATAGAGACGCATATCTACTCCCGCATTCTTTGCAGCCTCGGTAACATTAGCCCCAGGTCTTACATTAAAGCCAATGATTATTGCATTAGAAACATCTGCTAGGGCAACATCTGACTCTGTTATAGCTCCAACAGCGCCATGGATTACATTGATTCTGACTTCTTCATTGGTCAGTTTCACCAAGGACTGCTTTACAGCTTCAACAGAACCCTGAACATCTGCTTTGATAATTATATTGAGATCCTTTACCTGTCCTTCTTGTATCTGCTTGAAAAGATCATCTAGAGAAACCTTTGTAACAACATTATGCTGTTGCTGCTCCTTCTGCTTGAACCTACGCTTTTCAACAAGGTGTCTGGCAACTCTCTCATCCTCTATTGCATAAAACAACTCGCCTGCTTCCGGAACATCGGGAAGTCCCAGTATCTCCACAGGTGTAGAGGGTCCGGCAATGTTCACTAAATTCCCTTTATCGTCAACCATTGCCCTTATCCTGCCTACCGTCGTACCTGAAACTATTGAATCACCCAACTTGAGAGTTCCCCTCTGTACAAGCACAGTAGCCAGCGGTCCCCTGTTCTTATCCAATTTAGCTTCAATCACAGTACCTTTAGCCTGCCTATTAGGATCAGCCTTCAATTCGAGGACATCTGAGGTCAGTAGTACCATCTCGAGCAGCTGGTCAATATTCTGACGTTTCTTTGCCGAAACATTAACACAGATCACGTCACCGCCCCATTCCTCTGATACAAGACCATGCTGTGTCAACTCCTGTTTCACTTTGTCCGGGTTTGCACCGGGCTTATCAATTTTGTTGATAGCAACTATAATAGAAACATTTGCTGCTTTTGCATGATTTATTGCCTCTACTGTCTGAGGCATCACTCCGTCATCGGCGGCAACAACAAGTATAGCCACGTCCGTAACTTGAGCGCCTCTGGCTCTCATGGATGTAAACGCCTCATGACCTGGTGTATCCAGGAAAGTAATATTCCTTTCGCTAATCTTTACTGTGTATGCGCCAATATGCTGTGTAATGCCCCCGGCTTCACTTTCAATAACATGAGTTGACCTTATTGCATCCAGTAATGAAGTCTTACCATGGTCAACATGCCCCATAACGACAACAACCGGTGGTCTGGGCTCAAGCTTTGCGGAATCATCCTGATCGTTATCGTCGAACAGAATATCCTCTTCATTAATAATCACTGCTTTTTCAGTTTTTATTCCAAACTCTTCGGCCACTATGGTGGCAGTATCAAAATCTACTTCCTCATTTAGAGTAGCCATTATTCCATATACCATTAGCTTTTTTATGACTTCTGTCGAAGTTTTTTTCAATGATTCAGCTAATTCCTTGACCGTTAAGGTTTCCGGTATGGTTATGGATGTCAGCACAGCTCGTTTTGGTATGTGCTTAAGCTGATCCTTACCTCGTCTCTGTCTGTTTAGTCTCTTCTTCTTTGCTCCGTTTTCACCATAAAACTCATTGAGTATGAATTCTTCAGAAAGTATCTCTGATACTCCCTTCTTTTCATGCAAGCCAATATTAGTCGGCCTTACCCTCTTACTAGGCCTGTTTGGCATTGCCTTTGGAGCTTCCTTCCTCTGCTCCCTCTTAACTCCCTTATCAATATCTCTACCTATAAATTCACGCCTGATTTCATTTTTCTGTCCGAGATCTTCTCTCTGGACAACAGAAATATCCGGCTTCGGTATATCCAATTGTTTTCCTGCAGGTTTACCACCCTGATACGGAGGTCTTCCACCTTGGGGCCTGTTTCCTTGGTATGGAGGCCTGTCACCTTGGGGCCTGTTGCCCTGGTATGGAGGCCTGTCACCTTGGGGTCTGCTGCCCTGGTACGGAGGCCTGTCACCTTGGGGCCTGCTGCCCTGGTACGGAGGCCTGTCACCTTGGGGCCTGCTGCCCTGGTACGGAGGCCTGTCACCTTGGGGCCTGCTGCCCTGGTATGGAGGCCTGTTACCCTGGGGTCTGCTTCCTTGGTATGGCGGTCTGTCGCCTTGAGGTCTGCCTCCCTGAGGTCTGCTTCCCTGATATGGCGGTCTCCCACCCTGAGACCTGCCACTCTGAGGCTGACTCATATTTGTCTGGGCTTTATCTGAAACTTTAGTGTCATCTGTTTTCTGACCCCTTTGTGGGCTTTTTACTTTATCTGATTCCTTTTCAACCTCTACTGCTTTTGATTCCTTTTGGGTTATCTGTGTATCAGTAGACACAGCAGGCTCCTTGTGAACCTTATCCTGCTTGATACCATCAGCAGTACCACTAATTTCTCCCTGCCCTTTTGCCTTTTCTTCCTTTGAGGTCATATCATTCATATTTAGATTCATATCCTTTGCAGGTTCGGTCTTTTTTGTTGCAGTGCGTTCAGCTGGTGTTTCTTTTGTTACTTTCTTGGTATCAGCCTTTGCCACAGTCTTAGCCTTTTCTGCTTCAGAAGCAACCACAGCTTCCTTATTTCCTGTATTATGAATTGCTTTGCCGGATCCCGGTTTTTGTGTCACATTAGTATTATTGGCATAATCAGCTCTACTCTTTCTGACAAATCCTGAAAGTAATCCGGAGTTTGTATCTGCAGACTTGACATATTCACTTCTTCTGTCGTTATTTCTGCCCCTGTAGTCACCTTTGTTAAAGCTATTCTTTGCTACTTCTCTGTCATCATCTCTGCTATTGATAACTATTTCCGTAGTTCTGATAATACGGGGGGCGTTTCTTTTTTCTCGCTTGACCTCAGGCTTCGGCGGTACAGGTGCGACAGGAGGAGCTTTCTTTTCCTCTGCCTCGCCTTTTTTTTCCTCATGCCTTATTACACCAATATGCTTATAGAGAGCCTCAAGCTCTTGACCCTCAAGAAGACTCATATGATTCTTTACACTAATATTAATCTCCCCAAGCTTTTCCATAAGCCTTTTGCTTGTCGTATTTAGTTCCTTAGCTAGTTCATATACTCTAACCTTTTCCAAATCTATACACCCCCATGTTCTGTACCGCGATTATCAATCATTTCTATAAGATGCCCTGCAAAGTTTGTTTCAATTATGGCAATGACAGAACGCACTCTTTTTCCTGTAAATTTGCCGAGTTGTTCTTTTTCGCCAAACTCCCTTAGTTCTACATCCCTATATTTGCACATATCCTTGAATTTCTTCTTGGTATTGTCCGAGGCATCTCCAGATACAATAACCAGGTATGCCTTTCCGCCCTTCAAAGCTCTTTCACAGGTTTCATCTCCTGACAAAAGCTTTCCTGCCTTAGTTGCCAGACCCATAAAGGAGTATATCCTATCCGTCATTATTTCCCTCCAGTTGCAATTTCAGTGTATCATATACAGCTTCATCGATGCGGGCTTCAAAAGCTTTCTCAAGCTTTCTGCCCTTTTGTGCCTTTTCCAGACATTCAATGCTCCTGCATATATAAGCGCCTCTTCCAGCTTTTTTACCTGTGAAGTCAACGCTTGTAACGCCTTCCTTGTCCCTGACGATTCTGGTTAGTTCCTTTTTGGGTTTCATCTCATGACATCCAAGGCACATACGTAAAGGTATCCTCTTTTGTTTCAAGCATGTCACCCCTATTCCATATCATCCTCCAAGATTGCATCCTCTGCTATATCTGCCGAGTCTGCTTCGTCACCTACTTCTGCTTCATCTGCTTCTTCTGCTTCTTCTGCTTCTTCTGCTTCATCTGATACATCATCCACGTCAGTTGCATCAACTGTGTCTACTTCATCTGCCACATCAACTGTGTCCTGCTCTGTATCTTCGGTATTATCTTCATATCCTTCATACTCGCCATTATATTCATCTTCGTATTCTTCGTACTCATCCTCATAGTTATTTTCGCTATTATTGTAGCTATCCATGTTGAACATTTGTTGTTCAATGACAGCTCTGAGCTGTGACTCGCTCTTGATGTCAATCTTCCAGCCTGTTAACCTGGCAGCTAGCCTTGCATTCTGGCCTTCCTTGCCAATAGCCAATGAAAGCTGGAAATCAGGTACAATTACCCTTGCTGTCCTAGCTTCATCATCCACGTCAACACGTACTACCTTTGCAGGACTAAGGCTGCTTGATATATATTCCTCTGGATCACTACTCCATCTAATAATATCAATCTTTTCACCTCTAAGCTCATCTACTATGGCTTGGACTCTAGTACCCTTTTGTCCAACACATGCCCCTACAGGATCAACATTAGAATCTCTTGAATAAACTGCTATCTTAGTCCTTGAGCCAGCCTCTCTTGAAATGCTTTTTATTTCTACAGTCCCGTCGTGTATTTCAGGCACCTCAAGCTCAAATAGCCTTTTCACAAGCCCTGGGTGTGTCCTGGACACAAGTACCTGGGGGCCTTTTGTGGTTTTTTTGACCTCAACTATATACGTCTTTACCCTGTCATTAAACCTATATTCCTCACTATTAGTTTGCTCAGGCGGTGTCATAATAGCTTCTGTTTTTCCCAGATCTATAATAATATTTTTTCTTTCATTCCTCTGAATGATACCTGTTATGATATCTCCTTCCTTATTATAAAACTCTTCAAAAATAATACTACGCTCTGCTTCGCGTATTCTCTGCATAACAACCTGCTTAGCGGTCTGGGCTGCAATCCTTCCGAATTTTCGAGGTGTAACCTCTATCTCTGCAATGTCCTCCTCCGCATATGAAGTATCAATCTTCCGAGCCTCGTCCAATGATATATCTCCATTTTCATCCTCAGGCGTCGATGTGACTCTCTTGAGTGCAAAGACCTTCACATCTCCCGTCTCACGACATATATGGATTCTTACATTCTGCGTTGATCCAAAATTCCTCTTATAAGCAGAAATAAGGGCAGCCTCAATGGCTTCCACCAAAATTTCCTTATTTATTCCTCTCTCTCTTTCCAGTTGATCCAATGCTTGAATCAGTTCCGCACTCATTCTCATACCTCCTGTAATACCCCGCTAATCGGGAATTCATCATCAGCCTACTACTATATTATCTATGTCCTCATAATACGCTGACCTCTATAGGTCGGCGATGAATGAAGACAAATTAATTAACTTCCTTGGTCAAGTGGAGTTCAGTCTCTACCTGACTCCCTGAGCGAAGTGAAATGACTTGCTAAAACCTAATGATTCGCCTTACAAGGGCTGTATCCTTTCTATCAAAACCCATTGTAGAACCATCCTCGGTCTTTATTTCAAATATGTCTCCTGTAAGTCCAAGCAATTCACCATCATATATCTTTTTACCATTTAATGGCTGATAAAGCTTGACCTCAACTAACTCACCCTTGAAGCGCTCATAGTCACGATCCTTTTTCAGCGGTCTCTCGCCAGGAGATGAAACCTCCAGTATGTAGCTTTGCTTTATTGGATCCTTTTTATCAAGTAAATCGCTTAATTGCTCACTTATTGCCTGGCAATCTTCTATTAGAATACCACCTGGCTTGTCAATATAAACCCTGAGGTACCAATTGGCACCTTCCTTTAGAAATTCTACGTCCACTAGCTCAAAGGCCAACGCTTCAACAATTGGTTGAGCCATCTCATCTATAATATCCTCTACTTTCTTTTTTGCCATTTGACATCTCCAATCTTTTCCCTTGGCTAATCAATCATATTTAAAGACAAAGAGTGGGTTTGGCCCACTCTTTTCCAAAAAAAACAATATGCTCAGTCCAAAAAACATTATAACACTATTATCTTCAGTTTTCAATCATTTATTTACTAACCGTTAGAAAAGGCTCATCTGGCTACTTTCGGGAATACCTTCAAGGCATCCACTCTGTTGTAATATTTCAATAACTGTTTTACTTACCTTGGCTCTAATCTTTAAATCCTCCACAGAAATAAATTCACCTTGAGCCCGGGCTTCAACTATCATCTTTGCTGCATTTGCCCCAAGTCCCTGGAGAGAATTCAATGGAGGCCTGAGTCCTTTTTCACATATGATAAATTTAGAGGCATCAGATTCATATAGGTCCACCTTTAAAAATTCAAACCCCCTGGAATACATCTCATTCACAACCTCTAATATTGTTAGTACATTTTTATCCTTGGCAGTTAAATTATTCCCCAATTTTTCCAATTCAACAGTTTTTCTTTGAGCCATGTCCTTACCACAGGCCATTGTACCTGAATCGAATTCATCTGCCCTGACTGTAAAATATGTGGCATAAAAGGCAATGGGATGGTAAACCTTAAACCAGCCTATCCTCATGGCGTTAAGTACATATGCCGCCGCATGAGCCTTAGGGAACATATACTTAATCTTTTTGCAGGACTCAATATACCATTCCGGCACAGCACAGGCCTTCATTTCTTTCTCGTATTCCGGCTTAAGGCCTTTGCCCTTCCTGACATCCTCCATTATTTTAAATGAAATCTTCGGTGGTAACCCCTTATACATAAGATATACCATGATGTTGTCCCTAGTACCAATAACCTCAGATATTGTACATATATTATTTCTGACCAGTTCCTGAGCATTATTAATCCACACGTCTGTTCCATGGGAAAGACCACTTATCTGTAACAGGTCGGAAAAGGTTTTGGGCTTTGTATCCAACAGCATTTGCCTAACAAATTTCGTTCCGAATTCAGGAAGTGCAAATGTACCAACCTTGCTATTGATATCCTTAGGCTCAATTCCCAATGGTTCAGTGCTAAGAAACAGCTGCATCACCTTTTCATCATTCACCGGAACATCAAAAATATCCACTCCCGTCAAATCACAAAGCATCTTTATCATAGTAGGATCATCATGACCAAGTATATCAAGCTTTAGTATGGTATCATGCAGTGAATGGAAGTCAAAGTGAGTAGTAATAATCTCTGAGCCTGTATCATCCGCCGGTCTTTGTATTGGCGAAAAATCATATACCTCATTATCGCTAGGAATAACAATAATCCCCCCCGGGTGTTGCCCTGTTGTCCTCTTAATGCCGGTGCAGCCCTTTATCAGCCTGTTTATCTCTGCACTAGTCGCAACCATTTCTTTTTCATCCAGATACTTTTTAACAAATCCATATGCTGTCTTATCAGCCACAGAAGCAATTGTACCTGCCCTAAATACATGGCCCTTTCCAAAAAGCACCTCAGTATATTTATGGGCCTGGGCTTGGTATTCTCCGGAGAAGTTTAGGTCAATATCTGGGGCCTTATCGCCATCAAAGCCGAGAAAAGTCTCAAAGGGTATGTCATGACCGTCACCCTTCATAAGTTCACCACATTCAGGGCAGCTCTTTTGGGGAAGATCAAAGCCTGAGCCTACAGAACCATCTGTTATGAATTCTGAGTGCTTACACTTTTTACAAGCATAGTGGGGTGGCAGCGGATTAACTTCAGTAATACCCGTCATAGTCGCTGCAAAGGAGGAGCCTACGGAGCCTCTCGACCCTACAATATAGCCGTCATCATTAGACTTCTTCACAAGCTTCTGTGCAATTAGGTACATAACAGCGAATCCGTTTTTTATAATAGACGTGAGCTCCTTCTTCAGTCTTTTTGAAACTATGTCTGGTAGTGGGTTTCCATAAACTGAGTAGGCATTTTCATATGCAAGCTTCTCTATCTCCTGCTCAGCTCCGTCTATTTTAGGAGGATATGTCCCTAGAGGTATAGGTATAACATCGTCTATCATGTCTGCTACCATATTTGTGTTTGTTACAACAATTTCAAATGCCTTTTCATCATCCAAATACGTAAATTCCCTCAGCATCTCATCTGTGGTCCTGAAATAAAGCGGCGCCTGCTTGTCGGCATCTTGATATCCCTGACCACTCATGAGTATACGTCTGTACACCTCATCCTCAGGCTCCATAAAATGAACATCACAGGTGGCAACAACAGGCTTTTTCAGCTTTTCTCCCAACATCACTATCCTTTTATTAAGCTCCTTTAGCTGTTCATAATCTTCAACCCTGCCATTTGCCACTAAAAAATCATTATTACCAAGGGGTTGTATTTCCAAATAATCATAAAAAGAAGCTATTTTCTCAATCTCACTGTTGCTCTTGTCATTCATAATAGCCCTGAATAGCTCTCCTGCTTCGCAGGCGCTACCAAGAATCAAGCCTTCACGGTATTTCATCAGAAGACTTTTAGGCACTCGTGGTTTCTTATAGAAATAATTAAGATGGGATTCCGAAATAATCTTGTATAGATTCTTAAGGCCTGTATAATTTTTGACAAGCACAATTGCATGGTATGTGTCAGTCTTCTTAAAATCAAACTGACCTGAGAATATCCTATCAATTCCATCCACTGTCTGTGCGCCCTTTTCCTTGATTATCTCAAGACATCTAATAAAAATTTCTGCAGTTGCATAAGCATCATTCACTGCTCTGTGATGATTTTCCAGCTTAACCCCAAGATGCTTTGCTACAACATCTAGCTTATGCTTTTTCAGCTCAGGGAATAAATATCTGCTAAGCTGCAAAGTATCCAAAACAGAATTATTAAAAGCCTTGTCATAGAGCAGGGCATAGTGTCTTATAAAGCCGGTATCAAAGGATGCATTGTGTGCAACTACAGGAAGACTACCTACAAACTCCAGGAAGCTGTCAACAGTCTGACTGATATCCGGTGCATCGGCAACCATTTCATCTGTAATACCTGTTAGCTTTGTAATGAATTGGGGAATAGGTATGCCGGGATTAACAAAAGTGCTAAACTTATCAGTAATCCTGCCATTTTCTACCTTCACCGCACCTATCTCTGTTATCCTGTCCTTAGCTGGATACAAACCGGTGGTCTCAATGTCAAAAACCACAAAGCCACCATCCAGTGAGTGTCTGCCGTCCCCTTCCTCATATCTCAGCACAACTGGAGCCTCATTATCCAACAGATAGCATTCTACTCCGTAAATAATCTTTATATTGTTCTTCTTTCCTGCGCTGTATGCATCAGGATATGACTGAACTACGCCGTGATCTGTAATGGCTATTGCCCTGTGACCCCATTGAGCAGCACGCTCCACCAGCTTGACTGTGGGAGTTACCGCATCCATGGCACTCATTTGAGTGTGCAGGTGCAGCTCTACCCTTTTCACCTCTGCATCATCAGTCTTAGTATCCTTCTCCAGTTCGATAATGTCTTCGGCCATAATGGCCAATTCCTTTGAATACTTATCAAACTGAGCCTCTCCTCTAACCTTCAGACAGATACCTTGCTTAATCTGCTCAGATCTAAGATCGTAATCATCTTTCTGCACAAAAAACTTTATTGTAAGAGAACTGGTGAGATCTGTAATGTCAAAAATACATATATAGCGGTTTCCCCGAATCTCCCTGAAGCTAACATTAAATACGTCTCCGCAAATTGCTACCTTCCCTGACTCCTGGGTAACCTCACTCATCTTCATAATGCTACTATTGCTAAAATTTTTTCCCAGAATAATCTCCAAAACTCTGGCATCACTACTATCGGTGTCCTTTTTTTTCCTGCGCTTTCTTGTTCCATTGGACTGGGCTTTTTCCTCTGCATCAAGTAGCTCATGTATACGGGCTTCTTCATTTTCCTTGAACAGGTTGTATTTTTCCTGGAACTGCTCATCAACCCTGCGATCGAAAAAAACAACCCGAATTTTTTTTCCGAAAAAACTCTCCACAATCTTTTCAATAAGCTTGTCGCAGCCATTCGACTTCAGTATAGCCTCTCCCCTGCTAGAAAGCATAACCTTAAGGACATCCTCCTGCAGTCTCAAACTACAACCGCTTAAAAGGCCTTTGCTCAGCGCTATCCGGGAATTGACTATATATAGGATGCTTTCATTGTATGCTTTAATAAGCTCATCTAAAGGAGCTTCAACATCAAAGCTAAGCCTGATCTCTACAATCATTGAAAATGATTTGGTCAGTGCTGATTGCACCTGATCAATTACCTGTGCGGGTATTAGATTTTCTGATTTGGCCTTTACTAGAAGCTTTCCTGTTTTTCTAAATGCCCTTAGACTAGTTATCCTAACTTCACTAAAAAAATCTCGAATATCAGCGTTTAACTCCACATCTGGAAATATCTCAACAAAGCTTTTGTTAACAGCCGGTTCTGACATAATGACCTTATCCCCTTTTGTAAATATAACCCCTGATTTATCTGTGTTATTTGTGTTATCTGGTTTCTTCTTCTGATAAATTTTTTCTACATCTTCTCTATTTCTAATAGCAGCTCATCAACTACTCTGTCCTGGGGAATTTTTCGTACAATTTCACCTTTTTTAAATAGAAGGGCTTCATTGTCTCCTCCTGCGATGCCTATATCTGCTTCTCTGGCTTCACCAGGGCCATTTACCCCACAACCCATCACCGCTACCTTTATATCCTTTTCACAGCCTTCCAGTCTTTTCTCCACTTCATTTGCTATCTTTATTAGATCTATTCTAGTTCTGCCACAGGTAGGGCATGAAACAAAGTCTACTCCTGCTTTTCGCAGCCCCAATGCTTTAAGCAGTTGGATGCCCACCCTGATTTCTTCCACCGGATCATCCGTCAATGAAACCCTTAGCGTATCTCCGATTCCCTCAGCTAGCAAGCACCCCAGACCGGCGGCGGACTTTATGGTTCCTGCGAAAAGTGTTCCTGCCTCCGTAACGCCTATATGAAGTGCATAGTCAGCTTTCTGAGACATCTGCCTGTATGCCTCAATAGTCATAGGTACATTGGAAGCCTTTAGAGAAATGGCAATATCAAAGAAATCAAGCTCCTCAAGTATTTTTGCATGGCCAAGTGCGCTTTCCACCATACCAGCCGGCGTTACTCCGTCATACTTTGCCAGTATAGGCTTTTCAATGGATCCAGAATTAACCCCTATCCTAATGGGTATACCTCTGGGCTTCGCCATTTCAACAACCTTTTTTACATTATTAGGGCCTCCAATATTTCCTGGATTCAGCCTGATCTTATCAATTCCGTTCTCAATACATGTAAGGGCAAGCCTGTAATCAAAATGTATATCCGCAACAAGAGCTATATTTATGGATTTCTTTATATCCCTTATTGCCTCAGCAGCATGTGCATCCAGCACTGCCACCCTTACAATATCACAGCCTGCCTCCTCCAGCCTCTTAATCTGATTGACAGTAGACCTGACATCTCTTGTGTCAGTATTTGTCATGGACTGTACTGTAATCGGGGCATCACCGCCGATACATATATCGCCCACCCGTATCTTCCTGGATTTTTTTCTTTTCACATATTGCTCCAAAATTCACAACTCCCCTATGATACAATTGAATATCAAGATGCTATTTAACCACTAGCTTCACTATGTCATTGTAAGCTATATATATACCCAGCAGAATAATTAAAACAAACCCAACTATTGATATATAGGATTCCTTTTCCTGGCTGAGGGGCTTGCCTCTTACCGCCTCCACTGCTATTAACACCAGTCTTCCACCGTCAAGCATTGGGAAGGGTATTAGGTTTGTAGCCCCTATTGCCACGCTTAGCAAACCTGTTATATACATTAGATATACCAGCACATGACCTAAATCCGGAGCCTGACTTACTGTTGTAGTTATGGTACTAACCATGCCTATGGGTCCCATCATGTCAGATACATTGGCTTTGCCTGAGAAAAGCCAGCCGGGGCTGTAAAAAACACTCCTGATAATAGAATATGTAAAGGCACATGCCTGACCAAATGATTCAATTATTCCACCTTTACCTGATGTGTATTTAAGGCCGACATCATACCATTCCTCTGACTTAACCTCCACAGGTATTAGCTTCACATTCACCTCTGCACCGTTTCTCAGCGCCTTCACTTCCAGTTTGTTCATCCCATTACTGGTGATAGCAGCTGTGATCTCATCAGCATTTGTAACTTCAACTCCATTAATCCCAACTATCCTGTCATTGGCCATCAGCCCAACTTCTTTTGCTGGCATACCGGGGGAAACATCCTGTATTATATTGGAATCCTCGTTGTTTTCCCTGCTCATCGAAATACCTATCATGGGAACTGTACTTTCAGGATAAGTCGTAGGTGTTATTTCAGTAGATAATATTTTATTATCCCTTTCATATTCCACTTTCACAGTATCGCCCTTGGAAATGTAAAGAAATTGTATAATATCCGTGGGGATATAAGTCCTTTTTCCGTCATAAGATATGATTATGTCGCCCTTTTGGATTCCGGCAGCAACTGCAGGAGAATTAGGAGCAACATTACTAATTTCGACAGTACTATAGCCCTGGATGGCAAAAAAACCTGTAAGGAGTATAGCCGCCAAAAGCAGATTTGCCAGAGGACCTGCCAAGGTAGTTAATGCACGAGCATACTTAGGCTTGTTGTTGAAGGCGGCCTCACTGTCGGATTCCTCCTCCTCCCCTAGCATCTTCACATAAGCCATAACGGGAAATAACCTTAGGGAATACGTTGTGCCCCCTCTTTCAAAGCTGAATATTTTAGGTCCTATAAAAAGAGAAAACTCCAGAACCTTTATTCCCATCTTCCTTGCCATGAGAAAATGCCCTAGCTCATGAACTATAACAATTATATTAAAGGCTAGTATAGCCAAGATTATATACATACACTACCTCCAACTATTTCTCTTGCCCATCTATCTACTTCTATTATATCATCCAAACCTGCCCTTGTATTCACACTGTGAGCAAGCATGGCTTTTTCTATCAGCCTTGGAATATCACAAAAGCCTATCCTACCATCAATAAAAAGTGAAACCGCAGCCTCATTTGCGCCATTCATGACCGCAGGCATTGAGCCTCCTGCAGCGAGTGCATCAAAGGCCAGTCTAAGGCACCTAAATGTGTCCATATCCGGCTCTTCGAAGGTCAGGCTTCCGCATTTTAGCAAATCCAGCTTTGAAAACCCATTAGCCTCCCTTTCTGGCCAGGTTAATGCCAGCTGGATGGGGATCCTCATATCCGGAGAACCGAGCTGTCCTATCACTGAACCATCCTTGTATTCAACCATAGAATGTATGATACTCTGAGGGTGAACAAGTACCTTGATCCTGTCTGGCATAAAGCCAAAAAGCCATCTCGCTTCTATGAGCTCCAAGCCCTTATTCATAAGAGTTGCCGAATCTATGGTTATCTTGCTTCCCATACTCCAGTTAGGATGCTTTAGAGCCTGTGAAACAGTTACGTTTTCAAGCTCCTTTTGTTTTTTCCCTCTGAAGGGTCCTCCTGATGCTGTCAGTATAAGCCTCTCAACATCCTGTCGCCTGTTGCCTGTAAGACACTGATAAATAGCAGAGTGCTCGCTGTCTATCGGAAAAACAGTAACTCCATACCGCTCTGCTTCTGACATAACTATGTCGCCGGCTGTAACAAGTGTCTCCTTGTTTGCAAGAGCGATATTCTTACCCCTTCGAATAGCCTCAACAGTTGGCACCAGTCCAGCGATTCCCACTACTGATGTTACTACTGTATCAACGCCCTCCACTGAAACAGCAGCTTTCATTCCGTCGGCTCCGCTGTAGACCTCTATCCCTGTACCCTTTAATTTCTCTTCCAGTTGGGATACAAGTCTATAATCTGCTATTGAAACCATAAGGGGTTTAAATTCTTTAGCCTGCTGAGAAAGTAATTCAATATTCTTATTTGCGGTAAGAGCACTTACCTTGATACCTAAGTTGTTAGCAGCTTCTAGTGTTTGCACTCCAATAGAGCCGGTGGAGCCTAGTATCGCTATATTTGTTGCCATTTTATCTCCTTTACCACATTCCTTTTAGCTCATAAATTATAATCTAAAAGAATATATTTATGTAGAAATATATGGCGGGTGCAGTAAAAAGTATGCTATCCACCCTATCCAAAACCCCACCATGACCAGGCATTATGTTCCCATAATCCTTAATTCCCACTGCCCTCTTTATAACCGATGCAGACCAGTCTCCAAGCTGGGAAATCACTCCGCAAATCAAACCGATTATTGCAAAATGCATAAGGGGCACATTCAGTACATTTTTAAAATACGCCCCAAAAGCGACCATGACAATTGTACATCCTATCACCCCACCTATACAGCCTTCAAGAGACTTTTTAGGGCTGATCTTAGGGACTATCTTAGTCTTTCCTATAGTAACACCAGTAAAATACGCAAAGGTATCAGTCGCCCAGGCACCAATAAATATCATCCATATATAAAGGTACCCATACTCCATTTGCCTTGTTGCTGTTACAAAGGAAATAGAAAATATTACATAGGCTACCCCAAAAAGAGTAACTGCAGCATCTTTTATACCATGTCTTCCGTCTGAAAACATAATCACACAAAATAACGTAATAAGCATGGCAAAAGTATAAACCGCTGCCGCTAACGCCACGTCTTCAGCAGCTAACAGAAACCTTCCGGGTATTATGCTCAAAAGTGCCATGTAGACCAAAGGCAGACATGATATGTAGCCTAAGATATATATGGGTTTATACCCTCCCTTTGACAGCGCTTTATAAAATTCCTGTATTCCTATAAAGGCGAGTATTGATATAGCAATGCCAATTGCAACACCCCCCAAGTAAACCACAACCGCCAGCAGTGCTATAGCAACCACTGCGCTTATAACCCTGGTCTTCATCCTCATAAACCCCCATATCGCCTGCTTCTCTTCTGATATTCGCTTATTGCATCAAGCAAATCCCTCTTCGTGAAATCAGGCCATAATATATTTGAATACCAGAACTCAGAATATGATGACTGCCACAGTAAGAAATTACTTAGCCTGTTTTCTCCACTTGGCCTGATCACAAGGTCCGGGTCAGGTATGCCTTTGGTATAAAGATACTCTGAGAATAGCCTTTCGTCAACATCCTCAGGGTTTATTTTTCCTTCCTTCGCTTCTCTTGCTATATGGGCGGCAGCTGAGGCTATTTCGCATTTTCCGCCATAGTTAAGCGCTAATACTAAGTTAATGCCTGTATTGGCCAAGGTATTATTTTTAACTCTACTTATCTCCCGTCTTATCTCCTCAGAGAGTTTATCTGTATCGCCAATTACATGTATCCTGACGTTTTTACCTGCCAACTCCTTATCAGCATTTTTTAGAAACTCCAACAACAGCGACATCAACGAGTCTACCTCTTCCTTGGGTCGACTCCAATTCTCTGTGGAAAATGCATAAGCAGTGAGATATCTTATCCCTATTTCATTACATTCAACAACTATCCTCTTAAGGGTATTTGCACCCTCTCTATGTCCCATACTTCTGGGCAGGCCACTTTTCTTTGCCCAACGCCCATTTCCATCCATCACAATGGCAATGTGGGTAGGAATATTGTCCTTATGCTCTATAGCATCCTTGCTTTTTTTCTTTTTCCAAAAAAACATCTATTACCTCCGGACATACGCGGCTAATTACAGAATTAGCATATAAATAACGTACAAAGCTGTATCCACAGCCTTGTACGTCAGCTATTCAAATTGCATACTAATAACTCTACTATGTTTTGATCAGACAATTCCTGTCTGATTACTCTGGAGTCAGCGTTAAAGCCCTTGTCTCTGAGCCGTGGAGAAGCTGTCAGTGTGACCTGTATTCTCTCGAAGCCCTGAAACTTCAATAGCCTGATTGCATCCTCCAGCCTTCGGCCGGAGACATCCATCATCTGCACTAGACTTCCATTATCTCCTTTTCCTTGAGCTCAACTATCTTGTCAATATCTGCTATGTATTTGTCTGTCAGCTTCTGCATATCATTCTCTGCGTCTCTCAAATCGTCCTCTGTTATCTCGCTGTTCTTCTTATCGGTTTTAAACCGTTCAATGGCCTCTCGCCTAACAGCACGAATAGCAATCTTGGCATCCTCACCATTTCTTTTAACGCTTTTTGACAGCTCTTTTCTTCTTTCCTCGGTGAGTATAGGGAATATTAGTCTGATTACCTTTCCATCATTATTCGGGTTTATGCCAATATCAGATTTCTGAATGGCCTTTTCAATGTCTTTTAATATCTTGGACTCCCAAGGCTGGATAATTATTACCCTGGCTTCAGGTACTGAGATGCTACCCAACTGGTTTATTGGTGTTAGGGTTCCATAATAGTCCACCATTAGCTTGTCAAGAATAGCTGGATTAGCTCTTCCCGCTCTAAGGCCTGACAAATCATCCTTGAGGCCGGCTATAGCTTTATCCATCTTCTCTTCATATACTGTGTAAGCACTCTTTTCCATGTTAAATCCTCCCTTTGTTATTTATCAGGTTAAAATAGTTCCAATATTCTCGCCCTTCAATACTCTCAAGATATTATCAGGATTACTCAGGTTAAAAACTATCAATGGAATTTTATTATCCATACACAGAGACATAGCAGTGGAATCCATCACACCTAGTCTTCTTGACAGAGCATCTGCAAATGATATACTCTCAAACCTTACTGCATCTGGATTCGTCTTGGGATCAGCATCATAAACACCGTCCACCATAGTTGCCTTGAGAATCACGTTTGCATCGATCTCAGCTGCTCTAAGAGCTGCCGTTGTATCTGTTGTAAAATAAGGATTTCCGGTACCACATGCAAATATAACAATCCTTCTTTTCTCCAGATGCCTGACAGCCTTTCTTCTGATATACGGCTCAGCAATCTGTCTCATCTCTATGGCAGACTGAACCCTTGTTGGTATTCCTCTTGATTCAAGAGCATCCTGTAATGCCAGAGAATTAATCACCGTTGCCATCATTCCCATGTGATCTGCGGTAGTTCTATCCATACCAATACCGCTCTTACCTCTCCAGAAATTACCGCCACCAACAACGATAGACATTTCCACGCCCATTTCGTATGCTTCTTTTATTTTGTCCGAAACGGCACCAAGTGTTTCAGTGTCTATACCAGTTTTCAAATCTCCGGCGAGAGCCTCTCCACTGAGTTTGAGTAGTACTCTTTTATACTTTGGCATCATATTGGTCCTTACCCCCGCTTCATAGATTAATTGTTCTACAAAAATATTAAAATTCCTGCCGCCGCAGTAAAAAGGGAACATATTTTTATATGCTCCCTTATTATTTAACCACCGATTTGCTTAGCTACTTCATCTGCAAAGTTCTCTTCTTTCTTATCCAGTCCTTCTCCTCTTTCAAACCGGGCAAAACGTCTGATGCTTATGTTCTCACCGATTGTAGCTATCTTTTCAGTAACGAGTTGACTTACAGTCTTATCCGGATCCTTGATGAAAGGCTGATCCATTAGACAAATTTCTTTGTAGAATTTTTCAATTCTTCCTACAAGCATCTTTTCAACTATGTTATCGGGCTTACCCTCATTTTTTGCCTGAGCCCTAAGGATGTTCTTCTCTTTTTCAACCACATCCTCAGGTACTTCTTCTCTTCTGATATATTCTGGTTTAGAGGCTGCTATCTGCATCGCTATATCCTTGACCAGCTGCTTGAAATCTTCATTTGCAGCGGCAAAGTCAGTCTCGATATTAACTTCGACAAGTACGCCTATTCTGCCATTGCCATGTATGTATGACTCAACAATTCCTTCAGCAGCAATCCTGCCAGCCTTTTTAGCTGCAGCGGCAAGTCCTCTTTCTCTCAAAACCTCTATTGCTTTATCAATATTGCCATCCGCTTCGGTCAGGGCCTTTTTGCAATCCATCATGCCTGCACCTGTTCTCTCGCGAAGTTGTTTAACCATTTCAGCTGTAATCATCCATATTCCTCCAAACAATAATAATCATATTATTAGCCATATATACGGCTCTTATTCCAAAACTACTATGTAATCACAGCCCGGATCAGGTGTAGAGACCGGGCATGTCTATTTTATTCCTGTGCTGCTTCTACCAGTGGAAGATCTTCAGTTTCATTGATACTTTCTTCCGCTTCTTCGCTTTCTTCTTCCAGCTGTTCTCCCTGACGGCCTTCTATGACAGCGTCAGCAACTTTTGATGCAATAAGCTTGACAGCCCTGATAGCATCATCATTGCCGGGAATAACATAATCAACCTCATCAGGATCACAGTTGGTATCAACTATAGCTACTACAGGTATACCAAGCTTCCTTGCTTCAAGTATTGCATTTCTTTCTTTTCTTGGGTCAACGATGAACAGCGCACCTGGCAACTTATTCATGTTCTTGATACCACCAAGATATTTCTCCAGCTTCTCCATCTCAGCCTTGAGCTTTATGACTTCCTTCTTTGGAAGTACTTCAAACAGACCATTCTGCTCCATGTTTTCTAGCTGTTTCAGCCTGTTGATTCTCTTCTGGATAGTGTTGAAGTTGGTAAGCATACCCCCCAGCCATCTTGCATTTACAAAATACTGGCCGCTTCTTTCTGCTTCTTCCTTAATAGAATCCTGAGCCTGCTTCTTTGTGCCCACAAAAAGGACTTCGTCGCCGTTCATAGCGATTTCTCTTATGAACATATAAGCTTCTTCAACCTTTTTAACAGTTTTCTGTAGGTCAATGATGTAGATGCCGTTTCTCTCCGTAAAGATGTATTCGGCCATTTTCGGGTTCCATCTCCTGGTTTGGTGTCCAAAATGAACGCCTGCTTCCAGAAGCTGTTTCATTGAAATAACTGACATAGATATATCCTCCTTAAGTTTATACCACCACAAATTTCATCCAGGCGGACTACCCAAAGGCACTTATCCGCGTGTCAATCTGTGTGCGTATTTAATCGTAAGTTAGTATAACACACAGTCAAAAATTTATCAATAATTTATTAGTCAATAATTGGGGTGTGACACCCCCCTTGTCACATTAGCTGTACAGGCAACATTTGAGCTGCCATCTCATATACTTATACGGTGACTAATTTTTTATGGGGGGTGCCTTGATTGCTGCACTTCTTATTCACCCTGTTGAATGAGGCTCTTGGCAGTATCATTTTCCAGTTGGGCTATGTCTCAAACTCTAACTCCTTTCCACAGCCACTGACAGCAGAAGAAGAGCAAAAATACATCAAAGCATACAAAGAAGGCAGCGAAGACGCCAGAAATACACTCATAGAAAGAAATCTGCGGCTTGTTGCCCATATAGTTAAAAAGTACAGTAACTTCAGCAGCGACAGTGATGATCTAATATCTATTGGTACTATAGGCCTTATCAAGGCCATCTCTACCTTTGACCAGTCAAAGGGGACACGACTTGCCACCTATGCTGCTCGCTGCATAGAAAATGAAATATTGATGCAGATCAGATCTACAAAAAAAATACAGAGCGAAGTATCTCTCCATGATCCTATCGGCATAGACCGCGAGGGCAACGAAATTACATTAATTGACGTAATCGGAAATGAGACTGATTCAGTTATTGATGAGGTTGAGCTTAAAATACAAGTAAAGCGTCTATACAATAAAATGAAATCAGTACTGAAAAAACGTGAGAAAACTGTTCTGGAACTGCGCTACGGACTTCTTAATGGAACCACAAAAACCCAGCGTGAAATAGCCGGTATGCTTGGCATATCAAGATCATATGTATCGCGTATAGAAAAAAAGGCAATTAAAAAACTAAGCAAGGAGCTAGAGCCGGATAATTGCAGATAAAAGTATGCGGGGCTTCACTCAATATCATAGTAAGATAAAGTGAAGCCCCACTATCTTATTTGGCCTACTTGTCTTCTTCACCTCGGGCCAGTTTAACATGGGAATCGGCCATTTCATAGCCCGCTGCCTGAGCGCAGGATGTGTTTAGATCAAGTGCTGTAACCGCCGCAGCTGCTATTTCTGCAAGCCTTAGTACATTTTTATTGTCGTCGACACTAGTCCCAAATCCGCCACAGCCAATGAGTCTCAGTGCTTCCTTGGCAGTTCCGAACATTGTACCGCCTCCTACAGTAGCAAGCTCCATGCAGGGTAGACTAACCATGAAATGAACACCTTCGTCAGTTGCATCAGCCTGTATAAAGCAGCTCGATGAGGATACGACGTGAGCCAGATCCTGACCGGTAGCAGCGTAAAAAGCAGCAATAGCATTTGCAGCATTCACATTGAAGCCCGCAATTGTTCCGCTATAGCAAGAACCCAAGTAACATTTATGGAAGACGACCTTCTCAACGCTTCTTGGATTGACACCCTTTTTGAATACTGCTTTGAGAACCTCTGTGGGAAGGAATACTTCTGTCTCAACAGATTTGCCACGTCCCTTTAGTACATTAATATGGGCTGATTTCTTATCTGTGTCAAGATTACTACTGATGGTGATTAGCTTCCAGTCAGGCATCGTTGAAAGTATATACCGGGTGATATCGGCAGATGCCTTGGTCACACCGTTCATTCCCATAGCATCACCAGTTTTGAAGGCCATTCTTAAAAATACCTTGGTTCCAAGCTGATACGGCTCGATATCTTCAAGACATACAAATGGATCCTTAGATAAGCTGCCAAGATGCTTGAACAGCTCTTTGTCTGTTTTTATCCTATCGCAGAATTCCCTTGCCTTGACAATATCAGGCGCCTCTATCAAAGGAGCTCTGGTCATGCCATCATAATGTACCAATGTTCTGAGACCGCCAGCCATATTGATAGCCTTGATGCCGCGCTGGACACCAGCAACCAGTGCAGCTTCATTGGTCGCCAGTGGAATGTATACTTTTTCGTTTACATACTGTCCGTTAATCTGTATCGGGCCAGCAATACCAAATGGGATAACCGCAGCTCCAATTTTACCTTCTATTCCCGTCAGCAATCTTTCACCGCCAGCCAAAGTGCTGTTATCTAGCCTCGTATTCTTGATTCCAGTTAGTAAAACACCGGTTACTTCTTCTATTGAATCACAGCGGATCCTTGCAGCAGCATCGCATGCATCTGCCACCTTGAGTGGATCCGAGCCATACACATTGGTAAATATGGTTGTCTCAAGATGTTGGCTTTTTATTTCACCTGATAAATATTTTGATTTAATAGCCTGCAGTTGATCATTCATAGAATATGCTCCTTAATTAACATTTTTGATGAAGAAGGGTACTGAGAGTCTGGGCATAGTTGCCTGCCTCAGTTATCTTCTCGAGATCTATACCTGTTTCAATACCCATTCTGTGGAACATGTCAACAAGCACTTCTGTTTGGCAGTTTCCCTTGGCACCCGGTGCATATGGGCATCCACCCAAACCTCCGGCAGCTCCGTCAAATATGGTTATTCCTGCCTGGAGTGAGGCCAGATTGTTAGCAAATTCGATGCCGAAATATTTGTGATAATGAACAGCAAGACTTGCAGTGGTCAGCTTTTCTTTTATCATTTTGGGTATCTCATAAGCGGATGTAGGATTTGCCATACCGGTTGTATCTCCCAGAGAAATCTCATACGAGCCAAAGCTCTCCAGTGCCAGGGCTGTCTCTAGTGCCACTTCAGGAGCCATACAGCCTTCTATTGGGCATCCAAATACTGTGGCAATATATGATCTTACCTTCACGCCATTTTCCTTTGCTACTTTGTTGATTCTCTCGATTTCTTTAAGAGACTCTTCTCTGCTCATATTTAGGTTCTTTCTATTATGGCTCTGGCTAGTGCTCATAATAGTTACGACTTCATTAAGCCCAGCTTCAATAGCAAACTCAAGACCTCTCATATTGGGTATCAGTGCATTGTACGCAACTCCCTCTTTACGCCGAATTCCAGCTAATACAGCTTTTGCATCAGCCATCTGTGGAACCCATTTGGGATGTACAAAGGAGGTCACCTCGATCCTTTGGCAGCCAGAATCTGTTAGCATATTTACAAGCTCTATCTTCTTTTCAGTGGGAATAAAGTCCGGCTCAGGCTGAAGCCCATCTCTCGGTCCAACTTCAAAAATAGATACTTGCTTTGGCCAAGTTGTTTTATCCATAATTATCCTCATTTCTAGCGGTATACTATACACTCATGGTATTACTATCGCACGTCCATTTATGTTGCTAAACTCATCTAAAGACTTCTGATATTCATCCATGGGAAGAACCATTCCAACATATGCAGACAGGTTAACTTTGCCGCTGTTGACAAGTCTCATCATCTGTTCCCAGGTCTTATACATATGCCTGCCGAAAATACCTGTTATCTTCAATTCTCGGTAAACAACACGATACATATAGTTACTGATGGTAAGCTCTCCCCCCACCATTCCAACATGGACAAGGGTACCGGCTGTTCTCAGCGCATCAATTGCCTGGTTTATAACCCTGTTGTTCCCTGTAAAGTCTACTATACAGTCAACTCCAACACCGCCGGTTATTTCCTTTGCGGTTTTTACAAGCTCCTCCCTCATACCATTCAATGCAATGTCTGCGCCTACCTTCAGACTATATTCAAGCCTGTCGTCATTCACATCCAATGAAATAACCTTGACAGCCCCAAGCAATTTTGCCAGCTCGCAAGCCATCAACCCAATTGTACCAACTCCTAGTATGGCAACGATTTTTCCGCTGGGTTCAGCCTTCTGTAAAGCATGTAGCGCCGTTCCAAGTGGTTCGAGTAGAGACATCTCCTGAAAATTTGCATCATCCTCAAGCTTTATTCCCGACACCTCCGGAAGCCTGATATATTCAGCAAAGCATCCATCTATATTCCTTCCCAACACTCCCATGTTGTTTGTGCAAATATGTTGGTTATCTGTTCTGCATTCATAGCAGTAACCACATGGAATGTGAGTTTCACCTGCAACACGGTCCCCAGGCTTGAAGTTTTTCACGAGACTTCCAACCGCAGTTACCTCTCCTGAAAATTCATGACCAAGGGTAAACGGCAAGCTATAGTTAGAAGACGCCACTAGTGGAGACCATTCAAACACCTCAACATCAGACCTACACATGGCTGCCGCCTTTACTTTTACAAGAAGATCGTGTTCACCGATTTCAGGTATGGGTATATCAACTATCTCTGCTCCCTCTCCATGTTTTGTTTTCCTTAGTGCCTTCATTTTTTTATTCTCCCCATGAATTCGATATAACGCAACAGTTCGGAAGGAACTGCAGCGTGTCAATGATATAAAATCCTATTTATTTCTTGTTAAGGTTTCGTCTGGAGCAAATCCGAGCTTGTCATAATGTGATGATCTGGTTACAATATCATCATCCAGTTGCATTTTTGCAAACTTGATGATTTCCTCTGCCCTGTTTCTGGGAATAACCAATACACCGTCATCATCAGCACAAATAATGTCGCCAGGATTTACAAGAACCCCTGCACAGTTGATTGGAATATTGGTTCCACCGAAGGTAACTCTTCCGTAAGCATGGGTGAAGGTCCTCTGGGTACAGAAAACATTAGCATTTTCAAGATTAGTTTCATATGAGTCTCTGCAGCCCCCATCTACAACCGCGCCTGAAATTCCCCTTATCATGGTGTTCATTGCAATTTCAGAACCCCATACTCCACCACGAATACCTTCCATATCAATAACCACTACCATATCCTTCGCACTTTCCTCTGTAATGCCATCCACAAACCTGTAAATATCGTTGCAGCCCTTGCCAAGCTCATCGCGCCATTCATCTACAGTTTTACACTCCTTAACGCCGTCCTGCTTGGGCAACAGCTTAACAGTGTAAGCAAAACCCTTGAATTCCATTCCGGGGCGAAGAGGTCTCATTTTACAATTCATGGTCCCTTTGTCTACCAATCCTACTGCATCCATAGCATCTGATAAATCTGCGCATCTGTACTTTCTCAGTTCTTGAATCAGTTCACTATTTGTCATCATAATTTACTACCTTCCTTTATATGTTTTTTATACTAGATCCCGCCTAATACAGGCTATCTCTTTCCATAACCTTTCTCATTACTACTGTGATTGCCATTGCCAAAACAAATATTATTATTGCTATTACGTTTCCATATCCAATATTAAAGTTTTGAAAAGCATTCACAAAAAGATGTAGCGGCAAAAGCTCTGTTGCATGATTTGGCCCTCCCCCTGTCATTACATAAACAAGGTCAAAGGATCTTAATGCTCCTACAGTTTGTAAAATTATAACCATTTTTATAATATCCCAGGACAGAGGTATAACCATTGTACGAATCATTCTCCATCCCGTAGCACCATCTAGTGTAGCGCTCTCAATAACCTCGCTGGACATGTTCATAAACCCAGAGTTGAATAGAATTACCTGTATTCCAACAGAATTCCATATTTGAGCGATAATTACTGCTATCAGCGCCAGCTGGGGGCTTGATAGTGGTGGTATATATTGGGCGCCTAACCCCAATACCTGCATAAGTGGCTTTAGTAGACCCATTCCCGGGCTGTAAATATAGTTCCAAATAAACCCTACAGCTACTGACGGTAATATTGTCGGTATAAAGTATAATGTCTTGTAAAGCCTGTAGCCTTTCAGCTGTAAATATATAAGGTATCCAAGCAAGAAGCCGATTACAACCTGAAATGCAGTAGTAGATACCATAAATAGCAATGTATTCTTTAGGACCTTCCAAAACATTGGTGATCCAAGAACCGCTTTGTAATTACGCAATCCAACAAATCTGCTTGATGCAAGTGTATCCCATGTATACGTGCTCATCACAGTCGATTGAGCAATAGGATATAGCACCAGATATGCATAAACAAGAAATCCCGGTACTAGAAACAGCAGTATTGTACCAATATTGTTCTTCGTTACTTTCATGTCAAGTTTCTCCCCTTACTGCCAATTTAACACTACTACCCCTTTATTGCGCCTGCAATCATTCCCTTTTCAATTCTCTCTTGAGCCAGAATATAGAATATGATGCTTGGAATAATGGCTATCATAATTCCGGCTGCAAGCTGCGTATACTCAGAGTTATACTCTGTTATGAAGCCCATCAGCCCTATTGGAAGGGTCTTCAGCGCAGGCTTACTAAGCAATAGCATAGATACCAGTAACTCATTCCAGCTAGCAAGAACAGCCAGTATAGATATTGTCACAATACCATCCTTGGTTAGCGGTACTATTATTTTAAAGAACATTCTAAAGACCGAGCAGCCGTCAATAAATGCACATTCCTCTAACTCTTTGGGCAATGATGTCATGAAACCCTCGAGTATAAATATGGAGATAGGAATTCTAAATGCGGCATAGATCAAGCTGAGCACAGTTAGATTATTGTACTGATCCCAACTGCCAACCATCATATACAAAGGGATTATTGCCGAATGGATTGGTATCATCATCCCTGCAATGGCTATAAAATACAACATTTTTTTTCCTTTAAAGTTGAATCTGGACAGTACAAACGCAATTGGTGTAACAGTAACAACTGTCATTATTATGGTCATGCCGGTTACATAAATACTATTGAGCATATATCTGTCAATTTTGGAACCCTTCCAAGCTTTCACATAGTTTGAGAAAACCCATTGCTTTGGAGGGCCCCATGTATTCATTGTAAGGTCCGCCTGTGTCTTTAATGAAGAAAAGAGCAACCAGACCAAGGGCAGTACAACAATAATTGCAAAGAGGGTTAGTACAATATAAATCCATACAAAAGACTTCTTTTTCCCAATGGCTAGCTGTGGGCTTGGCTTTAATGATTCTTCATCCTTAATTTTAACTTTTTTTGATATGATGCCCATTAGTTTCACCTTCACTGTTTTTGTTTTGCAGTTATGGTATATCGACCTTGCCGACATACCATAGCTGCATTGTTTTAAATTACTAATGTTGCCTATACTTATTTCTGTGCATTAGCATAATCCTCTGCTGCCTTTTGAACCTCTGCAACCGCCTTCTGAACGTCAAATTCTCCTGTAATCAATCCGGGCATAGCCGTCTGTTTAATTGCGAGGTCAATGGCCGGAGGAGCGATGGTATCCATTGAAGGTATATATGATTCAGCTGTACGGTATGCTTCTATAAGCTGGTTCATAACCGGTGATACGTTTTCATCGTTATATTCCACCATACCTGCATATACAAAGCCGCCTGCTTCCATAATTGGTACGTTAAATTCTGGACTGCAGATGTTCATTGCCAGCTTTATTGCAGCATCTCTCTTGCTTTCATCAAGTCCATTTTGCACAAAGAAGCCGATAACGTTTCCGCCAACCCTGACCTTAGAATCGCCATCAGGCCTGTCTGTCATTGCAGGGAAGTCAACACGGGCAACCTTTTCGAGGAATTCAGGGCCGCCAGCTGTAGCAAAGTTGCCTGGTTTCCATGCGCCTTCATAATACATAGCAGCTTCGCCTCTAGCAAACATCTGGTCAGCCTCGGAAGCACTTATTCCAAGTACGCCCTTAGGATAACCACCTGCATCAACAAAGGCTTTGAATTTCTCCATAGCAGGCACAAAGCCTAAAGCCGGGTCATTCCAGCTGGTTTGCTTGTCACCAAGGGCGAGAGCATTAAAATTATCAAGTCCTGCAGATCTTGCCAACAACGCAGAAGCGAGCCATGCAAATCTTCCATCCTTACCGCCGGTCACAAGTGTTGCTATACCTTCTTTGTTAGTTTGGGGAATCAATGCAAGTAGCTCGTCGAAGGTTTGAGGAACCTTCCATCCATATTTCTGGAACAAATCTTTATTATAGAAAAGACCGTCTATTGATCCTTCCTGTGGTGCCAGCATTATTTTCCCATCAGTTGAGGATGCAAAATTCAAAGATGTCTCTGTAAACCACTGCTTGAATTCCGGATACCTGGGATCTTCAAAAACAGGTTTCCAGTCGATTATCTTGTCATCTTTTATAAATTCTCTAGCATAACTCAAAGGACACCAGGAAACATCCGGAGGATTTCCTGCTGCCATTTCAACTGTGAGCTTGGTTCTCGCATCAGCTGTTGGCAACGCATCATGGATAATCGTTATGTTTGGACTTTCACTCTTGTACGTAGCCATGAGAGCTTCAATCTGTTCATATGCCGCAGCTCCTGCAGTCCATGGAGTCATCAGTCTCAGCTCAATTTTTTCATCTACTGGCGGATTTTGGTCTCCCGGCGTGTTTTGATTGGGAGGGTTTACATTGGGTTCATCCGTTTTGGCGCATCCTGAAAAAATTACAAGGGAAATTCCAAGTAATAAAATTAGGGATAATGTCCTTAATAGTGACTTTTTCATTTCATACCTCCTAAATATTCCATCTAATCCCTGGGGATCAAATGCATGTTCATTTTTCCATTAAAGTTGCAATATTATCTTCATTCTTTACTCTGTGCAGATTTATGCCTTTTAATTCAAGTAAAGTAACTTCTGTGAGATATAATACTGTGGTACCATTTTCCAGATGTCCTGTGTAAGTAGTTTCAAGATCAGAAATTACCATGTGAAAGTGAGCCTGGCCATCAAGTACAACACCTTGCAACGACGCAAGTTCAAGTGGTTTTTCAACTGTTATGAACTCATCAACAGGTTCCCTTTCCATTCCTGTCACACGATGAAAAACAGCCTTTTGCAATGAGCCTATTGCACTTGTTATTATTGCGTTTTTTATGCCTGCCTCTTTCAAACCCTTTTCAATACCCTCTAGTAGCATATCCCCCCTTTTGAGATTCATGACCACAGCTCTTCCCGTTCCTTCACCAAGGAAGCTTACCATTTGCCTCATCCTTTCCTTGTCTGCACCGCTTATATGCAGACAACCACCTTATAGAATAATGTTAAGAAAAAAACAGAGCATTTGGAATTAACCCTGTTTAGATTTCCTTAATTATTTTAATCAGTTTTTTGAAAAATAATCTTCGACTTGAGTTTATAGAAATATTTCAACTTTTGTTGAAATATTTTAGACTGCACTGTGATTGCTATGTGTCTTCTGAAAATAGATAACTTCCCACTCATTATGTTGACTTCATATTCCTACTAATATAGAATTAAGCTGATAAAAAATGAGAAACATACACATATTAATACCGCTTGCCCCTTATCATCCTTCAACCACCTAATTTACTATGCTAGGAGGATAAATTAATGAAAGAATCTGTTCACAAATATTTTAAGATCGGCACTATCCATTTCATGTCATATCCACAGACAATGAAGGGAGAGGGACCAATAGCTGAAACCCTTCTGAAGCTCCTTTGCGATGACTATTTTGACGCAGTAGAGTTGACATGGATTAAGGATGACGAAATAAGAAGTCAGGTAAAAAGAATGTTGGACGAATCCGGTATAACCGTTTGCTATGGCGCACAGCCAAGGCTGCTTACAACAGGTCTAAATCCAAATGCTATTGAAGAAGACCTCAGGCTCAAGGCGGAGGCCACCCTTATGGAGGCTATAGACGAGGCAGAATTTCTTGGTGCCAAGGGCATTGCATTTTTGGCTGGCAAGTACGAGGAAGAAACCAAGGAGCAAAGCTACTGTCAGCTTATTAAGACGACAAAGGCCCTTTGTGGGTATGCAGCTTCAAAGGGAATGAACGTTGAAATAGAAGTTTTTGATTTCGATGTAGACAAAAAATCCCTTATTGGCCCTGCTCCCCTTGCAGCAAGATTCGCTGCTGAAATACGTGAAAGCTATAACAATTTCGGTCTGTTGGTAGATTTATCCCACATTCCCCAGACTCATGAAACAAATCGTTTTGTAATTCAGACACTAAAGCCTTATATAACGCACCTTCATTTCGGCAGTGCAGTACTTGGAGATGCTTCAATGGAGGGTTACGGAGACACCCATCCAAGGTTTAATTTTCCAAACTCAGTGAATTCTGTAGATGACTTGGTAGACTACCTCAAATGTCTGAAGGAAGAAAATATGTTCAATCAGGACGACCCACTAGTGCTATCATTCGAAGTCAAGCCCTGGAAGGATGAAAATCCCGAACTGGTATTGGCTAACACAAAGCGTATACTTAACCGCGCATGGGCTCTACTGAATTAAAAGAAAACTGCTAGAAAGCGAAGGTATCATGATGAAAATAGTTATATTGGACGGATATACAGAAAATCCTGGCGATTTGAGTTGGGAAGGCTTCGAAGCTATAGGTGAGCTTAAGGTTTTTGATCGCACAAAGGATGATGAAATAATATCAAGGATAGGAAATGCAGAGGTCGTAATAATAAATAAAACTCCCCTTGATGATAAAGTGTTTAAGGCATGCCCATCAATAAAGTACATTGGCGTATTGGCTACAGGATTTAATGTAGTTGATGTAAATGCCGCAAAGGAAAGACAAATTGTGGTTACTAATATACCCACTTATGGCACCACAGCTGTTGCACAGTATACATTTGCTCTACTACTGGAAATATGCCACCATGTATGGAAGCATAACGAAGCCGTAAAATCCGGCGAATGGGCACGCCGCGGCGACTTCTGCTTCTGGGACTACCCTCTGATTGAGCTTGTAGGGAAAACCTTCGGCTGTATTGGGTACGGCAGGATTGGACAGAACGCCGGTAAAATTGCCCAGTGCTTCGGTATGAAGGTCATCGCATACGATGAATACCAGGACAAGTCGCTTGAAAATGAAAATATGCGTTACACCAACTTGGACACTCTCCTTGCTCAGGCTGACGTTATATCGCTACATTGCCCTCTTCTACCTTCTACCCAAGGGATTGTTAATAAAGACACCATCTCTAAAATGAAAAAGGGTGTGATAATAATTAACACCTCAAGAGGCCCTCTAATAGTCGAACAAGATCTCAAGGATGGCCTTTCTGAAGGCAAGGTAGGATATGCCGCTGTTGATGTGGTGTCAGTTGAGCCGATTAAGGACGACAATCCCCTGTTGACTGCACCCAACTGTATTATTACACCGCATATAGCGTGGGCACCAAAGGAAAGCCGCAAAAGATTGCTGGATATAGCTGTAAGCAACCTGAAAGCCTATCTAGCAGGCAATCCGGTCAATGTTGTAAATAAATAGCTGCTATTGAAAAGAAAAAATCCGCCAGGAGAGTTCTAAACCTCCAGCGGATTTTTTGTCTATGTCTCCAGAAGACGCCGACCACTATTGGTGAAGTTCAGTCTCCACCTAGCTCCCTGAGCGAAGCGAATTGACTGTTCCAATCATTTTAATGGCCTCATCCATATATTCTTGTAAGGTAAGCTCCGGTACTCCTGCTACCTGAATGTTGCATTTATTCATGGGTATCAGCACCTTTCTTGCGGGACTTCCTGCAATAGCCGAAGCCATAGCAGGGGTCAGCTCGCCAAGCATAGAATTGGCGGCAATAATCCCAATAGCACCTATAATAAAGTCTACCTTGTCTGCGTTGTATACGATAGCATTCTCACCGGTAGCGCCCTGATCAGCTCCAGCTTTAAGCATAGCCGCTGTTGCAAGGGTATTAGTACCTAGTGCTATTATTTCAGTCCCTTTACCATATATACCTCTAAGGTTTTCTACGAGTGCCCTACCCATTCCGCCTCCCTGACCATCAATAACTGCGATTTTCATAATGTCCCCCTGCCCTTTTCATGTAAGGTGTTAACTCATTAATTGCGAAATAATTGTTATAGATCACGCTGATATTTCTCCAGCTCTCTTAAGTGAAACCCTTGTAATTGCCGGTCCAACCAATTCATATATCAATGTAGCACTAAGAATGACAGCCCGTATTGTCTGACCATATTCAGGAAGCATCTGTGCAGCCAGCAGTGATAGGCCTATTGCAACACCGGCCTGAGGCACAAGAGAAAATCCTAAATACTTCTTTATATTCTCTGGTGCTTTCATTATCACAGCACCTAAATAAGCACCTGCCACCTTTCCCACAACTCGGCAAACCACATAAAGAATACCCATCACGCCTATCTGTGGCAGTATAGACAAATCCAACTCCATACCCGATACAACAAAGAACATTACAAATATGGGCGGGGTAATACTATCGGTAAGCTTAAGTATTGAGCCAGCTGACTTGCTTAAATTGATTAGCATAGCTCCCATTGACATACATAGAAGCAATGGGGATAAACCAAGATATGTTGCAAGTGAACTGCCCAAAAACACAAAAGCTACTGTTATTATGATACGGTTTGAGTCTTTTTTAAAGAAACGTAGAGGTACAGTAAATAAAATTCCCAGCAAGAAGCCCAATAGGAGTGAGCCCAAAATCTCACCCATAGGCTTGAGAATAGATAATACCAGTGAAGTCTCCCCTGGATACTGCATTATATTTACAATTGCTACTGCAAAGCCAAATGCCATAAGTGCAACAGCATCATCCAGTGCAACTACGCTCAAAAGCGTTTCAGTAACTGGCCCCTTTGCCTTGTATTGCTTTATGACCATAATAGTTGCAGCAGGAGCAGTTGCTGAGGCAATAGCTCCTAATAGTATTGCTATTGTAGGATCAAAGCCCACCAGTATAAGTACTAAGGTGACTACAAGCATAGCTGCTAGGCCTTCCAAGATTGCTATTACAATCGGCGTCTTTCCTACTTTTTTCAGATAACTCACTTTAAATTCCGACCCAATGGAGAAAGCTATGAAAGCTAGAGCTATTTCGGAAGCTAACTCCAGACCTGTTACTAATTCCATTGGAACTATTTTAAATAGATATGGACCAATTAGAATACCTGCAATTAAGTAACCGGTGACATTGGGGAGCTTGATTAGCTTTACTGCACGCCCCAATAAAAGCCCTGCTAATAAAATCAGTGCTAAATAGAAAAGTGTATTCAAATGCATGTTTAGATTTCAACTCCTTCTGCGCTAGTGACTGGTAACGTGAAAATTACCGCAGAATCAGGTTTTGACAGATCTCCCACAATCTCGCGTATGATTTCTTTTGCTTCCTCAACCCTTGTATCTTTAAGTACCATGAATAGGGTTTTGCTTTCCTTTCTATCCGGATCAATGAGCATACGCAATGCTCCGAATATTGGATAATCTTCGCCGCTTCTTGCCAGCTCCCGCATCATACCAGTACTATTTAGTATTGTAGCACCACATATACCCTTCTCCATAAGGCTTTCCAATAGGGTGTCGAGGACTTCGACTTTGTTTAATACCATAACCATTAGCTGCATTAATTTATCACCCCATAAATAATAATTAAGGTTCACTCTATAACATCAAAAGTATATACCTTTGTAATTTAAAATGCAAATTATGACGGCTGAAAACATAGGCTGGGAATTGGATAGCTAATTGCAAAAGAGTAATCCTCAAATGCAATTTCACATTCTCCCCGTGGGGGGAGAGACCCCCAATACACTTTGCTGGGTTCTGGCGTTGCATATTTCAATCCACTCTCCCCGCGTGGCTCGAGTTGATAGCATTGATGTCTGAAAGTGATTTTTGACCTCGATGTATGTGGGAACATATCAATCGGTTTTTTCCTGATTTTTCAGAAACTGTGGTAAGAGGGAACATGTCTACTCTCTATAGCTTATTGTTATATTCAGAGGTGATTTCAAAAAGTGTCTTCATAGCTTCTTCTTCAATAGAAGCAATGTCCATCAATAGATGGGACGCTTCTTTAAGGTATACCTCATTTAAATTTTCTCCAGCTTTACAAATTAGTTTAGATACCTCTGTCCACATATCAGCAATTGTTGAAAATTTCTTATTTGGATTTTTAAGCTTTAAGTCTGGAAATAGGTCATTGCATTCACCTAGAAAATCTCTGTACATATTTCTAAATAAGGCACCTCCAGTACCAGCCTTCTCCATTAATGTACCTGCTTGAATAATTAATTCTCGTGTCACACCAGGCCTTTCGAACCAACTTCCGATAACCTTTGCTGTTTTTATTATTCCTTTGAAAGATATATTTTGAATTGGGGGATTCAAATACTCATATGCATTATTATAGATTGCAGATACAATTACACTCTTTAAGTCTGGTAGCTCATTTCTTCTTGCTATAGTAAATGACCTGTTTTTAGAAGACATTGGACCCTTTGCACTTCTAGCATCTGATAGACTTTCTAAACTTGTTTTAACATTTGATCCCTGCTGATCAGTATCAATTAAATAGGCAAACTTTTTATCATATCCATAAATAGTTACATAATGTCCCGCAAAATGTATCTTTTGTGTAAAATATTCAAGATAATAACAATCTAATTTCAAACCTACTGGAATGCCATTGTCAATTTTGGATTTCACATTCTCCCAAGCCTTCGATTTTGAAGTTGTTTGGGACACCTGAATACTCAAATTAAAATTTTTCACTATATTTTCTGTTAAAACATCCGGCTTACATCTTCCTCCTAAGAATGGAAACTCCATTTGTTTACTATCCCAATATATGAAACTAAGCCCTTCTCCAATTCCAAATAGTATTGGCTCAGAAAGTTTTAGCCCACAATTCCGAAGCAGATTACCGACCGTAGTTGTTTCACAATGTTTCCCGTAAAAGGGATTACAATTTTCAATAATCATATTTATCCTCCTTCAACTCATCTAATAAATCGTTTATCCATTCAACTTCAGCCTCAATAAGTTTAAGAGGATGGGTAAATAATGCCTTCACATGAATGATATTATGTACCATCGGTTGTTCTTTATAGCTTTTGAGAATAGTCTGTCCCCTATTTTCAAGGTTAGCTCGGTATTCAATGAGGCATTCATATACCTCTTCTTTAGTTAGAAAATGCGAAAAAGCTAACCCTATGGAAAACTCACTGTACACGCGTTGGGGAGTGTGGAGGGCCTTCTTAATAGTTTCTCGCACAGTATCCCTAAAAGTATCATTTACAAAATATACTTTGCGAGCTGGAGAACCATACTCCTCTTCATATCTCGAACCAATCCATCCCTTTTTTTCAAGGTTATTTAAAGAATTATATATAGAAGAAAAGCCGATTTTAGTCCAGTTTCTCATCTTTCGTTCTTCAATAACCGCTTCTATTTCGTACCCGTAACGATCTTCTTCGTACAACAATCCCAGTAGAACCATTTCGATTTGAGTCACTACGCAATCCTCCTGACATACACCTTTGATTATATTTTTTTTATACTCTCATTTGCTAAGTGTAATTTCCATTTGTTCCGGTCGTTTTTTTAGCCAACTGGAATTAATAAACGATCGCTGATATAGGTATTCTCGCCTTCCACTTGACAGTATCACCCTGGCTCGAGTGCTAATTATTGATGTCGTGGTTTAAGGGAACACGTCAACCGTTTTCGACCATTTTCACAGTATGTGGAAACTTATCAACGGTTTTAAGGTTCTTGGTAACATATCAATGTCATTTATTTAACTCAACAAGCAGTATATAATAATAGCTTGCTGAACTTGAAGTAAGTACTTTTTAAATTCGTACCCAACAAAGTATTTTGACTCTATAGCATCAACAGAAACTTCTTCTCCACGATAAAACGGAGGACAGGTATTTAAAATCGCTCCATCATTCGCCATATCCATTACTTCTTTTGTAATCTGACAGTTTCTAAAATCCGCAAGTGCATTTAAAGGCAAAGAATCCGTACAAATAATGTCTTTACCACATATCGCTTCTCTTACAGAGTCATATGCCATCAATCCATTTATTTCGTAGCCTTTTCCACAACATTGAGATAATTCAAAGCCCATAACATCAGAAGCCTCTTTCCAAGCCAGTCCTATGTTTCCTGCTGCCCCACAATATAAATATTTGTCATTTATAAAATTTTTTCTTATCTTTGAAAGTGCGTACATATCTGCGAGCATCTCGCATGGATGATTTACATCTGTCATTGCATTTATAACTGGTACCACTGAATATTTAGCGAGCTGTTCCAGTATTTCAATATTGCTATGCCTTACCACAACAACATCTGCCCAGTTATTCAAATATCCACAAACATCTCTCAACTCCTCTTTTTTATCAAGAGATTCATTTGGAAATAGTATAGGTTGTCCTCCCAATAAATGTACTCCCTTTTCAAATGTGACACGCGTTCTAATACTTGAATTAGGAAAAAATAATATTACACTTTTTCCCTTTAGTATTTCATTATATTTACCGCTATGAATTTCATCAGAAATTCTAAAAATATCATAAATTTCACTTGACTTTAATTCTGTTAATCTAACTAGGCTCTTCAAATAGATTCCTCCACTAATTATTATTTACTCAAATTAAATCTTATAATTAAGCATATTTCTTGTTTAATCAAGACAATAAGCTTCTTGAAATCGCTAATATTCAATTCATCGCCTTTACTTTATCTTTCATATTGCAACAGGAATACAAGCTTTCCTATAGTATTTTTAAATACATATCTAAGCGCTCATTAACATATCTTGCAAATAATTTTTCCATAGCAGAGAGATTGTGTTTTATATGATATTCATCGAAAGCATTGTAATAAGCAATACGGTCGGTAAATTTGATGTCAATAGGGGGATAACCTGCTTTCATCAGTTCCAAATTTACAAGCAGACGTCCTGTTCTTCCGTTTCCGTCAATGAAAGGATGGATCCCTTCAAATTCAATGTGGAAACGAGCTAGTTTTGTTACAATATGTTCAGTACTTTCTGCAAAGTCAATCATTAGCTGCTCCATCTTAGGCTGAATCAGATACGGCTGCAAAGGTTCATGCTGTGCGCCCATAATGCGAACAGGCACACGGCGATATACACCGCGGTCATCTTTCTTATCAGCAAGCACCAGATAATGTATCTGCTTAATAATGCTTTCACTCATCGGAACTTTATCCTTTACCAATTCACTGACGAATATAAAGGCTTCTTTGTGCCCAACTGCCTCCATATGATCTTTCAGTGGTTTTTGGTCAATAGTAAGCCCTCTCAGAACTAAATCTGTTTCACGAAGCGTCAGTGTATTGCCCTCAATGGCATTGGAATTGTATGTGTATTCTACAACAAACTGCTCACTAAGTCGTTCTACTTCACCCTCTGTCAAAGAGCGTCTGGTCTCTAGCTCCTTCATTTTTCGGTCAATAATATCTAGCAGACTTTCGGTAGATTTATATCTTCCATCGGTCGGTTTGATTGCATCTATAGGAATTTTCCAACCTCGTCCTTCTTGAAAGGCACCGGGAATTCTCTCCTCAGAACAAAGCACTCTTATTCTTCTATCAGAAATACCCCATTTTTCTGCAGCTTGCTTTACACTCATAAACATAAATATTCCTCCATTCCATAGTATTATACCAAATTATCGGAATAATATAAACAAGTTCGGAATAATATTATAATGATTATCGGAATAACATAAGTTCAATAAGATATTATCATATTAATTTGATTTCCCAAAAAATAACGACAATAGTTCTCAAGTCTCGACCTATCCTAAAATAGTAGTTTCCTTGTCTCGCAAGGAAAAAAGCAAATCTGCAGTCTCTACCCTGGCTTACATTTTATATTCCATGCCACACTCGGAGAACAAAAAACAAGATTTCCATCAATCGGCTATTCTAACCGAAATTCTGAAAACCTTTGATTTCAAGTTATTTACAGCCTATTTACTTATCTTTTCGTGACATCAGACATACTGTCTCTACATGGGGAGAGACTGAGCAGCTACAGGCACAGGAGGCAAGGATGTGGATTTCAATCCACTCTCCCCGCGTGGGGAGAGACGAGAACAGTTTATACAAAAACACATTAGATTTACAGATTTCAATCCACTCTCCCCGCGTGGGGAGAGACAGTACAGATTAGTATATTGCGGTGTCGTTTTATATTTCAATCCACTCTCCCCGCGTGGGGAGAGACGTTGTATGGGTTATTTCAAGTCTCACATGCATTTTGATTTCAATCCACTCTCCCCGCGTGGGGAGAGACAATGAAATACATATTTTATTCACTGAAAGGAGGTATTTCAATCCACTCTCCCCGCGTGGGGAGAGACATAACAAAATTAGCTATACTGCAAATATTGACGGATTTCAATCCACTCTCCCCGCGTGGGGAGAGACACAATCACAATGCGATGGATGTTGGGATAGGAGCATTTCAATCCACTCTCCCCGCGTGGGGAGAGACTATTGGGCCGATGAGGAGCGCGAAGCGGTAACATACATTTCAATCCACTCTCCCCGCGTGGGGAGAGACGACATAATACCATATAATGCAAATTCAGATATGAATTTCAATCCACTCTCCCCGCGTGGGGAGAGACCATGCTATACTATATATGAAAGTGAAAGTTAATTATTTCAATCCACTCTCCCCGCGTGGGGAGAGACTCATGCAACAAATTAATAACGAGTATGATTATTTAAATTTCAATCCACTCTCCCCGCGTGGGGAGAGACACAAGACGCAAATAATCGTTTTGTCAGCGACACAGAATTTCAATCCACTCTCCCCGCGTGGGGAGAGACAAATTAGGGAGGAGGTCAAACTGATGTTTATTACACATTTCAATCCACTCTCCCCGCGTGGGGAGAGACATCATAAATAAAACGGGGGTGCAAGGATGGACTGATTTCAATCCACTCTCCCCGCGTGGGGAGAGACATGCAAAAAACATCCGCTTTAATGTACTTATAACAATTTCAATCCACTCTCCCCGCGTGGGGAGAGACTGTGAACTAACTCCATTCGACCTTTGTACCGTCTATTTCAATCCACTCTCCCCGCGTGGGGAGAGACTCCATATGTAGTTGTAATACATTACTATCATGATATTTCAATCCACTCTCCCCGCGTGGGGAGAGACGTGGGACTGGCTATTAAAAGTTATTAGTAATTTTGATTTCAATCCACTCTCCCCGCGTGGGGAGAGACTCCGTGTTGTATTTCTCTGCGCAAGATTTACAAAAATTTCAATCCACTCTCCCCGCGTGGGGAGAGACCCGCCCCACATCGCACCTTGACAATAGCATATAATTTCAATCCACTCTCCCCGCGTGGGGAGAGACCGAGCATATGAGTTACATCACAGTGAATTTGGTTATTTCAATCCACTCTCCCCGCGTGGGGAGAGACGGCGCTCGTATGATTTTTTTACAGTGTCGTATGAATTTCAATCCACTCTCCCCGCGTGGGGAGAGACATATTAATATAGCCTTAACAGCTGCACTAGAAAAAATTTCAATCCACTCTCCCCGCGTGGGGAGAGACAGGATATTGATTTCCTCCAGGACAAAAGACGAATTATTTCAATCCACTCTCCCCGCGTGGGGAGAGACAATAATTTATACTATGTTAGACTACATTATTATAATTTCAATCCACTCTCCCCGCGTGGGGAGAGACTTTGGCGTGCCGTATTTCTTTTTGAGTGTACCGATTTCAATCCACTCTCCCCGCGTGGGGAGAGACGTATTGTATGATATGATTTATATAGGATGTATAAATTTCAATCCACTCTCCCCGCGTGGGGAGAGACATTGCACAATGAAAAACTGATTTTATAGTATGTTAATTTCAATCCACTCTCCCCGCGTGGGGAGAGACGTTGATATTGCAGTTGATATTGATGTGAATATATTATTTCAATCCACTCTCCCCGCGTGGGGAGAGACTAAGTTAGATTGTGCATTGCAGCATTCACATATGGTATTTCAATCCACTCTCCCCGCGTGGGGAGAGACACGTTTATAATGGTTGGGACGATCTGTTTGAACAATTTCAATCCACTCTCCCCGCGTGGGGAGAGACGTTTCAGGAGCTACTGGACAAGCTCAGAGGCAACAATTTCAATCCACTCTCCCCGCGTGGGGAGAGACGTTTTGACTTTTAAAAACCCTCTGACGAGTCTTTATTTCAATCCACTCTCCCCGCGTGGGGAGAGACTATTGATATAGCATTAACAGAAAATGACATTGACAATTTCAATCCACTCTCCCCGCGTGGGGAGAGACGCCCTTGAAAAGCCGATGGTACATGGAGACATGGATTTCAATCCACTCTCCCCGCGTGGGGAGAGACTCGTGGGCGAAGGATGAGTTGCCTAGTAAGGAATGATTTCAATCCACTCTCCCCGCGTGGGGAGAGACATTTACAAACAAAGGTATATTATACGCCAACTATATTTCAATCCACTCTCCCCGCGTGGGGAGAGACTTTTGCAGTGGCTTATCTTGATTTTTGTAGTTTTATTTCAATCCACTCTCCCCGCGTGGGGAGAGACAAAGAGGTGTTAAAATGCCAAAAGTAAAATTTGAATTTCAATCCACTCTCCCCGCGTGGGGAGAGACCTGGTAAAGAAGATGATCCGTTTATATTAATTACATTTCAATCCACTCTCCCCGCGTGGGGAGAGACACGGGGAACAGTTAGCATTATGCCAGAGGTATTATCAATTTCAATCCACTCTCCCCGCGTGGGGAGAGACACATCGGAGAAAACGACACTTGCAAAGGTATAACAATTTCAATCCACTCTCCCCGCGTGGGGAGAGACATGCGACGCAGGTATAATGCCCCGCTTGTGTCGGTATTTCAATCCACTCTCCCCGCGTGGGGAGAGACGTGTCCTATTCGGCATATTATATTTATTTACTCAATTTCAATCCACTCTCCCCGCGTGGGGAGAGACATCCATGAACTATCAAATAGCCTTGACACATTAATTTCAATCCACTCTCCCCGCGTGGGGAGAGACTCCAGCGATATATAATATAATTAAAGGGCTGTCCGATTTCAATCCACTCTCCCCGCGTGGGGAGAGACAACAATTATAACATTAGACTTGCAAACCATAACAATTTCAATCCACTCTCCCCGCGTGGGGAGAGACCGGAGACCTCAAAACCATGCAGCAAATCAATAATATTTCAATCCACTCTCCCCGCGTGGGGAGAGACTGTTATCATGCTTTAAACCTCCTTAAAATTTGAATTTCAATCCACTCTCCCCGCGTGGGGAGAGACGGTTATAAACCTATGTATATGGCGAAATATTGCAAATTTCAATCCACTCTCCCCGCGTGGGGAGAGACGATTATGGAGCGTTATACTTAATTGGTAAAGTGCATTTCAATCCACTCTCCCCGCGTGGGGAGAGACCTCCTATGTATGGTAGCTTTTATATGGAGGTCGCTATTTCAATCCACTCTCCCCGCGTGGGGAGAGACAAAAAGGTTCTTTACATGATTATATTCCTGTTAAGATTTCAATCCACTCTCCCCGCGTGGGGAGAGACGACGCAATTTTACAGATAACCGAATCATATCCAATATTTCAATCCACTCTCCCCGCGTGGGGAGAGACTATTTATAATTGGTATTGTTTCAACAGTATGTGCTATTTCAATCCACTCTCCCCGCGTGGGGAGAGACAAAATGCAATTGCAGCATATGGGATAATAAAAATGATTTCAATCCACTCTCCCCGCGTGGGGAGAGACGCAGATATAATTTATCCTTCAAATGGTTCTCAGTATATTTCAATCCACTCTCCCCGCGTGGGGAGAGACAAAAAAATCATCTCTTATTACGACCCAGAGAAAGCAATTTCAATCCACTCTCCCCGCGTGGGGAGAGACAAACCAAACGAACCTATTTATACACATAATAAGCAATTTCAATCCACTCTCCCCGCGTGGGGAGAGACATGGGCTGTTGTATATTTCGCTCCCAGTAAAGCATTTCAATCCACTCTCCCCGCGTGGGGAGAGAC
>CAZEIH010000005.1:0-7213 GCA_964512095.1 uncultured Oscillospiraceae bacterium
CGGGCTTTATTAGATTATTTTTTATTTAGTCACATTTTTTACTGGAAGTTGACATAGATAACCGTCTTTAAGAAATAAATTTATTTATTAATAGGGTATCCTACTTGAAATTTTGTTCCATTTACTGACAAACTTTTAGCCTCAATAAACAAATACGAACTCCAGATTTCTAACACAAAATTAGCCGATGCATACCAGTTTTTAGTCCAGCTTTCTCGCTGTGATTTTATGCTAATATCTCCTATTCCTTCTTCAATATAATGCATTGAGGTTAATTCAAGATAGTCACCCTCATCGTACGAATCAATTTGTAATCTCTCATCTCCCTCGTTATTAGAATAGAAATAAGAAGATACTCCTTCAAAAATCACCTCAAAATTAAATACACTCTCGTTCTCAACAACTTCTATCTCTAATAATATTGAATGTTTTAATAAGATAAACTCTATTCTTTTAATAGTTCCTGCCCATAGCAAGTTTAAAGTTTTAATTAATTCGCTCATTTCTTCACCTACCTATACTATTCAATATATTTGTTATTTGATCCATATAAGAATTAGACATATCAATATGTGTAAGTGCTCGATCAGAAGACATTAACCCATCTAGAGTGTATGATCCCTTTCCATCAATGCTAACCCTAAAGTATGGTTGACTACGTCCTCCAGAGCCTTCATTCATTATCCTAGCTACTACAGGCTTATTACCTCCTGCAGGATTAGGAATTTCAACCTTATATCCATTCTTTAATTCTGTTACTTTACCATTAAACTGCTTTGCTACTGTTTGAGCAGAATTTTGAGTATTAGTAAAAACAGTCTTACTCGTTCCCTTTAACTTCGGTACTTTTATTTTTGATACTATTTTACCAATGCCATGTGAAATCCCTGCTTCAACACCGTCAGCACCGAGGGTTCCACATAGTTCTCCAACATATACCCCTTTGTTCTTTCCCCCCCAAAACATCCCAGCGTAAAACTTAGCAAACTGATTCTGATAGTCACGCAAAATCATATTCATAGGGTCATAACGTGCCTCGTCGTACGTGATTACTAGCGAGACATAAGTTTCTATGGGCTTATCAATAATCATATTTACCATATCAATTTTACTATAGATAAGCCTATGCTTAAATGATTTGCTAAATGCTTGACCGAAGTTAGCAGGATCTACATACTCTTCCCGATCTGTTACCCACTCCCATGCCTTCTCGAATATAGAAAGTTCCTTTGCCTTTTCATCTAGGCTACTTGATAAAGAGCTTACCCATTCTTTCCCGTCAAAGTATAGATGTCCCGTAGGATCCCAGTACTTAATCGGTTCATTTGCACAGTATGTATACAAATTCAAACTAAGCGGATCATTCTGCTGGCCCCTGTACGTATCCTCCTGCAGGAACCTGGCTATCTTGGGATCATACATCCTTGCGTTCAGGTAATACAGGCCAGTCTCTTCATCATATTGGTATCCGGCGTAGGTGATGCTGTTGTTGACATCACCGGTCTGCTCGGTGATGTTGCCGAAGGCATCGTAATAGTATGTGCCTGCTATGGTGCCATCTGTGGTGAGGAGTGCCGTAACATCTGCATGACCGTTGTACATATAGTAATATGTGGTTCCATCGGCTGTACGCATTAGCAGGTTTGTGCCGTATACGTTTCTGCCGGTCTGGTTTCCTGATCCATCTAACTCCAGCACTACCTTGTCGTATTCATATAGGTACTTTGTCACTGCCCCACTGACACTTTTCTCAACCCTGTAACCCTCACCGTTGTATCTCATATTTACTGTGGTTCCATTGGTAAGAGTACTTATGAGCTGGTTTAGCTCGTCATATGTATTTGTGGCTGTTGTTGTTCCATTTACAGCTGTAGTTAGCTGGTTACCGTTATTATCATATACATATTCAGTTGTTGTAGTTGATACTCCATTTAGCTTTGTAGTTACAGTAGTAAGTCTGTTTTGCTCGTTATATGTATAAGTATTTACCCTTCTGTCGTTAGCCTTGACAACTATCTCTGTTGCTCTGTTTCCGGATCTGTCAAATGTATAGGATGTTACAGTACCATCCGGCTCTGTTACAGTTTCAAGCCTGTTAAGCATATCGTATGTGTATCTGGTGATACCCTTGCTGTCCGTCTTCTTAGTCTGGTTTCCTGCGGCATCATACTCATACACATATTCGTCTAATATTGTTCCGTCTGCCTTTTTATTTTTCAATGTCCATAAACGCCCATTGGGATAGTATGTATAGTCTTCCCTTGAGCCGTCGTGATAGACTACACTTTGGGTAGAACCATTGTCATAGTAGGTATAGGTGGTTGTCTTGCCGTCTGCTGCTACGCTCTTTAGCCGTCCAACCCTGTCATATACCTTGCTTGTGGTATTGCCCTTGGGGTCTGCTGATGTTTCAGCCCAACAGCCTGCCTCCACACCTTCGATTATATCATATTCAAAGACAGTTATTCCCACATCAGGTACACTTTTTGTTAATACCCTGTTCAGCTCATCATAGGTTCTTGTAGTTGTGCCTGTGCTGTCAGTCATTGTGGTCTGGTTTCCGTTATTATCATAGGTATAACTGATAACTGATGTGCCACATGTCTGCTTTGTCAGCCTGCCGTGGATATCGTAGGTGTAATTTGTTGTTTTGCCGTTGCGGTCAATCTTTGTCTTAAGGCTTCCATCAGGGTTATATGTGTACACCTCGGTCTTAGCGGGATTATATGTGTAGCTTCCTTCTGCGCCGGTCCTTCCGCCGTGATCTATCCTTCTGGCGGGAAGATTCATCACATTGTACTCATATGTTGCAGTGTTGCCCCTGGCATCCGTTTGGGTAAGCATATTACCATTGCTGTCGTAGGTATAGCTGGTAGTCTCGTTCTTCGCGTTGGTAACGGTAGCCAGCCTATTGAACTCATCATATGTATAGCTTGTCCTATTGTTCCTGCCATCTATCTTTGAGCCTATATTGCCCATATTGTCATAGGTCTGGCTTGACCTGCTTCCTGAAGGATCAATTACAGCCACCTGCCTGTTGTTCCTGTCATACTCGTAATGCGTCAGGTTATTCAGTGCGTCATATGACCTTACCTGTGCATTGCTGTGGTTGTATTCCATGCGTTGTATCGTCTTGTTGTACTGGTCCTTTACCTCTATGAGCCTGTTGAGGGGATCATAGATATTGGTTACGCTATTGCCCCTCCAGTCTGTTTGGCTGGTCTTGTTGCTATTTTTGTCATAGCCCATGGTTGTGGTCTGTTCAGTCCCATTGACATTGACCGTTGTAGAAATGAGCCTGTTCAATGCATCATATGTATATTCCGTGGTGTTTTCATTGCCATTGGTCTCAAACCTTATATTCCCGTTCTTATCATACTTGCAATATGTAGTTATAATCTCACTTTCATTAGACGCCTTTTGTGTATGAGATAGTTCCCTGCCAAAGCCATCATACTCAAATACATCTACCCTGCCCATACTGTCACGCTGCTCGATAAGGTTCCCCATCACATCGTACCAGTAGGTTACTGTGTTTCCTGCAATTGTGCTGTCCTCGGGATATTCGGCTTTCCGTAATTTCCCCAGAGCGTTATACTCAAAGCTTGTCGTGTTTCCGTTACCATCTGTTTGAGAAATGGCATTGCCAAGGAAGTCATACTCAGCTGACCTAACCCTTATTTCCGCAGCAGAAGAAGTTTTCTTCACACCTACCGATAAAACATTGCCGGCATCGTCATATGAATAGCTTGTGATGACTCCTGCAGCATTAGTCTCGGTTGTCTTTCTCCCAAGCCCATCGTATGTATACCTAACTGTATATGGGCGATTCTTCAGCTTCGTTTCAGGGTCAATTGTGGTAATTACCTGATTAGCATAGTTAAACGCATATTCCACACCGTAGCCTGTATTTATGGCAGAATCTATACTTGATTTATTAGTGGCTGCCTCATATCCCAGTGCGTCAAGCTCTTTTATTGTGTTGCCGTTGCTGTCATACTTGTACGCCTTCGATGTTATACTGACCCACTGCTGACTGGCTGGATCCTTGTAAATATCCAGCTTGGCCTTCAGCCTGCCCATTTTGTCATAGACATATTCGACCCTGTTCATCTCAGACAGCTTCTTTGCTGGATTATAGTTCTCGGGAGATACCTCGGCAATTAGCCTTCCGGCATTATCGTAATAGCATCCGGTGGTTCCCTGCATTGCATCTATTACCTTGATCCGATTGCCTCGCTGGTCATACTCGTTTGCTGTTGTATTACCCATTGGATCAACACTGGTTAGGACCTTCCCCTGCCAGTCATAGGTGGTTGAAGTTGTGATAAGCGTATCTGCACCATATTCATCCTTGCCGGGAGTACTTGTGCCGGTCTGCCTATTCAGATTATCATAGCTATATTCAGTTGTGATACCATTTGGTGTCTTTACTGTCTTTAGGTTTCCGTTTTTGTCGTATGTATATATTGTGGTCAGAGCTACATTCGAATCAGACTCAGAATTATTGCCTGCGATGTCCCCGGCCTTTACATTAACCTTCATCTCAACGGGCTTGCCAAGATGATTGTTTACATACTCTGTTACATTACTGTTCACGCTGTCCGTATACTTTACTTCTTTTGTCAGAACACCGTCATAGTCATAGAAGTAGTCTGTCCTTCTTCCTTCTCCATCTGTTACAGACTTGACCCTTCCATTTTTGTAATAGTCATAGCTTGTGTATGCAAAGGTGACCGGCACATTGTATAGGGTAACGAGCTCCTTGCCCATCTTAATTTGCTTCTGCCTGCCAGCCTTGTCGTATGTTATGCTGCTGTATGAGTATTTATTTGCTTCAACGGGGCTCCATTGTTCAGTCAGCTGGTTCAATCCGTCATATTTGTAATATGTTGTATTGCCTCTAGCATCCTTGGTTGATTTCAATGTTCCGTTTTTGTTGTATGATGAGGATATGCTTGTCCCATCAGGATTTGCCTGTAGTATCTGCCTACCTGCGTAGTCATAGGTGTATACCGTTGTTGCAGTTTCGCTTCCATTTAGATGAACAGTATGAGTCTTTTGCGTGTTCTTGTTTGTCAAAATATCGTATGTGTATTCTTCTAGAAGCTTTTCACCTGAATTCTGATCAGCCTTAAAATATACACGGCTCGGCCTGTTCATAAGGTCATATTCATAACGATAGATGGAGCCGTTTGGCTTTGTTTCGCTGGATACGTTGCCGGAGATATCGTAGGTATATGTTGTTGTGCTACCTTGTGCATCAGTCACTGTGCGGATATTACCATTGTCATAATATGTGTATCTGGTTCCATGATTGCCCGAGTATATGTGGCTTGGCAGCCCATCATGTATCTCTTCGTACTGATTCGGTGATATTTCTTTTGTTTTTCTGCCATTTTTATCGTATACCGTCCTTGTGGTTTCGCCGCCATCCAAAACAGTCCTCTCCACATTTCCGTTATTATCAACTGTGATTTCGGTCCTATAGCCCTTTGGTGATGTCTGGGCTATAAGTATGCTCCTTGCGTCATATTCATTGACGGTTAATTCTCCCGTCTCCGGATCACTTGTTGATAAGAGATTTCCGTATTGATTATAGGTGTATTCGGTGGCACTGCCCTCCGAGTCGGTCACTGTATGTACCAGGCCATTTAGATAATATGTGTAATATGTTATTGCGAAATTGTCTCCGTCTACTCCTGTGTATTGATCTGTTCCGTTTAATGGTTTAATAACCTTCAGGAGGTTCTTTTTATCAGTTCCATAGTCATAGAAGGTGTATTTCCCCTCCTCGTCCTTTTCCGACGTCAGGTTGTTCTTATCGTCATAGGTCATTATCCTGCAGCTGTTGTCGGGGTTTGTTATCTTAATGATGTTGCCGTTTGCGTCTCTGTCCAAGGTAGTTGTGTTGCCGTTTCTATCGGTAACGCTTCTTTCCTCCCCACACTTGTATTCAATGGAATTTGACCCGTACACAGTTTTAGTTATCTTGCCTTCTGCATCGGTTGTGCTTGTAATATACAGTGAGTGGTCGTAGGTCTGGACTGTCTCCCTAGCCTTACTGTCTGTGATTGTTACCTTGTAGTTGCTATTGTCATAAGTATATGTTTTAGCATTACCAGTAGAATCGGTTCTTGTATGTACTTTGTATTTGTTTTCATTTTCATCATATATATATGATACCGATTCAATTAGTTTGTTATAGCTGTCCCTGATTTCCGTAAGGGAGCCATGTGTGTCATATCCATAGTTCGTTTCTTTTCCTGCAGCGTCGGTTACTTTTATTAGCCGGTTGCTGTCATATTCATATGTTATTGTCCTGCCACCGGTTACGTCCGTTATGCTATCAACCAGATCGTTGGAGTTATATGATATGGTGTACTGTCTGCCTACTGTATCGGTAATGCCATGGACTTTACCATCAGCATCTACACTGATTTCAATGGTATTGTCGTTTTGGTCCATTGCTTTTTCAAGGTAACCGGCCTTGTTGAAATAGTATGCTTCCTGATTTTTTAGTGTTAGGACATATTTGTCTTCGCTATTTTTAGTAAGGGTGCTGCGTGAATCGTTTGCAGTGAAAGTGCCATCGCCGTTTACATTGAAGGTTTGCACACTGCCGTCGGGGAGTCTGACTATTTTTAGCTCGGGATCTGATTTTATTGTTATTACGCCATCTATGATGTGCTGGTATTCACTGTCTTTTATACTGCTTTCATATCCGAAGGTCCAGCCCCTGCCAAACATTGTGTTCTGCCTGTCATCTCCGGAGTTGTATGCTCGGGTGATGGTCGTAGCGAATCCCGGTGATGATACCACCATGTCAGTGAAGATGTTTGAGTAATTGCCGGAGGGCGCAACTCTATACTTTCCATATGATCTCTTTTGCATGAAATCATAGCCTATCCAAGGTGAACAAATTACATTGGGGCTTACCTTGTTTCCACCCTGAGTCCAGTAGCCACTTTTTGTAATGGGGTTTTCGATATATACCGAGGGGCCATTTACTGAACCCCAATAGTTATACCTTGCATCTATTGGAGTGGTAGAGGCGTTGTATAATCCGTAACTAGAATTGTCATGGATTGAATTATATGCGATTATTGGTTGGATGTTACTTGATACATATATTCCGTTACCAAATGAATGGCTTAGCTCTGAGTTGGTTAGTGTCAGTTTTCCTTTAACTATAAGGCTTTTATCCTCATTA
>CAZEIH010000005.1:7313-55693 GCA_964512095.1 uncultured Oscillospiraceae bacterium
CTCTGAGTTGGTTAGTGTCAGTTTTCCTTTAACTATAAGGCTTTTATCCTCATTATATGCATAGAATCTGCCTCCATACCGTACCTTTACATAATCGCCAATTAGCTCTCCTGTAGCGCCTACCTCTATACCATTCCAATATTGTGATGCTGTTATTACTCCTTTTCCACCATATTCAGGATCATTTACAGCTGTAAATACTATTGGATTCTCTGCGGTCCCTAGAGCATTCATCTTACCTTCTACACATATCTTATCTCCATATGAGCGACTTGAACTATCACTTTTAATTATTGCTCCCGGCTCTACCGTCAACGTTACTCCCTCTGGTATAGTCAAGCTCCCCGTCAACAAATACGGGCCCCCTGCAGCTGTCCACACAGTATCTTCTGCGATAGTTCCTCCCGTAGATGTATGCTGCAACGTTTTCTCAGAAATGGCTTCACTCCACAGACCTAGTTCTTCATTCAGCCTTGCTCGCACCCTATATGTATGCGATGATCCAGGCGCTAAGCCAATATGTACATACCCATTGTCCAGAATATTCTCAACCAGCACCCCATCAGCCTCTATGTCATACCCTGTTGCTCCTTGCACTGCATCCCAGAACAAGCTTACAAATGTAGTAGATGGCGCTGCCTGCAAATTAGCTGGGGCATTTAGCTGAGTGTATACTGTCAACAATTCGCTCCATACTAAAGATTCCTTTGCCTTTACACGGTAAGTATGGGACGTTCCGGGAAGCAGACCGGTATGAACATAGGATGTTTCCAATTCATTGTCTATAACTACTCCATCAACTTCAATTTCGTATCCACTGCTGTCTTCTGATGCTTCCCAGCTAACTACAATTGCATTATCAGTTACACTAGATACAGTCAAGAACATCGGTAAATCCATTGTCCGTACATTTATAGAACTCTCTTCTGATAAATTGCCTGAATAATCACAAGCTCTCACAGTATAGATATATTCCGTAGATGGCAATAGTGATGAGTCTACATACTCATTTAGCGTAGTGTCTCCGATTTTTTCCATATTCCTGTATATTTCATAGTTATACACCCCACCATTATCCGTTGCTGCATTCCACTTTATATGCACCTGTGTCTCTGTGGCACTCTCTAGCATCAAACCCTCTACAGGCGTAGGTGCTACTTCATCTGTTAAATCAGATAGTGTTGTTATCACAAAGTTTTCAAATATTGCAGTACATAAGCTACCATCACTGTGAGATGAAACGCATAGCCCGGTCATTACATCCTCATTCATGTCAACACTACAAACGTCTCCAAACCTGGTCCACACAGCGCCATCATCAGATAAATAGGCACTATAGCTATTTCCCTTCCTAATAAGTCTTAGGTAGTTGCAGGTTGCACCAGATACCATATTTACATTTTCGATGCTAGCGCCATCTATTTTTCTGCTATCAAAGCACAATTTATTCTCAGGTGTAAGAATTAGACTGATACATTTACTTGACGGCGATGTAGTTTCTCTTACCATTATTCCAGCCTGAGCCTGTGCCTCTAAATCAGTGTTATCTATTGACACAACTTTTGTTGTGATAATAAAGTCTTCACTGACCTGCTCATATGCAAAAAAGAAATCATCTGATGTGCCGCCAATACCGGTTCCTGAGCCTTTCAACGTATATGTGTCCTCAGTTACAAATATACATCCAGCAGGCGTAGTTATGCCTATATCCTGATACTGCAAGTTGCATGTTTGCTCTGTTTCTATGGACAAAAGATTTTGAGGTGCATCAGGTGATGTATGAATATCTGGTACTTCATTTGTATTGGTCTGAATGGTATCTGAAGTGGAAATATTATTGTCTTCTAATTGACCAGTATTAGCTGGCATGGAATTGTTTTCAGTACCAGTGTCGGGGTTAACTGATGCTCTATCAATACTGCTTGTATCCGTTAATATTATTGGATTATTATCAGTATCCTCTTGTAAGGGATTACTATCATCCCCTGTGGGCATATTAGTTTCACTCGGGAATTCGCTAGCATCCATATATGGTTCACTGCTATCCTCCGTGAATCCATCAACTCCATCTAGCGCCTCACTACTATCCTCCAAGGATTCATTAGTACTATCTGAGGGAGCACTCGCCTCAATGGATTCGTCTATTTCTCCTAAGGGTGTACTAGCTGCAGATACATTAGTCTCTACTAAGGGCTCACTATCATCCTCTGCACCAAAAGCACCATTATATACCACTCCCGGCTCAATTAAGCTCGCATATGATATTGGTATCTGATATAGTACTGTAAGTGGTGAAAATTCAGCAAGTAACAGAATAATAGCTAGTATCATTGAAATTCTCTTTAATAATTTGTACATTATAAATCCCCCTAGAAAAAATAAAGTTACATGAAAACATTCAACATCTTTTGGTATCCTTATTATTACTTACATAAATTTGTTTATTTGTAAAGCGTTTTCGCTTACTTTCTGTGACAATATTTTTTTGTTTTGCTTTTATTTGGTACTCGAATCAATTAACAGCATACCAACGCCAAAGCTTATCCATTGTTTTTATCCTTTAATGAGCTTGAGATATTGCATGACTTCCATGGCCTCTCCAATCTAAAGCTTGTCCATTGTTTTGTCCGCCAGGCCCCGTGTTCACGATTTCCTACCCTAGATTCTGCATTTGAACTATGCTATAATGAAACACTGATAAATCTAGCTAGTCATGAGGTGTAATATGTTTGATAAACTCGAAGCTACGGACAACAGGTATGAGGAAATCAGCCTCAAGCTCAGCGACCCCGAGGTCATATCCAATCAGGATGAGTACCGCAGGCTTATGAAGGAGTATTCCGAGCTTGACGAAATAGTAACTAAATACCGCGAATATAAAAAAGTTAAATCTGATATAGCTGAAGCTAAGGAATTGCTGGATGGGGCTCTGGACAAAGATTTCCGTGAGCTTGTCCAGCTTGAATTCAATGAATCAAAGGAAAAGCTTGTGGTCATAGAGGATGAGCTAAAGCTTCTGCTTTTGCCAAAGGACCCCAACGATAACAGAAGTGTCATTGTTGAAATCAGAGGAGGCGCCGGCGGAGAAGAAGCTGCCCTGTTTGCAGCCAACCTGTTTAGGATGTATACCCGCTATGGTGAAAGAAACAACTGGAAATCCGAGATTCTTGATATCAACGAGACAGAGATAGGTGGCATAAAGGAAGTTGTTTTTTCAATAGAAGCCAAAGGTGCATACAGCAGACTGAAATATGAGAGCGGGGTCCACCGCGTCCAACGGGTTCCCTCAACCGAATCCAGCGGCAGGATTCATACCTCAACTGTCACAGTAGCAGTTCTTCCAGAAGTAGACGATGTTGACGTTGATATAAACCCCAATGATCTGCAAATAGACACCTATCGTGCATCAGGTGCTGGAGGACAGCATGTCAACAAAACCAGCTCCGCTATAAGGATAACTCATATGCCCACAGGCATCGTAGTTACCTGCCAGGATCAGCGCTCACAGCACAAAAACAAGGACAAGGCGATGAAGGTACTCAGGTCAAAGCTATACGAAATAGCTCAGGAGCAGCAGAGCTCCGAGATAGCCATGAACCGCAAGAGTCAGGTGGGTACAGGTGACAGAAGCGAGCGCATCCGGACCTATAATTTCCCTCAGGGCAGAGTTTCAGACCACAGAATAGGACTTACACTATATAAAATAGAAGAAATAATGGACGGTGATCTTGAAGAAATTCTGGACGCGTTGATTACGGCAGACAGATCAGAAAAACTGAGCAACGCTGCCTATGACGAAGACTAAGGGGTGCTATATCTTCCCAAGACTAATATTCTAAGCCTTCCTCGAATATATTGTTAATATCGCTAAAACGTAAGTCAATTCGCTTCGTTCAGGGAGTCGGGCAGAGACGGGATTCCACCTGACCAATGAAGCCGACCTTTAGAGGTCAGCGTCTTCTGAAGGCATAGATGAATTGGGGTATGGAGGGCTCTATGGGAAACCTGCTGGAAATAACCCTTGTGGGCTTAGTATCAGGCCTTGCCGGGACTGGACTCGGCGGGCTGTCAGCATTCATAATCTCAAAAGCAAGCAACCGAATAATGAGTTCAATAATGGAGTTTTCAGCAGGTCTGATGACTGCTGTTGTATGCTTTGAACTACTCCCGGAAGCCTTTAAGCTTGGTGGTACCCTGTATACCTTCACCGGTATACTTGCTGGAATCCTAATTGTTGTTCTCATAGAAGGTCTGCTTAAGAAATCGCCTTCCATTGGAAAAGGAGAAAACACAGGACTGCTCAGGGCCGGAATTCTTATGGCTATTGCAATGGCAATGCATAATTTCCCAGAAGGCTTTGCAGTGGGATCGGGCTTTGAAGCCTCACCAAGCCTTGGAATTACAATAACTCTAGCCATAATAATACATGATATACCAGAAGGTCTAGCAATGGCGGTGCCGATGCGGGCAGGAGGCCTACCCAAGCTAAAAGCCTTCACATATACACTGCTCTCAGGGGTGCCAATGGGTTTTGGAGCGCTGCTGGGAGCTTTGCTTGGTAAAATATCTGAACAGCTTACAGCTGCCTGTCTTGGCTTTGCAGGCGGAGCTATGCTCTATATTATTTATGGTGAACTGGTTCCGGAATCAAAGCGTCTTTATCTAGGAAGATTATCTTCATTAGCGAATGTTTGGGGAATATTGTGTGGTATAATAGTATCAATCTATAATTGAATAAATGACATAAAAAAAGGGAGCATCATAATTTGAAGACAGAAATAATTAAAGTAGATACAACTGCCAAGGACTGGGACAGGCAGTTGGACTATGCAGCTGAGGTTTTAAGATCCGGAGGGCTGGTGGCCTTCCCAACCGAAACAGTATACGGTCTTGGTGCCAATGCACTAGATAAAAAGGCTGTTGAAGGTATATTCACAGCAAAAGGGCGTCCATCAGATAATCCTCTGATAGTACATATCACAAACACTAACTTGATAAATGAATTAGTAGACAGTATCCCCTTTGTTGCACCTGTTCTTATGGAAAACTTCTGGCCGGGGCCGCTGACACTAGTTATGCCTAGGTCGGGAAAAATTTCAGATATAATTACATCAGGCCTTGATACAGTAGCAATCAGAATGCCATCACATCCTATTGCTGCGGCGTTAATCAACAAAGCAGGTGTACCAGTAGCCGCTCCCAGCGCAAATAGCTCTGGAAGGCCAAGTCCTACTCTGGCAAAGCATGTAATTGAGGATCTTTCCGGCAAGGTCGATATCATTATCGACGGAGGTATCACAAAGGTCGGTGTGGAATCAACAGTATTGGATATAACCATCACGCCTCCGGTAATACTAAGACCTGGAGGTGTAACAAGGGAACAGCTGTGTAATTTATTAGGTACCGTTTGCTATGACGACGCATCCTCTGTAGATGCTAACGAAACCCCTAAATCACCTGGCATGAAATACAAGCACTACTCGCCCAAAGCAGCACTTCTACTGCTTCAGGGTGATTCAGAACTAGTTGCTGCAGAAATAAGCAAACGAGCAGAGCTATATTATAAGGAAGGCACATCGGTAGGAATACTAAATACTGATGAGACAGCCTCTATGTATGAGCCCTCCTTGCACACATATTGCAAAATTCTCTCCCTTGGTAGCAGAGAAGCTCCTGACACCTTGGCCTCAAACCTGTTTCGCTGCCTAAGGGAATTTGACGAGAATTCCATAGAAATGATATTAGCAGAGACACCTGACCAGGACGGCATAGGACAAGCAGTTAGGAATCGTCTGCTAAAAGCTGCCGGAGGAAATATCATAAAACTTTGAGGAGAGAACATGAAGCAGATATTATTTGTATGTACAGGCAATACTTGTAGAAGTCCAATGGCAACAGCCCTATTTAACCGACTGGCAGCCGATGAACTAAGTAATCATGACTATGAAGCGGTATCCGCAGGTATTTCTGCAATAGACGGTGTCCCGGCAAGCATCAATTCAATAAAGGCTGTGGACAATTACCCCGAAGCCGATATATCCCTCCATCGTTCAAGGCAATTGCAGCTAACCGACATTGAATCTGCATTCCTTGTGCTTACAATGTGCCAAAGCCATAAGCATCATATACTTTCCATGTGTCCAAATGTGTATCAAAAGGTTTTTACATTGAAAGAATACGCTTATGGTACATTATCCGACATTAAGGACCCTTATGGAGGCGATGAATCTGTATATAGGCAAAGCGCTGTAGAAATTGTAGAAGCAATCGAAAAACTTGTAGAAAAACTTAAAAATTTATGAACAGTTTTGACATTAGTATATCAATAATATAAAATTGTAACGGAGGAAAATTAATATGTTAGCAATAGCAAGCGATCATGCAGGCTTTGACCTGAAAACCGAGGTAATCAAGCATTTAGAAGAGATTAATGTTCCCTTCGAAGACCTAGGCACTTGTGACTGCAGCACATCCGTTGATTACAATGACTTCGGCCAGAAGGTGGCAGAGGCTGTTGCCGCAGGAACACACGACCGCGGAATAATTATATGCGGCACAGGTATCGGCATTTCAATTACAGCAAATAAGGTACCAGGCATAAGGGCAGCCCTATGTACTGATTCATATATGGCAAAAATGAGCCGGGAGCACAACGATGCAAATGTATTGGCCCTCGGCGCTAGAGTATTAGGCGTCGGCCTTGCGATCGATATAGTCGATACGTGGCTGAACGCTTCTTTTTTGGGAGGTCGTCATCAGATAAGGGTAAACAAATTTGGAGACGTTGAGAAAAAGTATTCAATAAAAAATACATAAATTGGAGGTATGACATATGGAAAAGGTCTTTATATTCGATCATCCACTGATTCAACACAAAATATCTTTATTAAGGGACAAAAACACAAGCACCAAGGAGTTTAGAGAGCTAGTATCTGAAATATCCATGCTCATGGGCTACGAAGTCACCAGAAATATGCCCTTAAAGGAAGTTGAAATAGAAACACCGGTGGCTGTTGCCAAAACCAATGTCATATCAGGTAAAAAACTTGGCATAGTGCCGATACTCAGAGCTGGCCTTGGTATGGTAGATGGTATGCTAAGTCTTTTACCAATGGCAAAGGTTGGTCATATAGGACTTTACCGGGACCCTGAGACCCTTGAGCCAGTTGAATATTACTGCAAGCTGCCTATTGACGCCGAAGAGCGTGAGATGGTAGTCCTTGATCCAATGCTTGCAACTGGTGGATCGGCATCAGCCGCAATAAGATTTATAAAAGAAAGAGGAGTCACGAACATAAAGCTCATGTGCCTGATAGCTGCAAAAGCAGGGATAGCAAGAATCAACATAGACCACCCCGATGTTGAGATCTACTGTGCCTGCGTGGACGAAAAGCTAAATGACCACGGCTACATCATACCCGGCCTGGGCGACGCCGGCGACCGCCTCTTTGGTACAAAATAAAGCACGGGGATGTATCTCTTATCCAATAAACTTAGGGAATATTATGTTTTACAGGAGGCAATACAATGAGACCAACGTGGGATGAATATTTCATGGAAATCGTTGAGTTGATTAAAAGCAGATCGACCTGCCTCAGACGCCAGGTGGGTGCATTGCTTGTAAAGGACAAGCGCATACTTGCAACCGGCTATAACGGAGCCCCCTCAGGTTGCACTCATTGCTCGGAAATCGGCTGCCTTCGTGATGAGCTAAAAATACCATCAGGACAGCGTCACGAGCTATGTAGGGCAATACACGCCGAACAAAACGCACTTGTTCAGGCTGCATATTCGGGGACAAGCGTAAGAGGTAGTACTCTTTATGTTACACATCAACCATGTGTACTATGTGCAAAGATGGCCATCAACGCTGGCATTAGAAAAATTGTATTCAAAGGCGATTACCCAGATGAGCTAGCTATGGAACTACTGCAAGAGTCCGGCATAAGGGTAATCAAGTTAGACTAGGAAGGTGTATCTGATTGTCAAACATCTATGAATATATAATAACATTTGCTCTTGCATTTATAGTAGCATTTTCCGCAACACCTATGGTCAGAAAGCTTGCCTTCAAGGTAGGTGGCATTGATGTACCTAAAGATAATCGCAGGATGCACAAAAAGCCTATAGCACTAATGGGCGGACTGGCAATTTTCACTGGTTTTATCGTTTCACTTGCATTCGACCTGTTAACAGCATCAAACATAATAACACCGGGTAAAGAAATCGCAGGCCTGATGGTCGGTATTGTAATTATCGTGGTGATGGGCATCATTGATGACATAAGAACACTGAAGCCCTGGGTCAAACTAGTCTTTCAGATAACGGCCGCCTTATGTGTAGTAGCAATTTCCGGTACTCGTATCTCAGTACTGACAAATCCCTTTGGCTCAGACCGATATATAGAGCTTAGTCCATATATATCGATTCCATTGACCATAATGTGGATAGTTGGAATAACAAACGCCATCAACCTTATCGATGGCCTAGATGGCCTGGCAGCAGGCATATCCTCTATTTCATCCCTATCCCTTTTCCTTGTAACTATACTTAGAACTGACATTGGTTCATCCATAGGTATATATATTGCATTGATTACAGCGGCATTATCCGGAGCTACCCTTGGATTTTTACCATTCAACTTCAATCCTGCAAAAATTTTTATGGGGGAAACCGGTGCAGCATTTCTCGGCTTCACCCTTGGGGTCATTTCAATACAAGGCACTATGAAATCCTATGCCGCTATTTCCATTGCTATACCCTTACTTGTATTAGGGTTACCGCTATTTGACACAATATTTGCAATAGGTAGAAGGGTTTTGACCCGCAAATCCATAATGCAAGCGGACAGAGGTCATCTGCATCATAAACTCATTGATATGGGACTTAGCCATAGACAGTCTGTTCTAGTAATGTATATTGTCAGCGCCTCTCTGGGGCTTTGTGCAATAGTCCTAGCAGACCGGGGCGCCCTTAGCGCGATAATCCTACTACTGGCCATATCAATATTTGTTATAGGCGGCACAAAATATATGAATGATCACGGATTCTCAGATAATAATGACACTGCAAGCAAAACCAAAGCAAGTACTGCTCTACCTGAGAATAAAATAGAAAAACCATAAGAAGGGTAACAAAATGAAAAGGTTAAAGGTAATGCCGATATTTGGAACTAGACCAGATGCTGTGAAAATGTCACCCCTGGTAATAGAACTTAAGAGGTGCCAAGATATTGACACAGTTGTTTGCGTAACAGCCCAGCACCGGCAAATGCTAGATCAGGTTCTCGATATATTTCAAATAAAACCTGAGTATGATCTGAATATAATGCTAGAAAGACAGACATTAGAGCAGATTACCGCTAGAACACTTGATGGGCTCTCCTGTGTTTTCGAAAAAGAGAAACCAGACATCGTGCTGGTCCATGGCGATACATCCACCTGTTTCGTTGCATCCTTAGCTGCTTTTTTTAAGAAAATACCTGTAGGCCATGTGGAAGCAGGCCTGAGAACCTTTGATAAATACTCTCCCTTTCCAGAGGAGATGAACAGAAAGCTAACCGGAGCTCTGGCCGACCTACACTTTGCACCAACCTCAGCAAATAAATCAAATCTCATCAATGAAGGAATACAACCGGAAGAAATATACGTTACCGGAAATACGGTCATCGATGCAATGCAAACTACAGTAAAAACAAAATACGTTTTTCAGAGTGAGGCTCTCAGAAGCATCGATATGAAAGACAAACGCATAATAGCGGTAACTGCCCACAGGCGCGAAAACCTTGGACAACCGCTGGAGCAAATATGTTTGGCCATAAAGGATATTTCTGAAAGTCATGATGATGTGGAAATAATTTATGCCGTACACCTTAATCCTGCTGTAAGAGAAACAGCCTTCAGAATTCTGGGAAATACGTCTAATGTACACCTTATTGACCCACTGGATGTACAGGATATGCACAATCTTATGGACAGGTCGTATATAATAATGACCGATTCAGGAGGCCTTCAAGAGGAAGCCCCCTCGCTGGGTAAGCCCGTGTTGGTTCTAAGGAAAGAAACAGAGCGTCCGGAAGCTGTAACCGCCGGTACAGTAAAGCTGGCAGGCACTGAAAGGGACAACATCAGGCTCCTTGCGGCACAGCTGTTGGACAATGCCACAGAATATGATAAAATGGCAAAAGCCGTAAACCCTTACGGTGACGGCAGAGCATCCCAACGTATAGTAAAAGCGCTACTATATAAATATGGCATTTCAAATGAAAAACCGGCTGACTTTTGAAAAAACATCGGCATAGTTTGGTATGTGTTACCGGCTATGCCGATTTTTATCTATGTCTTCAGAGGACGCCAACCTCTATAGGTCGGCGATGAATTAAGAGGAATTTATTAACTTCCTGCGCCTGAACCATCGCCACCTGGTTGATTCTCTATGACATGCTCATGGGTATGGAGATGATCCATGCAATACTCGTAGTCACCATCGCAATCCACACAATACCTGAAATCCATCTTCCTATCCTCCACATCGGTTTTGCCACATATCGAACAACGATGCATCACAAGTATCTTTGGGATTTTCGATTTAAATTCCTGCCGATTCCTCTGAGCCTTCTTCTTAAACCTCAACATGTAGTAGACGTCTCTCCAAAAGAATACTATAAAATTCAATGCCGAACCCAGAATTGTTATCAATCCATAGAGCGGCGCAAAACCAAAGCTTAGCAAAAGCAATGCTGCATAAATTAGTGCTAAGTATTTAATCTTCACAGGCAGGAAGAAAAAGAGATTCAGTTCATAGTTGGGATACAAGAATGCAAACGCAAATATCAGTGAAAGGTTAAGGTGCTCTGCTGTTCCCGCACCCCCCAAAAAGGCTGCTGCTATAGTGCCAAGCACTCCAATCAGATAATACACGTTGAATTTGAAAGAACCCCACTCGTTTTCAAGAGTGGATCCAATGATATAGTAAAAATACAATGTAAACAGTATCCATATAGGACTAAAGTTTGTTGGTATGAACAGGAAGGTCACAAGCCTCCAGATTTCACCCTCCAGTACTAGAGACGGTACAAGGTTTAGCTTCCCTATTACCTCTAAATCAGGATCCAAAAATGAAAGAATAAATACAGCACCATTCAAGGCGGTTATGTAAAGCATCAGATTGCTGATACTGTACTTACCTATCTTTTTCTCCACTTTGTCCAGCCACAACTGTACCAACCTCCCCATTCTACATTGTCACTTGTGTGTCATAAACCTACACCTTACTACAAAGTATACTACTCTTGGTCAAGATAATAAAGGTTGAATTCAGAAAGACTGCACACTCCACTCTCAAGCACATTATGCCTAAGTGTCAGGTATAATTCTGCCTCAGTTGCGTCCTTGTATGGATTTACAAATAAAACACCTATTCCAAGGCATAAAGCTCCAAGGAAATACCAGCCTAAAAATGATAGATCCAGTACAAACATATTAAATTTGTGTCCACGGGTCATTTCATTACTGATTTCTATAGCTCTTTTTGCACCTATACCGGGGTTGTCAGCAAGAATATACGGTACCATCCGGTATGCGTATGATTTTATTATGCCTGGAATAAATAAAAGCAAGAACCAAAGAAATAGCAATATATTCTTGTAAAACATTCCGGCTACGATGCCCTTCCAGTTGTTTCCGTCAAAAGCAAACCTAAAACATTCCCTGTTATCATAGAACTGGGCCGACTGTATAAAATACCTCCTACCACCAACCTGCAAGGGATTAAGAAGCAGCATCTGTATTGCAATTCCTATTAGAAACGCCGCTAGTACAAAGACTAATATTAGCAGTACAATAGCAGTAACCTCGGAAGAACCCATATAAGGGTTAGTAAATTCGGAAATACTATCACCAGATGAACTTCCAGAGCCACTGGATCCTCCCCCTGTTGTAAAGGCAATAACAAAGCTTATAAGCAACGCCTTCCAATAATTACCCCTTAGGACATTCTTAGCTCTATCTTTCAATTCTCCCCTATTCCACATTATGCCCCCCCACTTTCTCCAAAGATAATAATTCAATTAACTATAATCATACATACGATTATATTAAACTATACCACAAAAATAAAGGATTTGTCTGAGGGGGGGCTATCTGCCAGCATTTATCACTCCTTTGGTTGAATATATGTCAAATCATATATGTTTCCGGTTACGTCAATATCGTCAATAACAAACGTAGCTGTATTAATCCCTTTATATGCTGTAATCGTCATATAGTACTGGGGCCTTAGCCTGTTATTATCCCAACTCTTGCTGGAGGGGGCCAACGGCAGGTGGTATTCCCAGTGGGCGCTGTTATCAGTTACAGCTATCGTTGAATCCTCTGGGAATTTTACTTTATAACCCATGAAATCCTTATCATAATCGTATGTATGGCCATTTGGGTCTGTGTAGTACATGGACTCAAGCTCTGGACTTAGTCGCACCACTACTGTATCTGGGTTACCCAAGGTAGTTATATCAATGTCTAAACACTCCAGTGATAGGAACCTGTGTGGCTCCACAGACATTCTCTTTCCAAAGATGTCCGCCTGACCTCTCCAATGGTTCCAATAACCACTAATATTAACATCAGTTATTGCAAGGTTAACCAGCGTAAACGTTACATCCTTGCTTTGAGTGCTACCATTAGGTGTCGTTGCTATAAATCTGGCAGTATACTCACCATCAGGTATCCCAGTGGGTATAGACAAGCTACCCTCCCACGCCTTACTCCCTCCGGCTGCTTCAGCCACACTTGTCAGGCTGTAAGATCTTGTGTTAGCAGTACCATAAAAGAGTGACACATTAACAGAATTAGCATATGTAGTAGTCCTGGCAGCGATATCCACGCTTGTTCCCCCTACTAGCTCCGAAGACAACTCTGGTACCAAACTAAGGGGTGTAGAAACCTTTACTGGAAAGCTTCGGACAACGCTCCTGTTGTCATCACTCACTGCAGATATCCTGAAATCATATGTATTGTCAGGTAGTGTTTCCGATATCCGATAAGTTACGTTATTCCACCTGATATCATTGCCATTTTTGTCTCCAGCCTCACCTTCAAAAGAAACACTCTTCACCGGCGTTACCCTGGAAGTACCATCATATAAGGCCATCTCCAGCTTAACGCTACCTGGGTAACGAGTCCATAAATCGTATGCCTCAAGCTTCTCTGATGCAGGAATGGATGCTAGGCTGAAGTTGCTGTCCAATGCTCTTAATGAAGCACTAAACTGTATGGGTGGTGCCTCCTCAAGTACAAAATTCAATAACATGGGTTCTGACCAGGTGTTTTCAAGATCCTTTACATAATACTGCATCTCATATGTGCCCGGACTTAGCTTATCAGGAATAGTATAAATCCATTCTCCCCCTGCCTTCCTGTACATTATCTTTCTCTCACTTATCCCTTTATCAGCTCTGCTCAGTTGGTGATCGGGGTCATACGAACTATCGACCCATGTTGTGCGGTACACCATTTCCTCCTGATCATAATCCCAATCCAATGTTGCATGGGCTATGGGTTTCCTGTGGGCATATATCTCAACAAAAGGCGTCCCTGAATAACGTGAGAAACTCTCAAATGCAGAATCATCAGTGGGCTTGTCCTTAACTCTTCTATATATGGTGTATTTGCCTGGTTTATTTAGCTTGTCAATAAGTGTGTCAACCCATCCATCACTCTCAGAATATTCGCTTACTGCAAGTGCTTCAAGACCACTACCGTTATCATAATAATCAGCATCATGCACATACAGCATTTTTTCCTCAATAATCCTGTCTCTTTCCTCATCAAAATCTGAAACACTAAGCTGTAGTGTGTCTACTCCTGCAAGCAGAGTATATTTTTCAGCTTCACCTGTGTCAGCTATGATATCAAGAGCCTCCTGCATCAAATCGCTTATCTCTCCGCTGTTTTCAATATAATGCTCATGCCCCACATGTTGCTCTGTACCCTTTGGAGCAATCAGTATAAGCCTGGCACCGCTCTTGTTCAATGCAATGCTCAGATCATTCATATCGCAAATTTTTTCATCAGTAATGTATATGATGTACTTTTTTGACGTAGCCCTGAAGGAGTCTGCGTAAGGCTGCTTTACTTCCTTCTTTATGGTTCCCTCGTAAAAGCCTGTGTAGTCATCATGCCATACCATTTTGGGCTTCCATACCTGCACAGTTCTAGTTACTGTACCTTTATAGTAGCCAGTGAATTCCATTCTACGAGTATAGGTATCTCCGATGTCACCCGTCCCTGAAGGTTCACCATTATCTTTGTCCATAACAAAAAATGTTTTTTTTAATTCCCCTTTGTAACCATCGGTATCATATTCCTTAGTTGGCTGGTCCGAAGCATCTGATGAACTAATTTTCCATCCCGTTGCAGTATAGGTAAAGTAGGTCTCTGCCCAGCCATCCAGTGTTCCCTCAACTGTCTTTTCATCCTTTTCCGATATATATGAGCCCTCATCAGTCTTATAGCGGTTGTTAGTAGTTTCTGTTCTTTTTAATATGCCAGTGTACCCATTGCTTGTATGTTCAGTAGTTTCAGGAGGAGAACTTCCTCCTGTATGGACAGAAATGCTTGCAGGCTGGCTATATTCATATGTGTGAAGATCCCATGTATCAACATTTGAATGTATGTTTAAAGAACATAGATAATTATTAAAATCAAGCCTACTATCTTTAATGTATCTCACTTTCTCGCTATCAAGTCCTGAATCCATTAGTATAAATGTATCAATTTGCGGTCTGTTTAGCGGTATCTGTACATACAGCCCTGCCATTGGCTGTATGTTGTCAACAAGAATCTCCCGCTCAATAGTCCTGACCACACAATCCTCATCTGTTACAAACTCCTTAATAGTATCTTCACCAAAGCTTTCTTCTACTGTATTGATAAATTTATATCTACCCAAACCAACAGGGTGGAATTCGGGGAAACCTTCTTTCCCGTCATATGTTCCAATAAGCTTATCATATTCACCATCATTATTGCTGTCATACCAAAGCTCTATAGTGTTTTTACTAATAATATCATTGTCTGTACTGTAGGCATTGTAATTCCATGCATTTACTGTCTCAAGCCTTGATATTACTGAGTTATCTAGATCAATCTCCAAAGCTGGCTCATAGTCGGGGAATATCTCAAAACGAACTACGTATGGATCAGATACACGACCAAGTGAATTTGTTACAGTAAGCTCAACCTCGTATGAGCCAGGTGTTTTATACAATAGATCCTTTTGAGTAATACTGTTATCCTTCCTTTTGATAGAATCTTCATCGCCGCTGACTGCCCTGAACCTCCATGTGTACGAGTTTATGGGATATGCACTGTTGACGATATCACATCCTCCAATGTTAGATATGTCGGTAACTGTTAATTTTCTATTTTGCTTAAATGCACCGGAAAATCTAAACTGTGCAGTGGGCTTCGTGTCATAAATGTATGCCCATGAAGTATGAAAGGCAGTCCTTCCCTCATTGTCAGTATAGTAGACATCAATTTTCTTCAGACCATCCTGTCCCTCTCCAAATACATAATCGCCACTGAAAAATAGCTCATCGTCTACCTCATCACCGTTAATCAACACCTTACGCTCAGCAATTCCCGTCATATCAGTAGAATCACCAGCTTCAAATTTTACAATATCAAAGCCATTCTGAGGTATCGTACACTTTGGTTCCATCAGAAATGGTGGTTTTTTCTCGATAATACATTTCTTTATTTTAAAGTCGGCACTTCCGCTATTACTGGCTTCATCATATTTATCATCAAAATAGATACAACGGGCTGTAGCATTGAAGTTAAGGCTACCACCCTTTAAAGCCTTTATTTGACCCTTTGTCATCGGCACTGTGAATGTAGCTTTTGAATAATTGTCATATATTTGAACATCCTCTTCCGGTGCTATCTGTCCATTCAAGCTTAATTCCCAACACTCTCTATCTATCCTTGTGTAGTAAACGGACCTGGCCAGTTCATCCTCCATGTGCTCCTCATCCATAAGTCTGCCGATTACCTCCACCTTGACATCTATGGTCTGGGTCTCAAAGCCTTCCGGGTTATCATCTCCATAATCTGTAAACACAAGCTCGTTTTTATTAATCACATTGGTTGAAACCTCTACTGCCGTATGCTCCTTTTGGTACTTCCTAATAGTAAAGCACATGTAGAACAGCTTTCCCTTTCTATCAAACCTGAACATCCGACCTTCTCCATTGAATTTTGCCGATGGTGCAGACTGAACGTTAAGAAAGTTATGAAAATCCCAGGTTCCATCGGGCTTTTTCTCAGAAGCAGGTGTTTTAAGGCCAGTATCCATAACTCCATTTCTTATTTTGAATTCAGTGATCCCATTATTGATCCATTCACGTGTCTTTTGACCAAGAATAGAATCGCCTGAAATAGCTGAATCTGTATATATGCTAACCTTTAATGCTGATTGGTTCTTAAGCCTAGAGTTTACATAATCGCTATCCCAATATTGATATATCCACGCTATATCCTCTAGTGGTGTTAAACGTTCCACATCTGGAGGAAAGTTTATGTTTGCATACTGATCACCATCCATGGTAAATCCATCATACCTATACTCTCCACGTTTATATCCACCCTTTTTATAGAATCCCACTCCACTATCATTACGAGTATCCTCCTTATAATTCTTCCGTATGTTCTGATTTGCCTGCTCAGGTGTACCGTAAACAGTAATGCCCTTTCCAAACCAACACCTATAGTTGAAGGGTCTTCCCTTGGCTATAGGTGTCGCTCCATACGGTAAGCCTAAAAGATTATCAAACAGGTCCGGATTATCAAAATACGTCTCCCACTTACAGCTACTCTCGTAGTATCTGGTGTCGTCCTTTGCTGTGGTAAAATATGGAAGTAACAAAGAAAAAACTACTATGCTAACGAAAAGTTTCTTTTTCATAATTACTTAAACCCTTTCAATTTTGTAAATGTGATTTTTTAGAGACTATAGATAAAAAGCGTAAACCCGTTGTCTCCACCTATTTTGTGAAAGAACATTAGACGGCCATTGTGTTTGATTTCTTCAATACGACTCTCCTGGTCATTCGATGTGGCATACACTAGATACCTATCAAACTCTGCCATAGCTCTGTCAGCATCCTTTTCAAACCAAAATTTGAACATCTCATATACTGAATCTCTATGTAGCCTCTTAACTCCATCTGCATCAAAAATATTTATGTGGTATGGATGCTGCGACAAATACGCATCATTTAGTGCATCTAAATGTATTGACATTTGCTTGCTTAAAATACTGTTCTTTTTATACTTTTCTTCACTTTCAAAGAACGAATAGTATATCACATGCCCTGACTCACTAAACCCAGAAACTAAAAACCCCTTACTCTTTTCACCTACATTCCTGAATGCATTGGCTGAATCAATGATTTCTTTCTTTGGAGGAGGCCAAGCTGTGACTGTTGCACCATCATAGTTTACACATGTATAAACCTCATCCGGCGCCGGTGTAAAGGGCACCCGGGAAACATCATCCAAATACCTAATCACGATGGTTGCCGCTTCTGCTCGGGTCAAAGTACCTGCCGGCTTAAAATACCCCCCCGACCCTCTGATAAGGCCTATTTCATAGGACTGCAGCACAAACTGCCTATTTATATCCTTTATGTCAGAATAATCCTTGATCTTTGAACACACCAAATTATCCGGGGAGTTGTATGGATCATTATACGGGAAATCCTCCTTCAGCAGCGTTGCCTTTACTATGATTCTTGTCGCTTCCTCTCTGGTTATCGGCCGCTTATAATCCGGGAACTCATCCTTTGAAATCAGCTTTTGTTCAAGGGCAATATCAATGTAATTCTGTGCCCAGTACTTCGTTTCTTCACTGGGGGCATATCCCATAGATTTAACCACCATTTTAATATACTGATCCACCTGCACCAGATCATTGGGATGAAAATTACCGTCATAACCAACAACTATACCAATGCAGGAAATCATACCAACCTCTCTGCGACTCCAGTGGGAATCCATATCTCCATATAAGGAAAGCGCATTATCAATACTCGAATCCTCCAAGGCAGCCAGCTTATCCTGTAAGGGTTTAGCCATATTCCATATCTCATTTTCCTCAGCAAAGGAGGAAAATGATACCGATAGGACTACTAAAGTGAGAAATACAGTAGCCAATAAAATCTTAAAATATTTCCCGACTATATTTTTTTCACACCACATAAACTTCTTCTCCAGCATAGCGAGCCTCCTCTGCTCCTAACCACATTTTTATTCCCTCTCCCGGCATTACCGGCCACATATGTGCTAATCATTCAAGGCTATGAATATAAATAATATATGCACAATTACCAGGTGCTTTAGAAAATCCTACAAGGCGCCCATTGTACTCAAAAGTTTCCATGCGACTCTCTTGGTCATTTGATATGGCATACTCAAGATACCTGTCAAAATCCTCCATGGCCTTATCAGTATCATCCTCAAACCAGTATTTAAACATCTCATATATTGAATCTCTATGTAATCTCTTAACTGCTTCTGCATCATATACAAATATATCGTATGGACTTTTTAGCTCTTCCATATTATCTTCTGTGTCAATAGTAACTGCCAGTTGTCTATTGTCGCTCTGCTCGTAGGCTTCTTCACTTTCGTAAAACACATGAGTTACCTGTGAGATATCGCTAATTCCTTCTATAGCAAAGCCTTTGCTCTTTTTGCCTACATTTACAAAAGCATTAGCAGCATCGATAACCTCCTTCTTAGAAGGTGGCCATATTATCAATTCAAAATCGTAATCTAAAATGCATGTATAAACCTCATCCGGCGCAGGTGTAAAGGGCACTCTGGAATAAACATCCAAATATCTGATCATGATGGTTGCCGCTTCAGCTCGTGTCAGAGTACCGGCCGGCTTAAAATACCCCTCCGACCCTCTAATAAGGCCAATTTCATAGGATTGCAGCACAAACTGCTTGTTTATATCCTTTATGTCAGAGTAATCCTCAATCTTTGAACGCACCAAATTATCCGGGGAGTTGTATGGATCGTCATATGGTAACTCCTCCTTCAGTAGCGCTGCCTTTACAATAATCCTGGTTGCTTCCTCTCTGGTGATTGGCAGCTTATAATCCGGAAACTCATCCTTTGAAATCAGCTTCTGTTCAAGGGCAATGTCAATGTAATTCTGCGCCCAGTACTTTGTTTCTTCACCAGGTACATATCCCATGGATCTAACTATCATCTTAATATACTGATCCACCTGAACCGGATCATCGGGATGAAAATTGCCATCATATCCAACAACTATATCAATACAGGAAATCATACCAACCTCTCTGCGACTCCAGTGGGAATCCATATCTCCATATGAGGAAAGCGCATTATCAATACTCGAATCCTCCAAGGCAGCCAGTTTCTCCTGTAATGGTCTAATCATATACCATATCTCATTTTCCTCAGCAAACGAATTTATTGGTACCACTAGCAATACTAAAGTGAGAAACACAGTAGCCAATAAAATTTCAAAACATTTCCCAACTATCGTTCTTTCATACCACATAAACTTTTTCTCCAACATAGCGAGCCTCCTTTGCTCTCAACCACTTATTTTGTGCCACCTTCTGGCATTACTGACCCTGTATATAAACAAATTCACTGTTGGCAAATAGCAGACTGTCATTGTTCTTTAATGCTACCTCCTTATTGCTACCAATTCGTATGTCGTTTACAAATGTACCATTAATTGAATTCAAGTCCTTAACAAAGCATTCACCGTCTCTGTAGATTAGCTCTGCATGAAGCTTTCCCACAGCACTATTTAGCAAGACATGGTCAACATGACCCTGGAGCCTTCCTATAATGATTTCATTTCGGTCAATAACAATATCTCGTTCCCCGGCAAGCCTTCCCTTGCTTCTTAAAATGGGAACCTTATTGGTACGACTACTGAGTATCTCTGTCTTCTGCATGCACCTTGACGTTATATCTTCCTGGCCCATAGTATCTTTATAATCAATGCATTGGGCGTATACACCCTTTCTACCTTCCTCCTGTACAGTGCTATGTGTTAATTTCCTTAATCGTTGATATGCGTCTGTCGCTGAAGTCCCTGTATCCTCTGACTTAATATTTCCCGGTTCTCGTAGCAAGGCCCTTTCCACATACTTGGATGGCTCCCGTAGTGAATCCCAAGCAGACTTATCCTGCTTACTCGGCCTTATATCCCCCAGCACCTCATTACCAACAACATGCTTAGGTGCATCACTAGTCATAACCTTGACTGCTTCACCATCCACCAGCTTTAACCCATTACCACTTGCCTGCCTCAGTATACCCACTTGCTCTGAATCCTGAGCACCTTCAACATTTTTTGCACTAAACAGGTTCAGTGCCTGGAGCTTCCTGAATACAAGAATATCTATCGCTACAACTATCATCGCAACTGCAGCATAGGTTGTGGTACGATTTTTCCCAATACTATCAAGAACTCCTCGACATATAAAAATGATACCACCCATTATTAGCTGCAAAATGACCCCAGGCACTATAAGTCTCAAAGACATATTCTGAGTTATATTCTCCTTTTCTTCCTTCTTTTCCTCTATTTTATCTTTTATGTTACTATTTTCAAGTATTTCCCCAATTGAATTCTGTTTCGGTAGCTGGGTGGGTACAACATTGGCTTCATCTCCATATAACAAATCATTAATCAGTATCATAAAGCCCTTAATGTTGAAAACCTCACTTCTTACCTCTGAAAGAATACGCTGGACAAGATTCCCGCTGCCGAATCCCTCCTCATGTATATGCTGCATTAAAAGCTCTGAAACTAAAGTCTGTAGCTTCCCTATAGCATTGTCCTCAATCTCCGCTGGTATATAAACAAGCCTAACCTCCATTGTCTCTGGCTCAATGTATATGTAGTCTGAATTAAAAACAAAGTTGGACGCAGACAGCAGATACCCTGCAGAATTATTGATGTAGGAGGACAGGTTCAAAATTACCTTCAGGAATTCCACGCGGTTTAGCTTATATCTTTTAAGGTACATTGATAAAGGGATTTTAGAGGTTATGTTGAAATACAAATGATAAGTACCCTCTGCTTTAACCGTCTCTACAGGCACAATGTACTGTATAGTGTTGTTTTCAATCATTTTCGCCTGATATCCTATGATTTTAGATCCACATTCAATCACAAGAAAGCTTGATGATGCATCACTCTCATACTTAAATTTCAATCCTTTTGAATTCTCATATACCCCGGACATATTTCACTCCCCCGACATATTTAGCTTCTTTGGTCAGTAGCATTACACTGCGTATACCCACCGTCACCTATACCCTCTGCCGCACATCCCACGTCTGCGCCTAATAATCCAGTCAATTCGCTTCGCTCAGGGAGTCAGGTGGAGACTGAACTCCACTTGACCAAGGAAGCTAAATAATTGCATCTCCTTGGTGCAACAATTCACATTTACTTAATCTGGTTATTTGCTCGAATACCACCACTGTTGACATCATTAATAATTGAATCATCAGCAAAAACACTTTGCATGATTTCTGTCACAAATTTAATAATTGCATCTCTAAAAATCAGTGCTATACCAACGAGTACAGCAATTATCACAACTATCTCCACTGTGCCAAGTCCATCCTCTTCACTCATAAAACTCTTAACAAAACGATTCACAAAATCACCTCCATCCATCTATATATTACTTATTGCAAGTACTGCAGGCATTCCAACAATGAGAAGTATTGCTACAAACATCAGCATCATTGGAAAAAGGAGCTTAGTTGAGGCTTCTTCTCCAAACCTTTTAGCCGCTGACTTCCTCAACTCCCAGCATTCATTTGCAAAGAGCCTCAAAACCGGAACAAGTTCATCATTTCCCTTCCTTATATTCTGCAATACAACAGATACAAAGCGTGTTATCACAGGCACATGGCATCTTTGGGCGAATTCCTCAAAGGCTTTGTACTCAGGTATCCCTGATTTTATATCCTGTACTGCTGTTCTTAGCTCGACATACAACGGAGTCTGTCTGCTTGTGTCCGTGACTGTCTTTTCCCATGCTCTGGATATGGTCATCCCTGCATTGACCAAAAGTGTAAGCTTATTAACGAAGTCAGGAAAGTCAAGCTGAATTGCCTGTCTTCTTTTTTTCACCCTTTCAAATAAATCTCTGTCAGTAAATACCACGACACCCACCTGCAGAAATACACAAAATACTACATATCCCAAATCAACCTCTGTCATTGCTCCAACAAATAGTGCAAATGCCATGGATAATAGCATCACCGATATCTTGCTGCCCCAATGAACCCGCAGCATAATTACTGCCTTCTTGTGTCCATGCAGTTCAGCCACAGCCGTCAACAGCCTCCTATCATAGCCAGTGTTATAGCTATATTTAAAGGTTTCAAGGATATACAATCCCAATGGAAGAAGTTCTTTAAGGGGAAATGCTTTTTTGTCAAGCATTTTGACGACATCAGCATATTTTCTATATGATGCAAAATATAATACAGCTAATATAATTATGTATATGGCAAAGACAATAATCATAACAAACCTCACAACAGTAAACTTTCAAATTCTTTATACTTCCTAGAGCTTTATGTCACTGACTTTTGCAGATATGAACCAAGCAACAGACATCAATACGATTGAAGCACTCATGGTAAGCCTACCGGCGACAGTATTAAAAATCGGCTGCATATACTCAGGAGCACTTGCCGAAAGCAGTAGTATCATAAGTACAGGCACGGCATTTAGCACCTTCTGTTCAAACTTTCTTTCTGTGAGCATGGTATCGACCTCCTGCCCCACCTCTATCCTGTCGCTGATAATTGCTGATGTATTCCTTATCACCTCTACAATGTTGCCCCCGGACCTTTTGCTTATATTCATCACACTTACGAAATTGTCCACATCCTCCAAGCAAGCCCTATCTGCAAATTCAGACAATGCATACTCTAGAGTCTCGTTCATATCCAGCAGACTAATAATCCTCTTTATTTCAACAAGTATGAATGTTGATGGCTCCGGGTAAAGCACCGACAGATCTTTTAGTGCTCCTTTAAAGGCATATTCAATTGTTTTTCCGGCAGATACAGAAGACGCTAGTGAATACAGCATATCCTTGAACTGTATGTTCAGCTCTTTTTTCCGCCGCCTAATAAGCTTTCTCCTCATCATTCCTGGGTATAACAAAGCAAGTGGTATCAACAGTAGAGATAGAAAAACACTTCTATAAAATATGAAAGCAATAGAAAAAATAAATACACCTGCCATTGCGGTATAAAACAGCTTCTCCCTAGTACTCATGTTATAGGTATTATAGTCCTGCGCCATCATACACCACCCAATCTGCACCTTATGCCTGCCATTTTGAGCCTTACAGTATTATTTAGCGTGTTGCCGGTCCATTTGAGGCCTCCCCTAACAGCTCTCTGTCCTCCAAAATCCCGGTCATGCTCCTCGCCCTCGTCGTGGCTGTGCTGTACACTCTCATCCTTGTTACTCTCTTCAAATATAAACAGTGGGTTCAATTGTATTACGCCATCCACATACCCCAATATTTCACTAATTTCCAAAACCCTCCTGGATTTATCCCTAAGCCGTGATAGGTGAATGATTATGTCTATTGCTGAAGCAATTTGTTGCCGCACTGCTTCCAATGGCAGTGGAGCTGCTGATATAACCATTGTCTCCAGCCGCTTCAGCATATCTGCAGCAGAATTGGCATGACCTGTGGAAAGTGATCCATCGTGGCCCGTATTCATTGCCTGCAACATGTCCAGAGCTTCATCACCCCGTACCTCGCCAACAATAATCCTCTCCGGTCTCATCCTAAGGGATGTCTTAATCAGCTCTCGTATGGATATCCTACCCTTGCCTTCAGTATTAGCATTTCTGGCCTCCAGTCTTACAATGTTTTCCACGCCATTTATCTGAAGCTCCGCTGAATCCTCTATGGTGATTATTCTTTCATCAGAAGGGATTCTTCCTGATAGTGCATTGAGGAAGGTTGTCTTACCGCTTCCAGTGCCGCCACATATAAATATGTTGTATTTTGCCTTAACTAGACAGCTAAGCACCTCCACAGCCTCACTACTAAGTGAGCCCAGCTCCACAAGCTGCTCCAGCGTCATTGGACTATCTGGAAACTTTCGGATGGTCATAATGGGTCCATTCAAGGCCACAGGCTTCAGAACAACATTTACTCTGGAGCCATCCGGCAACGAAAAGTCAACGATTGGTGATGCCTCGTTTACAGTCCTGTTCGTACGAGACACGATATTATGTATTACATCCTCAAGTCTCTCATTACTTCCAAATTCCTTTTCAAGCCTGCTAATACGTCCCCCTTTTTCTACAAAAAGCATGTCAGGCCCATTAACCATTATTTCTGTGATGCTTTTGTCATCGATAACCGGCTGTAATATATCAAGTCTTCTCATGGAATTGAACACCATATCAGCCAACTCTCGCCTCTCACCAATACTTAAATAAGTACTTCCAGGCTTAGAAAAAACCGCCTCTGTAACAATATCCATCAACTCATCGTCCGAAACCCCGCTTGTCCTGTCAAGACCCTGTGTTATCTCCCTTCTGATATCTTCAGCAAGGATTCTGAAATCAATGTCTTCACTAAAAGAACTACAAGCCTGTACCTTACTGCCATCCTCATGCAATATATTCGCCCCCATCCAGTAAAGCTGATGCTCCTTCCCCCATAACTAATACCTGCTTTTTATCAGGAATGACATAGCTAATAACCTTGTTTAAATCAGCTAGAAACGCCGGATTTTCAACAGGCTTAATAAAAAAATTACCTGAAGATGCTTCTGAATAATCAGCTATCTCAGCAATTGGTTTATAGCCAACAAAGCCATCCTCAATTTTTTGCCCTTTTGAGAAATTCAACACAGGTACAAGCCTACTTGTCAGATTAGCCCTCATTTTATTTTCAATTAGCTCAAGACCCCTTTTGAACTTGCTAATGCTATCGTGCATCCTAAAATCATAGGAGAGAACCAGTAGAATGATGTCAGAATGTTTTAGTACAGAAGAATTTCTCTCACTCAAGCCTGATGGTAAATCTATAAAAACGTAGCTATAGGCGGAGCTTTTTCTGAACTCCAAGACTAGCCTAGAGATCTCCTCTTCACAGAGCTCATTCATCTCAAGTATGCTTTCAGCGGGCTTAAAAAAGTGCACACCTGTCTTACAGTCAATACACTTGGCAGTCTCCAGCTTCATCCATAGATTTCCACCATTGCCCTTTAGCTGATATATCACATTGGAGAAGCTTTGTTTAGATTCCCCATGAAAAAACAATCCCGTAGATGGTATGTCTTCCAGGTTCAAATAGAATGGCCTTAGACCCCTCCCGGCACTAAGAATACTACAACCCGCCGCTATGCTACTAGTGCCCGTCCCGCCTGCCGGCGACACAACACTGATGATGCTTGCTCCTTCATTCCCTGAAACCTGACAATCCTTCCTACAACTAAGAGAATATAGCCTAATTGCCTCGGAAATCAGCTTGTCCATATGCTGATATTTATTTATGGACTCCCTTCCTACTGGGAGAACCTGCTCATTATCAGACAGAATCAAAACTGTTTCCGCAATGTCTGTTCTGGCTATTTCATTGTATATTCTGCTATTCACAAGAAGTATGTCGATTTTATGAAACTCGTCTAGAAATACAACAAATGGTTCCACAGACGAAAAGGAAGATATTTCAAATCTTTTCGGGTGATTAGTTACTAAATATTTCTCAAAATTCTGTAAGTATTCTGCATCATAATCTGCTATAACAAGACTAAGCCTCCCCAAAACTACACCCCCTGTACTCGCATTTACAACAATGCCCGTAAATAATGTAAGAATATGGTTGTGTACTTATTATATGGAAAATTATGGTTGATGTCAATGACTATTTGGAACTATTTTCTAATTTGTTGATTGTGCTTACAGCAAACTACGGCAAACACTAGCCTTAGCACTTCTCAATAAGATACACCTTATTGCCCTATTGTTAATCAACAAGATATGCTTTTATTCCATCGAAGGTATCGGTAAAGTAGCGTATTGAATACAATTTTCTCGAAGAACTGCCTTATTTCCATAGCACATACATTTCCCGGCCCCTTGCATGGCATCCATCGATATGAACCCTCAAGGAGCTACAAGCAAAGCTGCTATATTCACAAGCACCCTTTGCTGTCAGGGAGAAGTGATCCCTAATTAGATTAAATTGTGTAAGACAGCCTTAGTCAGTAACACATAGCCATAGGTATGAATATGATATAGAAGGTAGCATGGTCAAACATGCAGATTAAGGAGGTATGGAATATGTCAAAGGGATTTGCCGGTGGAGCAGTTGACGATTGTGCGCTTTTGTTCTTCATAATACTCTTTCTCTTGTTATTCACAGGTCGCAAAGGTTTCTTTAGAGTAGATGCAGATATTGTTGAATAACAATCTTATTATATGAAGGGAGTGTATGGCATGGCAGAGAATGAAAGAGGCGGGCTTTTTGGGTGTGGCTTTGGTACAAACTGGATATGGATTGTTATTATCATTCTAGTAATTATCCTGCTATTCCCCGCTATTTTCGGGAGAGAAGAAGAAGGCTATTACAAGGACTAGTTCATTATCGGTACAGTTCGCTGTTCAGTAAAGCCAGTTGGTACTTATACATCACAGGACAGTTCAGCTCCCCCGGCAATGGGGCTCTGGTGCTGTCCTTTGCTTTGGCACCCTCTACTCTGCCCTGATGTTTATCTATGTCTTCAGTCTCCACTCCCTGAGCGAAGCGAATTGACTGTTGCTATTTCCCACTTCGTAACTTGTCTACCTACGCTGTAGATGATATAATTTCGTTATATATATACAAATTATACTAATTGCTAATTGGGGTCGGTCACCACCCCTGATTTTATGTTTTTATTATGCGATATAGATGTTGTAGCAATATTACAATAAAGGGCTTAAGGATGTATTTATGAGACTTTATTCTACTAAGTTACTTGTATTGATATTACTTATTACTGCAATTATTTGCACTCCCATACGGGTATTTGCTGCCGAACCTCCTACTCCGGATATGTCCAGCAGCAACTATGAGAAAGCAATCGATTTGAAGATACTTGGGCTTTTTGCAAACAGCCCAGACAATTTCGAACTGGAACGCGCCCCAACAAGGGCGGAGGCGGCTGTCATGCTTGTTCGCTTACTGGGAGTGGAGTACCAGGTCAAGGAAGGTAATTACTCTCACCCCTTCACGGATGTGCCTGCCTGGGCTGATAACTATGTGGGCTTTATCTATCAGAAGGGTATTTCTAATGGTATCAGCGAGAGCTTATTCGGCTCGTCTAATATGGTATCTGCAACCCAATATGTTACCTTTGTGCTTCGTTCCATGGGCTATGAGGATAATGTGGACTTCAGTTATGCAAAGGCCTTGGACAAGGCCCGTGAATTACAGCTGTTATCTGATTCCGAGTTCTCAGAGTTTAAAAATAAGGCTGTTTTTTTGAGAAATGACCTGGTGGCAGTCTCTTACAATGCACTTTCTGTCTCCATGAAAGGTTCAAGACAAACTTTACTTGAAAAGCTAGTGGATGTCGATAAAGCTATATTCAAGCCCACTGCTCAAGCCTTGGGACTATACCCAACAGATTTTGCAAGAAATTATGGCAATGTAGAGCTATTTAACCCGTCCTCAACAAAGAATGGTTATGTAATTAAGAACAAGACCGATTTAATAAAAATTGTTACAAAAGCGCTGATTAATAATGACAATAGCATTAATTTAGATACAACAGGATACAATGGCAGCATTACTGACGACTATGAGTCTGTCTTTTATACTGCAAAATATGCCGCAGAGGATATCATCGGTGTTGAAGATTTTGTTCAGAAATGGAGCTATCGCTATATTAGTGCTAGTATGAATCTGGATTTCACATATAGATTTAGCAAGAAGGAATATGCAAACAAAGTACAAAAGGCAAAGGCTGCTATTGAAAAGGCACGGCATATCATCGCAGAAAACATTTCCGCTGATATGTCGGAATTCGATAAGGAAAAAATAGTCCATGATTACATAATTAATAATACAAGCTACGATTACATAAATTACACTAACGATACACTAGCAGATGATGTTTTTGAATATTACGGTAGTCTTCTTGCAGGTTCTGCGGTTTGTGAGGGCTATGCCGAGGCAATGAAGCTTCTTTGTAATCTGTCAGGAATAGAGTGTATAATTGCAATAGGAATGGCGCCTGATAGTGCAGAGGGACATGCTTGGAATATTGTCAAAATTGATGGAGAGTATTATCATGTAGACGTCACAAAAAATGATCCGATTACAGAGGACGGAACAGAAATCCTTACATACTACTATTTTAATATAACCGACAGTGAAATGGCTAGAACCGTTAGCTGGGACACAGGGGCATACCCCAAATGCTCCAGTACCGAAAACAGCTATTACCACAAGTATAACAAGGTCGCACAAAGCGGGGATGCTTTTAAAAAAGCGCTTACCGAGGAACTCAAAAAAAGAAGCTCTGTAATTGAAATAAAGGTAATGGATTATGAAAAAGGCGATTTTTCTAATATCTCTAATCTAATTTTCAATACCAAGACCGTTCTGAAATACAATTATGCTATTAATAAAGATTTTGGCATTATAAGAATATTCAATATCAAATACTCCTAACATAACATACCCATTTTAGCTGCTCTACATTGCCATGACCAGGCCGCTTCACAGACTCTATATCTACCACTCCGCTGCTTAAGCCATAGCCCTTATGGTCAATTCGCTTCGCTCATGGAGTCAGGTGGGGACTGAACTCCACCGTCTTCATTCATCACCCACCTTCGCACTCGCTTCCGCGAGATATGTAGCGTAGAGGTGGGCGCATTCTTGTATATAGTGATAAATGTTATATAATAATATGATATGGATTTTGTCTACACTACTATTAATTACGTTTAGGAGATAATGATGTTTGATTTGTCAAGGGAATCCATCCTTGCTAAAACACGGCATATAGAATATGAAGCAGGCCAGGAATACTATAAGAATCGCCGTATAAAATCCGTACAGTTCAACCAGGACCGACGTGCATTTACATCAACTGTCCTTGGATTGGAGCTGTATACACAGCACCTGAAATTCGATACGGCAGGGAAACTCACCGAAGCTGATTGCTCCTGTCCCGTGGGGAATGACGGCTGGGGCTTATGCAAGCATATGGTGGCTGTAATGCTACTTATACATGAAAAGGACAGCCTGGGCTTTTTTAAGGAGCTCCGATTTCGCCAAGCGGCCAAGGACATATTCAACCTTTTCTCGGACAGGCATATATCAATCAGGTCAGCTGTAGCCCTTGAACCAGTTTTCGAGCTGAACAGGGGCAGTAGTACAGGTAGTCCTATGCTAGCCTCACTAAAACTTCGTATAGGACAGGACAGGCTTTACATAGTTAAGGATGCTAAGAAGCTTTTACTCCACATGGAGAATAACCTGGAATTGAAATACGGGAAACGCTTCACTTATTCGCCATCCAGACACGAGTTCAGAGGACGGGATTTAGAGTTGATTGAAATGCTCAAGGAGCTCTATGAAACAGAAAAGCTTATGGAGGGCCTTTGGCGGGGACGAATGGATGCCAGCATATTTTCCGACGGAAGAATCTACCTGACCGACAAGCATCTTAAAAGGTTCTTTGAGATATATGAGGATACACCATTTAAAGGTATCATTCTTGGAAATGTACACGAAAGCCTAACAATAAAAAAGCAGGACATACCTGTTAACTTCTTATTGTCCAATGACGGGCGGGATTTAATTCTTAATATAGATTTTGAAGGCACAATGCTACCCTTAACAGCAGAGGGTGAATATTTTTACTTCGGAGATGTGATACACCGCATTTCTAGACAGCAAAGCAAGTATCTCAAGCCCTTTTATATGGCTATGATGTATCAGAAGGGCCGCAAGCTGAGATTCATCGAAGAGGACAGGCAACGCTTCGTGTCTGAAATACTACCATTTGCCGAGAAAGCTGGAAGCCTGGTCATTACTGAACAGGTCCAGTCTACAATTGAAAAAATTCCATTATTGGCTGAAATATATTTAGACAGAGATGGAGCAGATATAACCGCTAGTGTTAAATTTATATACGGTAAGCATACCATCAATCCCTTTATGCCAGTTATAAAATCCCAGTCCTCATCAGACAAGCTCCTTATACGGGAGATAAAAAATGAGGAGGCCATATTAGATGTACTTGGCATGGCTGAGTTCAAGGTAAGGGAGGGTAAAATCCATCTGAGCGGCGATGACAACATATATGATTTTGTGTTTAGACTTGTTCCACTGCTGCAGGATTATGCCATCGTGTATTACTCAGAAAGCCTGAAGACTCTGAAATTGAAACAGTCCCTTTCATTCTCAGCCAGGTTCAGATTGAACAGTGAAACAAGCCTTCTGGAATTCTCTTTTGGTGCTGACGGAATTGATAATTCCGAGCTGGCTGATTTATTTTTGTCCATGCGTAGGAAAAAAAAATACTTTCAGCTTAAGAACGGAAGCTTTATTAACCTTGATGCAAGTGAATTAATAAAAATAAGCGACTTCATGGATAACCTGGATGTTAACCCTTCAGAACTCCAGAAGGACTTTATCGAATTGCCCCGCTTCCGAGCTGCATATTTGGATCAGAGCATAAGGGAATCTGGCATCCATAATGTAGAGTGCGATGCCCGTTTTAGGGAGCTTGTGCAGAACATAAAGGAGCCCGGAGATATGTCCTTCCATTTGCCTGAGGGTCTACAGGGTACATTGAGAGACTACCAGAAATTTGGCTTCAAATGGTTGAAGACTTTACAGCATTACACGCTGGGAGGCATCCTGGCTGATGACATGGGGCTTGGAAAGACACTACAGATTATTACCCTTCTTTTATCTGATAAACAGCAGGATGGGCCCTGTCCATCCCTAGTGGTGGTGCCCACCTCACTTGTGTTTAACTGGTGTGCGGAGCTTGAAAAATTCGCACCCAGTTTGAAATATACTGTGATAGCAGGAAAAAAGGAGCTAAGGCGCCAATTAGCAGAAGGTCTCTCTGAATATGATGTTGTAATTACTTCCTACCCACTAATCAGAAGGGATATTGAGCTTTATAAGCCGTATAGCTTTAGATATTGTATACTGGACGAAGCCCAACACATAAAAAATGGCGCTTCCAGGAACGCACGATCTGTCAAGCTGATCAATGCAAAGACTCGATTTGCGCTGACAGGCACACCAATTGAAAACAATTTGTATGAGCTATGGTCGATTTTTGATTTTATTTTACCTGGATATCTTTATTCATATAGAAGGTTTGATGAAAGGTACGTCCATCCGAAGTCCGATGAGGATGCAAACGACTCTCTTACCGACCTCAACCAACAGATTAAGCCTTTTGTGCTCAGAAGGCTCAAGAAAGATGTTCTCAAGGAGCTACCTGAAAAGATAGAAAATACTATGACGACAGAACTGACAGACGAGCAAAAAAAGCTTTATTTGGCATATCTGGCGGATATAAGGGGTGAAATAAAGCAGGAAATACAGGACTCGGGCTTTGAAAAAAGCAGAATAAGAATATTAGCGGCTCTCACACGCCTCAGACAGCTATGCTGCCATCCCTCTCTATTTGTTGAAAACTACAACGGTAGCAGCGGCAAGCTAGAGATGCTTGAAGAAATCATTCAGGAATCCATCGAAGGCGGCCACAGGATACTGCTGTTTTCCCAGTTCACAGGAATGCTTCAACTTATTCGCAATAGACTCACTGAGCTTGAAGTAGCATATCTCTACCTCGATGGTAGCACCCCTGTCTCCGAGAGAGGGTACCTTGTAAATTCCTTCAATGAAGGCTCAGGAAAAATCTTTCTGATTTCACTTAAAGCTGGTGGCACGGGCCTGAATCTAACAGGGGCCGATACTGTAATACATTACGACCCTTGGTGGAACCCGGCAGTAGAGGATCAGGCCACCGACCGCTCCTACCGTATTGGCCAGAAAAAATCCGTGTATGTAATAAAGCTTGTAGCTAGAGGTACTATTGAAGAAAAAATCCTAGCCCTTCAGGAGAAGAAGCGCAGCCTAATCGACGCTGTTATCCAGCCTGGTGAAACTCTACTCTCCAAGATGACCCAGCAGGAGCTTGAAGCCCTCTTTGAGTGAAACATGGGGACGGTTCTCGCGTGACCTGCACCCTCATTTGAACAATGTCACAGTCCCCCTCCTCTTAGGTGGGGGTTACCGATTGAAAAAGCTGTCAGTGGCGAGTACAATCTCCCACTCAGGATGCATGGGCGAGCAGATGACGAAGTCATCGACCAGCCGACGTTGTTCAAACGCCACGTTTAGGCGTGTCGCACGGAGTGTAGCGTAGGGCGAATTCATTTCGCCCGTAGCGATGGGGTATGGGGGCCTGTCCCCACGGTTCACTTATATGAACTTCTGCACATTGTTGCCCCTGGAAAACTTGTATACTGCAATAAGTGTCAGGGCTAGTGCAAACGCGGCAAGCACTAGCAAATTCCAGCTTATGCCCCATAAGCTGCTTCCAGTTTGCATCTTGGTTACAGCATCTATAGCCCATCTTTGCGGTACAAGGTAGCTTATCTTCTGCATAAAATCCGGCATGAGGCTAACATCCCAGTAACAACCACCTAGCATACAAGATGGAGTCATAATTAGTGTGGTAAGGGTGCCTGCCATATATGAGGAGCTAGCAAAAGCTGATATTACAAGGCCTAGCCCAATAGCAACAAGTGCGAACATCAAGAGTACAAGAAACAGGTTTAAATTATCTGCTCCCATATCGATTCTAAAGACATACTTGATGGCAAGTAATATAAGGACGATTTGTATAATGCTTATTAACAGGCTCGTCAGTGAATTTGCCAGAATATACTGTCTTGCGCTGACCGGTGCGGAGCATATCCTGTGATAAGTTCGATCTCTCTTTTCCCTCAAAATAATCATCGAGGTTAAACCGGTTCCCAACATAATAAACATTATTAGAAACCCAATAGAAGAAACAGTCATTGCTTTGCCAACTCCCCTATCATTAACATCGATGACCTTCAGTTTAATTGAATTATCCTCCACCTGCCCCAGCATCTTTTGGAAAACAGCCTGTTCACCTCCTGATGCACTGGACAAACGAAGCATTGATGCCGTGTAACCGTTTATCACCTGCTCTATCCAAACTGTCGTCACCTGACCTTTCAGTGAAATAACCTCTATATCAGCTGCATCGCCGGAATAAATGCTCTCCGAGTAATTTTTAGGCACAATCACTGCTGCATCGATGTCAAAGGCTAGCAACATACTGTTTATCTCTTCCTCCTCTATGCTAAATACCTCAAAACCATCTACAGCATCGAATTTTTCTCTCAATTCTATAGACGTTATCCCACGATCATAATCTACGAAGCCAATTTTAAGAGAGCTGGAAGATGTTCCACCAAAAGAACCGTACATCAACGATGAAAGGAGCACCCCGAACAGTGGCAGAAAAACATATATTATGATATTTCCTTTCTTTCTGAATGTTACCTTTAGATTATTCAATATAAGCAGCAAAAGATTACGCATAAACTCTATTCCCCCTTCTAGAAAATACCGCCGAAATAGATATGAACAGTACTGCCAGGCCGAGATTTATACCAATCGACACTGCAACGTTTGAATAGTTCCCGTCATATATAACACTAAAGAGAGCTGAATTGATCCATTTAACAGGTGATATACTACTAATATCAGATATTATACCGTCCATCTCACTAAGGGGCACATAGCCTCCGCCCAAAAAAACTAATATAGGAATAATCGTATTCATAATACCGCTGGCAGCTTCAGTATTCTTGAACAAAAAGGCAAGTCCAACACCTATGCTTACTGCCATAATCGAATATGAAATAATGAGAATGGCAACTGTTAACATATCCTCTCCCCAATAGGCCTTCAAAACCAACCCACTAAACACAACTACCACAAGTCCCTGTAATATTGTTACTATAATACTGCCAAAAACCTTACCGGCAAGTAGCTGATAGTTGGTAGTCGGTGCACACAATATTCTCCCTGCGGTCTTCTGCTCTATCTCACCCCTTACTCCCCAAAATCCAGTAAGACAGGCATAGAGCAAAATCAACGTCAGCATAGTTATTGCATAATAATCTGTAGAACCCGGTTGTCTTTGTCTGTCGAGAGAGTTGGCTTGAACGTAGTCGCCGGAGCCAGAACTATCAATTACAGAAAGCGCTGCCGGATTATTTCTAGCTATAACACTCATAGTCGCATATGAATCAAGAAAGCTATTTAGCGCATTTTCAACAATATCTGAGGTGATGGTTCTGCTTGCATTTTCATACATATCTATTCGAATTGGATTACCTGTAATGTGAAGAAATGCAGCATGATAATTGTCTTCCACCTCAAGCATTGCATTTTTAAAATCATTAGACTCAATAAACTTAATGCTGGTCTCTTCTGACATCTCATGTCGAAAATTGCTAAAGGCACTTACAAATATAGGATCTTCGACATCTTTATCAATTGTGTACATAACACTAATCTCACCAAGATCAATGGTATTGTCAAACACACCACTAAATGCTGCTCCTAAAATGATTATTAGCACTATAGGAAAAAGCACCATCATCATATTTGATTTGAAATTGCGCAAATTGTGCTTTATTTCTTTAAAAATAATCAATAATACATTCATTATCCATTCCTCCTAATCTCTGAGTTTTCTTCCCGTCATCGATAGGAATACCGACTCTAGATCCGGCGTTTTACTTTCAACACTCTTTATCGAAATATTGTTTTTTGTAAAATATTGTATAATTTCATCTAGGTTGGCCACTTCCTTAGCACTGGTTATCTTGATGGTTTTCTCTGTCACATCAACATTCTCGACTCCGGATATTTCCCTTATACTATCTTTATTTACCTTTGAAATTGGATCGCTTATTACAACTATTACAATACCCTTATCATTGATGAGATCCTCAAGCTCTTCACATGTACCCAGTGCTATAACCTTACCGTGATCCATGATTGCGATTCGCGTGCAAAGCTCTTCAACCTCTTCCATATAGTGGCTAGTGTAAATAATAGTGCTACCCATTTCATTGAGCTTCTTTACCGACTGCAAAATGTGGTTCCTTGACTGAGGGTCAATACCCACTGTAGGTTCATCCATAATTATAAGCTTTGGCTTATGCGCTATTGCACAAGCGATATTGAGACGTCTCTTCATGCCGCCGGAAAAGGCTTTAGGCAACGCTTTTTGCTTGTCAGACAGGCCAGTGAACTCCAAGGCCTCCATTGAAGCATCCTCAAGCTGCTTTCCCTTGAGTCCATATAGACTGGCAAAGAATTTAACATTCTCCAGACTTGTAAGATCTTCATAAATAGCTATATCCTGTGGAACTATACCTATATTAGACTTTGCAGCCATTTTATCTTTCTTAATATCCTTGCCAAGTATGCTGATACTTCCTTCATCCACCAAAAGCAGCCCGGTTATCATATTTATTGCCGTACTTTTACCAGCGCCATTGGGCCCCAATAAACCGAATATCTCACCCTCTTGGATTTCCAGTGACATCTTGTCTACAGCTGTCATATCTCCAAATCTTTTTGTCAATTGCTCCAATTTAACTATACTCACTAACAACGCCTCCTGATTCAATACTTTGTCATCCTTTGACCACATCATATCCATATTATAAAAAAAACGGCTTCCCTTTGTTAGTACAAAAGGTCACCGATTTTTATGACAAAAGTAATGTAGTCCCATACTCCATTGCCAGGCAAACAAGCCAACGCAGGATTAATTCCATCGATACGGCAGCAGCTCGTCTATGGTTACAATTTTTCTTCCATCTAGCATCACTTGGCATTTATAATTTTCGTCATTTATCTGAACAATAAATTCACGGCATCTCCCGCAAGGCGCTCCTGCTTTCTTCGTATCCCCCAGTACAGCAACCAGCTTGACTATCCTCGTTTCACCAGCAGTAATCATTGCCGCAATGGCCGCATGTTCTGCGCAAAACCCCAAAGAGCTTGGAGTATCAATGCATACACCTTTATATATATTACCCTTGTCTGTTAAAATCGCTGCCGCAACAGACCCGGCCCAAGAGCTTCTTGAAATTTTTCTGTCATTTACTGTGTCAATTGCAATGTCATATAAATCGTCAAAGCTCACAGTACTATTGGGATTTGCCACATTCACAAATTCACTATCCGCCTTTATATCCTTCTCATAATCCTCTCGAACAAGCCCGTAAATAGAGTAATCACAGACACCTTGGTTGTTCCAGTCTCCCTGCTTTATAGTTCCTTCATATCTCAGTCCGCACTTGGTCATAACCTTGCCAGAATTGGGATTTCTCGGGTCGTGTCTGGCTTCAATACGGTTAACACCAACCTCCTTGAAGAAAAAGCTCAACAGCTCCGACAATGCTTCCGAGGTTATTCCCTGGTGCCACCACTTTCTACCTATACAATAGCCCACATGGACTAGGCCCGATTTCTCATCCATATCCACTATGCTAATAGAGCCAATAGGTTCAGAGCCGGTAGAGCCGTCTGGATTTGACTTCGGAACAATAGCCCATTGATAAAACTTCTTATCATCATATTTTGCAATCCATTCTTTCAATATAATCTCTGATACACCTATATCCTTGTGGGATGGCCACATCAAAAACCTGGTCACCTCATCATCCCTGGCCCAATTCCTGAACATAGCCTCAGCATCGGATAACTCAAACCTTCGCAATATCAATCTCTGTGTCTCTAGCTGTTTCGTTCCCAAATGGTTCATATAAACACCCCCTTATCCCCTGTCAGAAAATATATTGCCAGCTGGGTCCTATGCTCAAGACCTGTCTTACCAAGAATGGCGGAAATGTAGTTTTTAATCGTCCCCTCCGACATGAAAAGCCTGGCCGCAATATCCCTGTTGGATAGCCCTTTTGCTATCAGTGTTACTATCTCAGTTTCCCTTTCGGTCAGCAGCCCTTCTGGAATACTGCCCTTCTTCCCTGCTGACAGCTCGCCCATTATTATATCCATCGCCACATCCTGCATCACGGTGCCGCCCTCGTGCACTACCTTAATGGCATCCATAATCCGAGCAGGTGGGCTCCCCTTTAGCAAATATCCTCTGGCACCATACTTTACTGCATTTAGAATAAAATCGTCATCATCGAAGGTCGTCAGTATAAGGGGCTTTGTTGTTGTGCTTGAAGATATCTCTCTGGCGGCTTCCAGTCCATCCATTACAGGCATCCTGACATCTAGCAGTGCAACATCTACCTGCTGCGTACTGCAGTATTCCAGAGCCCTTGCCCCGTTTTCAACACAGTCCAACACCTCAAAACGGTCATCCGTTTGAAGTATGATTTTTAAGCCTTCTCTGATAAGTATATCATCATCAGCTATCAAAACTTTAATTGCCATATTGTCCTCCCAAAAACCATGCATGTGGGTCGCCTGCGCAAGGCTATGTACGCGTTACTTCGCCTGCACTTTGCCCTGATCTCGCCACTTCGCCTATGCTTGGGCGTGTATCCACTACTTCTCCTGTACTTGCCCATGAACTCACAGTTCACCCATACTCTGCCTTGCACTTCTTACTTCGCATTTACTTGGCCACACACTCACTGCTTCATCCATGCATTACTTTGTACTCGCTGCTTTGCCTGCACTTTGCTTTATACCTATTACTTAGCATATGCTTGGCCACACACTCTCTGCTTCATCCATCCATACATTACTTTGTACTCGTTGCTTCGCCTGCACTTTGCTTTATACCTATTACTTAGCATATACTTGGCCACACACTCACTGCTTCATCCATGCATTACTTTGTACTCGCTGCCTTGTACTTGTTGCCTTGTACTCGCTGCTTTGCCTGTGGCTTAGCTCGCTGTATCAATCCCTCTCGTCAGTGGCTCCCTTGGGGCTGCCATTTGAAACAGACTCAACAGGCAGTAGCATTATCACAGAAAATCCCCCCGAACCATCGACTATCAGCTTTCCTCCCACCGATCCTGTTCTTTCATCCATGCCAGACAGTCCCATACCTTTATTTATAGCAGCCGCACCCTTGCCATTATCCTTAACTTCCATCTTAATCAATTTATGCATCACTTCAAGCCGCACCTCTACCAGTGTTGCTTCAGAATACTTCATAGCATTTGTCAGGGCCTCTTTGAGATTGTCAGTCATTATCCTCCATTGCATATGGGTAATGTCATCCAGTTTTCCCTCATAAGAAAACGAAGTCTTGATTTCATTATTTAGCGAAAACTCCTCAAGAACCAATTTAAGCCGGCTAACCCCCAACTGCTCCGGCGCAGGCTTTATTGCCCTCAGCGTGGATCTGATGCTTTCCATGCCTGTTTTCAGATTTTCCGTCACATTTCCCACCAGCTTAGTAGCCTTAAGGCTATCCTTATCGATTATGATTTGAGCAGCTTCAAGTTGAATAATGCTCCCTGCCAACGTATGGCCTACCTTGTCGTGAATACTCTGGGCAATACTATTTCTTTCCTCTATCTGTGACAAATATCTCAAATGAGCTTCATACTCGCCGCCTGTGTTTAATTTCCCCGCCAGATCCTCTATCCTGTCCCGTAAATCTTCATTTGATTTTGCCAGAGTTCGGATTGTCTTTGTGGATTTGCAAGCAGACATGTATACAAGTAAAGTAAGCAGGCTTATCAATGCATATTCAAAAATGATGGCAGTATCAAGAAACAGCAAGGCTGGAATCATGGTAAATGCCGGCAGCAGCTTCCAATCCTGCGAGTAGTCACCTACCAGTTCATAAATATCAGCTGAAATCAAAAGTATGAAAAGCTCGTGTACATAAAGAGATGATACTATCAATACAACAATAGACACGACCCTGAAAATTCTTTTAAACAATACCCTTTTAAATATATAAGCCGTTGTCACAACGGAAATATACGCAAGCATAAAAAGCACTACCTGCGCCATGTTATCCATATTTCCCTGGAAATAGCCCAGTATGCCGTACAAAAGTATTATAAGCCTTGTACCTATCATCCAGTTTTCCATATGACCTCACTGAAACACAGAAACCTTTCTTCAGTTCACCTTTGGCACACTATACCAAGTTCTCAGAATTTAATGGCTCCAGTTCTTTCACCACAAAAATCCCATCCTTTCTCACAAGGACATCATCGAACCAAATTTCTCCTCCACCATATTCAGGTCTTTGTATGCACACCAGGTCCCAGTGTATAGCCGACTTGTTGCCATTGTTGCATACATCATAACAGCTGCCGGGGGTGAAATGGAAGCTACCCTTAATCTTCTCATCAAAAAGCGTATCCTTCATAGGCTTTTCGATATATGGATTGAAACCAAAAGAAAACTCACCCACATATCTGGCGCCCTCATCCGTGTCAAATACCTTGTTTATCCTCTTAGTATCATTGGCTGTGGCATTGACGATTCTGCCATCCTTAAATTCCAGAGTCACATTCTCATAAGTGAAGCCCTGGTACTTAGATGGAGTATTATAGCTGATTTTGCCATTGATAGAATCCTTTACCGGAGCCGTATATACTTCCCCATCGGGAATATTTCTGTGACCGTCGCACTTTATCGCTGGCAAGCCTTTAATAGAAAAAGATAAATCTGTTCCATCTCCAACAATCCTAACACGGTCAGTTCTGTCCATCAGCTCAATCAGGCCGTCCATTGCCCTGGACATTTTTGAGTAATCCAGATTGCAAACATTAAAATAGAAATCCTCAAAAGCCTCTGTCGACATCTCAGCCATTTGCGCCATTGCGCTGTTTGGATACCTCAATATCACCCATTTCGTATGCTCTACCCGCTGTTCAGAATGTACTGGCTCATTAAATAGCTTGCTATACAGCTTCATCTTTTCCTCGGGAACATCTCCAAGTTCATTGGAGTTATCGGAATACCTGATTCCAATGTAAGCATCCATCTCCTTCATCCTGTCAAGCTCGAATCGTGCCATAAGTCTAATTTGCTCCTCACTACAGCCATTGAGCTGTACTCGTAGGATCTCATCGTTTTTTATCGTCACAAAGGGCAGTCCCCCTGCATTGTATACTTCTCTAACCAATGCCTTTGTCAGCGGCAGTTCGAAGCCCTTTACCTCTATAAGCACTTTTTCTCCCGGCTTAACATCGCAGGAGTAATTGACCAGGTTCTTTGCCAATTCTATTATTCTAGGATCCACCATCACACCATTTCCTCCAACTCATCCAGTATCCTTCCAAAGGTCTTCAAAGCATCCTCCACAGGCTCTGGTTTCGCTAGGTCAACACCAGCCTTTTTCAGCAGCTCCAGTGGATAATCGGACCCACCGCTGCTAAGGAACCCCTTGTAGCGATCCACTGCTGGTACACCCTCTTTAAGAATCTGCTGTGACAGCGATGTGGCAGCAGAAATACCTGTGGCATATTTATAAACATAAAAGCTGGAATAGAAATGCGGTATGCGAGCCCATTCCATATCAATATCCTCGTCAATTATAACCTCAGGGCCGAAATATTTCTCATTGAGACTGCGATATATCCGGCAGAACTCTTGAGCATTCAGTGCCTCGCCACTTTCGATCATACTGTGGGTAAGCTTCTCAAATTCGGCAAACATGGTCTGCCTAAATAGCGTTCCCCTGAACTCCTCAAGATAATGGTTCAGCAGGTATGCCCGTTCCTTTTTATCAGGAGTAACAGAAAGAAGGTAATCTATCAGTAGCGACTCATTCACTGTTGAGGCCACTTCAGCCACAAATATTCTATATTCTGAATAGACATATGGCTGGGTCTTGTTTGTATAGTAAGAATGTAGCGCATGACCCATTTCATGGGCGATTGTGAAGACATCGTTTATAGTGCCCTGATAATTTAACAAAACATAAGGATGTGTCAGGTGTGTTCCCCAGGAATAAGCACCGCTAGTCTTGCCCTGATTTTCAAATACATCGATCCATCCCGCCTTGAATGCGTTTTCTAAATCATCCACATAGCTGCACCCCAATGGAGCAAGGCCTTTTTTCACCATCTCAAGGGCATCCTCGTATCCTATCTGTTTAGGAGGCTCCTCAACTATGGGGACATATAGGTCATACATATGCAATTCATCAAGCTTCAACGCCTTCTTTCGAAGCCTCAAATACCTGTGTAACAGCGGGAGATTTTTGTTCACTGTATCGATAAGATTATCATATACACTTACATTGACATTATCATTATCAAGAGATGCACTCAGGCTTGAATCGTATTTCCTAACATTAGCATAGAATCTGTTCTTTTTAATATTGTTGTTCAAAGACGAAGCCAAGGTATTTTTCATTGCGCTATAGGAGCTATATAGAGTATGGAATGCATCCTCCCTGACACTTCTGTCTCTAGACTCCAGGAATTTGATATAGCGACCCTTGGTCAGCTCTATCTCCTCGCCATTCTCATCCTTCACCATACCAAATTTGATATCCGCATTATTAAACATAGTAAATATATCAGAGGGTGCGTCTGCAATTTCAGCTGAAAGCGCCAACAGCTCCTCTTCCCTCTCGGAAAGAATATGCTGCTTCTGTCTCAATATTTCATTAAAATATTGCTTGTATAAAGACAAGCCTTCCACCTCGTCAAAACCTTTCTTCAAAAGAACCTCATCAGTGGATATTATCTCTGGCACGATAAACGAAACCGATGCATAAACCTCGGTACCCAAAGCCATTGCCCTATCCGTAAGAGCTTGGTATCTGGACTCTGCATTGTTCTCATCTCGTCTCATTCTGGCATATACAAAAACCTTATCGTTTAGCGCAAGCATTTCATCGCTGAGTTTTAGGCACTCCAGTAGTATTTTCATATTACCAGCTAATTTGCCCTTGTATTCTGATATTTTGCTTGATTGCTGTCGCACCTTCCTAAAGTCCTCTTCCCATGCCATATCGCTGGGGTAGATATCTTCGAGCTTCCACTTGTATTTAGCCTCGATTTCTTCTCTTGCCGGAAGTTTGTTATTTGCCATAAAATCACCTCAAAATTTATTTGAATCAGTTTATTGAGTTCCTTTGAACCTGTACTAATAGCATCTCCTGTCAGAGAACATAGTATTAAAAGTCAATTTGCTTTGCTCATGAAGCCAGGTGTAGACTGATCTATAGGGGTCGGCGTCTTATGAAGACATAGATAAACACTTGCTACCGTTGCGCCATGTTTCACAAGACTCTTGTTTACTTACATATTATAACCTCACAAAGCATAGATTACCAGCCTAAATCCCTGGGATACATAATTGAAAACCATTCACTCATATAGAATCACACTGCCCTGCAGCACGCCAAGAGGTGAGGGTGGCAAAAAAAAGCCGGCCATCTTCGCTGCAGATTATCACCATGCTATTCTTTTACTTTTAGACGCCAATTTACATTTGCTGCTCTCTTTGCAGCTATTCTGCTCTTTGCATCTATTCTGCTCTTTGCATCTATTCCGCTCCTTGCATCTATTGCTCCAGGATTTTGTCACCCTGCATTACTTTGCGTATTAATAGAGCTCCGTCTATTTCTCTCTACACCTTTTGCTCCAAAATCAAATTACCCTACCTTACCTAACCTTGCCTAACCTTGCCTAGCCCTGCATAACCCTGTCTAACCTTGCTTATCCCTACTTAACCCTGCCTATCCCTGCTTAACCCTGCCTAACCTTGGCCTATTCCTAGAACTCTGTCTATTCACTATACATTAGCCTGTAGTAATCATCGACCATCCTAGCCGCAGAAAATCTATATTGTGACATTGCTATACTATTTCCCATCATATCGGTCCACTTTTCTCTTTCCTCATAAAAGGTGGGTATAACCTCATTTAGCAAAACCTCATAAAGAGCATCAGCATCAGCGGTATCCCGATCCTTTCCCTCATATCCATCCCCGAACTGCCATCCATTTACACCATGAATACAGCCCTCCGGCCACCATCCATCAAGAATACTGAAATTTAGAACACCATTCATCGCAGCCTTCATTCCTGAAGTCCCACTGGCCTCCATTGGACGTATAGGATTATTAAGCCATACATCACAGCCTCTAGTCAGCAGCCGACCAAGCTTCATATCGTAATCTTGCATAAAGACCACCTTGTCGGGGTAAATTTTTGATATTTTGTACAGGTTTGTTACTATCCTCTTTCCCTCAAGATCGTTGGGATGAGCCTTACCGGAGAAAATAATCTGCAGTTTTCCCATATTCAGTAGCGGCTCAATGATCTCACTCCTGCTAAATATTAAATCACTTCGTTTATATGGGGCCGCCCTTCTGGCAAAGCCTATTGTCAGGACCTTCTCATTGAGCCTTACCCCATTTCTCGCCTCGATTTCAGCCAGCATTTCAGTTTTCGCCAGCATGTGGGCAGCAAAAATATCTCCCTTATCTTCGAACGCCCGGCAAACTCTTGCATCCTGCCATGTTCCATTATGTACACCATTTGTAACTGGAATGATACGGGCGCCTCCTTCAATATCCCTCCACATGACCCGGGCAGTCTTGCAGTGAAGCTGGGATACCCCATTGGCTATCTTCGAAAGCCTCAGCCCAGCCACTGTCATGCTAAAGGGATCTCCTCCGAGTCTCAGCATTTGCCCATGGGTCAATCCATTATAAGCACCCATATATCTGAGCAGCTCATGGTCATAGGTCTCATTTCCTGCCACCACAGGAGTGTGTGTGGTGAAAACTATCTGCTTTCTCGTTCTCTCCCAGGCCTTCTCAAATGACACGCCTCTGTTATCCATCTTTTGTCTAATCAATTCAATACCTGCAAACACAGGATGACTATCGTTAAAATGGTAAACATCCGGTTTGATACCCAGCTTTTTCAGTGCCTTAAGGCCCCCAATGCTAAGCAGCATTTCCTGCGCTACTCGTTCCTCTGAAAACCAGCCATAAAGCTGACCTGTCAGCAATCGGTCAACATTACTGGGAATGTTGGTATCAAGCAGGTACAGCGGTACATTTCCAAGGCTGTTGCACAGCCATACCTTGGCCTCTACCTGCCTGCCTCTGATCTTGACCTTTACCGTAATACCGGTGTCCTCAAGAAAATCATAGCTATAGTCTTTGAAAACATCTAAGGTCTTGCTGTCCTCACTAATTAACTGGGAAACATAGCCCTGCCGCCAAAGTATCCCAACTCCGACCATGGGAAAGCTACCATCTCTAGCAGCCTTCAAAATATCTCCGGCTAATATCCCCAAGCCTCCCGAATAGATCCGTAAATCCTCATGGAGCCCGTACTCCATACAAAAGTATGCCACCAGTGGTTTCTTATTCGAACCTTTTTTCATAGCCAACCTCCTGTAATTATTCACTTGCTAATCTCACCTATAATGACCTCCCCTGGGGCCATAAATATGTTATAGCTGCGGATGTAACCCCTTTGCGTATCACATACAGTCGAAAACACTATTTCAATACACTGGGGCCTATCTGAAATAATTTTGCTTGTCTTGAGACGAGCTGGTCTTACAAAACACCTGTTTGCCAACAGAAAGACAGTTTTTCCACTGGCTTTTTCAGTGTAGAGCAGCAAGGTTAGCTTACTATTTTTATTGAAACGCTTACTCTCCACATAGTTTTCTTTCGCACCGATAACATCGATATACTTCTGACGGAGCTCTGCCGCCTTAATCAGCAGCTCTCTTATCCAATAGCCTCCTTCGTTTGGCCAATGTAGCCTGTAATGATCGAAGAAGGCAAGCTTTCCATACATGGGATCCTCTGTGTCCAGTACGAACCTGCCCCGCTCAGTATTATTTAGTCCCAGGTTCATAGGTTGTTTTTCTAATAAATCAAGGCCATTATTTATGAACTGGATGGTATTGGGCAGAAAACAGTTTAATAAAATTAACTGTTCAAGTCTCCTTCTATCCTTGTATGCCCAAGCAACCCTTGGTGTATCAGGCGTCTCAACAGCAGCTATTATCGGCAACTGGGATTTCATCAGCTGCTCTTCCAGTAATGTTTTATTGAAACTGAGTTTTTCAATATCATTGTAAACAGAATATATGGTCCCATTAATAAAATGAAACCCCATATCCCTTGCTTCGCCTGATTTCAATGGATCGAATTCTTCAGACCAAAGAAGAAATCTCTTATTAGTTAAAGTTGCCCTAGATATAATTTCCTTGTTCAACTCTAACGTCAAAGCATGCCCCATATCCAGCCTTGCGCCGTCTATTCCATATTTGTTCTGATGATAGGGTATAACCCCGGAAATGTACTCCATCAATTTAGTGTTTCCGGTCCTGCCGGGATATAGCCTTAGACATACACCATCTTGCATTATATAAGGTGGTTGATCCGGCACAATATAACTTTCTACCTTTTCATTAACATCGAAGTAATACTTTAGGTAAGTAACATCTGTCCATAGTGGCTGATTGTCATTTATAATGTCAGAAAAGCCGGGAAGAGTGGTAACACCATATTGTTCCTCTATTAGATCCAATATGTTCTCACCGGTACATAGATGTCTACCTTTTAGCTTCTTCCATTTTATTTCATCAATCCTATCAGGTGAAGGCACAAACTTTTTCAGGTAATTTCTTGATTCCTTTGAGCAGTAAAGAGAGCTTATAATCCTGTCATTAATATGTTTTGGTTTCTTAGTCCTGCCAACCATCGGTGGTGAGATTGAAGCAGCATACTCCAGCTTAATCCAATAAAACCAGTCTGGGTGGTCAACTATCAGATCGCTGTCCCTTGATACAGTCCTAAAAACAAAGTCTACAATTACCGTCATACCGAGTATATGACAGGCCTCAACGAATGCTTTAAATTCAGTATCAAGCAAATCATCTGAGTAATTGCCCAGTAAGGGATCATGTAGATCCCTTTCAATTTTATATATATTTTTTATTGAATAGGGACTCTTTGCTTCACCCTTTTTGTATCTATCGCTGCAACTGAAAACAGGTAGAAGATAAATGGTCTCTATGCCCAAATCCCTTAGATAAGGCAGAAGGCATATTGCCTTGAGAAATGTTCCCGGGCAAAGAGTGTCCTTTTCATAATGATCCCAGGTTGTAGCCGTTCTAATGAGCATACTGTAAATCGTAAATCTTGTAAGCTCAGATATATCCCTATCGGCTACATTAGGTGCGGTTCCATCTAATGCAAGGATTTCCTTTTCAATGCACTCTGTATAAAACTCAAATGGATTTACAATAATTTCTCCCACTCTGGATGGATCTCGGGTAAACTCTTTAAATCCCCATGAATTCCAGGTCTCAGGTATGAAGTACTCGTTTGATTTACTATCACTTATGGCCTTTAGCCTCTCGCAAATATTTATTAAGCTGTTCATTTGATCACCCTGTCCTTTAATTCTACATTTACCTGTTTCAACGAATTGTAATATCCCTATAACATCTAATCTGCATCAATGATAATAGTAGACAAAGGTTGTATTTCCATTACCAGCCCTAATATCTCACCGGCTTGTTTTTCAGCACTTCCCAATTCCTCCTTCCATGGTGCCCCGTTATTTTCACTAGCACTATTAAAAATCATTACAGCGCTGTTGGACTCAATATCCAGCGAAACCCTTTGAGGCTCTCCGCTTAAATTATGCAAAACAATAATGCTGTTCCCTTCCTTTGCATCCTCGGGTAAATATCTTTCATATGCTATCACTGCTCTATTGCCTATATCAATAGGTCTAAAGCTGCCCTTCACAAGTATCTCATCGGACTGGCGGACACGAATAAGCCTTCTATAATGATGTAGTAGTGAATCAGAATCATTACATTGAATTTCGTGGGGTATTGTAGAAGCGTTGTTTAGTATAGACTCCCACTGGCATTGAGGCGGCTTCGCATTTTCAAACCATATAAAGGGCACTCTTATCATCTCATCCGGCTTGGAGCCAGTCATTCCGATTTCCTCACCATAATATATGTACGGATTGCCCGGTAGTGTAAGATAAATGGATGCGGCAAGCTTGGCTTTGTCCAAATCTCCCCTAAGACGGTCCATTATTCGGTTTTGATCATGATTTGTCAGGAAAGGAGCATCCAAATACTTAGGCTCTGCCTTACTATAGGTGTCATATTTGTTAGCAAGCCACTGAGAGAAACCTTTACTACTGACCGCTGTCCCGGTACCTGTTTGAATAACTTTAATGATTCCCTCTCCTACATCAAAATTAAATAGCGAATCCAAGCCTTCATAGTAGGGAGCGATAGCATAGGTTTTTTCCCAGACCTCCCCAACTAGATATACATTGGGGTTGACCTGCTCAACTGCTGCCCCGAATTCCTTCCACCATTGTTGATTTTTCTCCTGCAGCTTGGTTCCAATGGGTTTTTCGTAAATACCATAAATGTGCATTGCTGCATCAAGCCTAAAGCCGTCCACGCCCTTTTCCAGCCAGAAACGCGCTATATCCTTTATCTCTTCTCTTACCTTGGGATTATCGTAATTCAGATCCGGCATCCCATCCCAAAAATAACCGTAATAATAAGCTCCATAATATTTGTGCCATATTTTGCTTCCGGAGCCCTCCTCATCTTCTTGGGCCCAGTTGTAGTAGTCTCTATAGGGGCTGTCTTCAGTACTTGCAGACTCCTTGAACCACGGGTGCTGATTGCTGGTGTGGTTGATAACAAGGTCCATGATAACACTTATACCACGTTCATGGGCCTCCTTTAGAAGTAACTCAAAATCCTCTAGTGTGCCGTATTCCGGATCGATATTATAGTAGTCTATCACATCGTACTTATGATAGCTGGGAGATACATTTACCGGCATCAGATATATTCCGTTTATCCCCAAATCATCATCCGTGTGTGGATTTCCGTCGTTCAAGTGATCAAGCATTGAAATCAGCCCCTTAATATCACCGATTCCATCTCCATCAGAATCCGCAAAGGACCTGACAAAAATCTCGTAATAAATTCCATATTTGTTCTCTATTACTCGGGGCTTTCTACTTACATCTGGGAAAACCGTATCCTGTCCGGCTGTATTATTGTTAGTAGTTGTGCCATTGATATCTGTCTGAGCCTTTTCAAAGGTTATACCTGTTACCTCTATCTGGTCCTTATCAGAGGATCTATCTGCTGCCTCTGTCAGGTTCTTATCAGAGGTTCTATCTGCTGCCTCTGTCAGGTTCTTATCAGAGGTTCTATCTGCTGCCTCTATC
>CAZEIH010000005.1:55793-97570 GCA_964512095.1 uncultured Oscillospiraceae bacterium
TCTATCTGCTGCCTCTGTCAGGTTCTTATCAGAGGTTCTATCTGCTGCCTCTATCTGGTCCTTATCAGCCGTTATACCTGCTGTCCCTGTCTGTTCTACTTCACTACACCCTGCTGTTATTACAAATGCTACTACAAGGCCCATTATAATTGTGCTTTTGAAAGCACCTGTATAGAAAAAGTTCCACGTAAGCTTTGTAGACATAAAACCTCCATTACAAATTACTTATTATCACATTCCCAGAGGTCACCACAGCTGCAGTCATTCCCGCATTGTTCTCGTGTCTCGTGCTGTTCTCGGGCTGTCCTCGTGCTGTTCTCGGGCTGTCCTCGTGCTGTTCTCGTGCTGTCCTCGTGCTGTTCTCGGGCTGTCCTCGTGCTGTTCTCGTGCTGTCCTCGTGCTGTTCTCGTGCTGCTCTCGTGCTGTTCTCGGGCTATTCTCGTGCTGTTTTCGTGCTATTCCCGCATTGTTCTCGGGCTATTCTCGTGCTGTTCTCGGACTATTCCCCGGGCTTCACCTCAGTCACCTTAATAATCATGCCACTTAGCTCGTTTAATGCTAAATCAATCCTTGAATTCTCTACTTCATACATTTTCTCGCTAATTAACTCCTTGGCTGTCAGGCATGAATCCGAGGATCTGCCGCTTCCAGCACTATCAGATGAAACATCCAGTACATAGCGAACAGGAAACTCACTGTTGTTTATAATTACATAAAGCCTTTTGCCCTCCGCTTCCCGAGAAAACATCAAAGTGTCATTAGCAATATCCACATCTCGAGTGACATAATCCCCAAGCATCAGCTCCATGTGCTCTTTCCTTATACCTATCAGCTTCTTATAAAAACAAAAAATGTTATTGGAATATTCAGTATCTGTCCACTGCATGGGCCTCCTGTAATCACTCTCAGCCAAGCCATCCAGACCCTTTTCATCTCCATAAAATATGTTAGGCGCACCTATGTACATCATCATAAACAGGGCCCCAAGCTTGAGCCGTCTAACATCGCCTCCTGCCTGGGAAATAAACCTGGACACATCATGGCTATCCAACAGGTTCATCTGTACATATTGGACATTCTTTTTATATCTAATGCTCAGATAGCTAATTTTGTCACAAAACTGCTTAACATTGATTTTACGCTTAGCAAAAAAGTCATCACAGGCATATAGAAAGCTATAATTCATCAAGGAGTCAAACTGGTCACCCCTTAGCCATTCAACGGCATCGTACCAGACCTCACCTATCATGAACGCCTCCGGCTTTACTTCTCTAATAGCCCTTCTGAAATCTCTCCAAAAGTCATGGTTGATCTCATTTGCAACATCAAGCCTCCAGCCATCAATATCAGCCTCCTTAATCCAGTAGGTTCCAACATTGATAAAGTACTCAGCCACTTCTTTGTTTCCGGTATTGAGCTTTGGCATACTACTGACATATGCAAAGGTTTCATAATTAGGCTTATCAACATTCACCGGGAAGCCTTTAGCAAAAAACCAATCCTTATACTTTGATGCCTCTCCCTTCTCACACACATCCTTAAAGGCAAAGAAGCCAGCTCCACAATGGTTGAACACACCATCCAAAATGACTCTGATTCCTGCTTCATGGCATTGGGCAACCAAATCCTTAAAATCTTGAAGATTACCAAAGCAGGGATCCACTGAAAAGTAATCAATAGTATCATACTTATGGTACTCTCCCGCAGTAAATATTGGTGTAAGATATATACAATTAATCCCCAACTCCTCAAGGTATGGAATGTTCTCTGTAACACCTCTGAGTGTCCCTCCGAGCTTACTCTTGCTGTATATTGCCGCCTTGTTTTCGTTCCAGCCTTCTGACAAGCTTTTGGTAGCTCCATCCAATAACCCTGTCTGCTCTGAACAGCTGGTCTTAAGTGGAACCTTCCTTGCCATGCCAGATATAAATTCTTTTGATGTTGCAAAGCTATCGGGGAAAATCTGATATATTATAGCCCGCTTGGCCCATTCAGGAACATCAGCGATATCTTCCTCCCTAATATATGGGAGCTGAAAGTACAGGTTTCTGTTATACTCCAGCCTGTCATGAAAATCATATCCATAATAATAGGTGGACTGCTTGCCATCCGATAGTATGAAGTAGTAGCAAAATCGCGTTAATTCAGTATGGATGAGAGCTTCAAAATAATCAAAAAGCCTGTCAGAAGCTACTATCCTCATCTGAGTAGAATCAAAGCGAACTACTTCTCTGGGATAAACCCTATCACCGTAGTAAACAACGCATTTTTCCAGATCTCCTCTTTTTGCCTTAAGCCTAATAATAAGAGTGTTTCTGTCAATTGCATGACAATATTCTGAATCGGCAGAATGATATATCGCCTCGTAAATCATTAGTTACCTCCAAAATATACTTGCAGCCCCCGTCTCCTGTCAGCATTAGCATCCACTACAGCTCCATCCCTATCAACAGTAGTATTTACTGCAGCCTACAACTGCTTGTTACCAGTAATCCTTGTTCACAGCTCTCCTTCCAGTTATGTCTTAGATGCCCCCTCTGAGAGCCCCTGGATCATGAACCGCTGTAGAAAAACAAATAGTATCGTTATTGGTACTGCAACCATTACAGCACCAGCAGCAAACATGGTGAATTCTGTGTTCATCCTGCCTGAAACCATTTCATACAGTCCAATGGCCAGAGTTTTCTTATCTGCTGACCTCAGCACCAGCCTTGCTAGAATAAAATCCATCCACGGTGCAATAAAATTAGACAGGGCAACAAAGGTGAGAATGGGAACGGACATAGGCATCATAATCTTTACAAATATAGTCGCATTTGATGCACCATCGATTTTAGCCGCTTCTGACATAGATCTGGGTATTCCATCAAAGTAGCCCTTTACAAGCCATGCCCCTCCAGGGATTGCCCCTCCGGCGTATACAAGGACAAGACCAATATGAGTATCTAAAAGATTAAGCTGCAGCAACAGCAGATATATTGCAATCATAGACATAAAATTGGGAAATGCCTGTAGTATTAGCATAGTCATCAGAGATAGGCGTCTACCCCTAAACCTAAACTGGGATAATGCATAAGCTGTAATAATTACCAGCACTACAGCTAGAAGCATAGTAAGCACAGCAATTTTTAGTGTATTCATATACCATAGACCAAAATCTCTTTTTTCAAATAGTTCGGAATAGTGGACCACAGTCAAACGTTTGGGTATCAATGTGGATGAATATAGAGCATTTCCCGGGTTAAAGGACGACATAACAATCCAAAGTATCGGGTAAATTGAGGTTATCGCTGTTATCGTCAGAAGGATGTATATAAAAAACCTGACGATTTTGCCTCTGATATCAATAGGTCTTCGCTTTACAGCATGAGTAACCGGTGTAATAATGTCGGACTGCCCCTTTACGTCAGAAGGTTTCATTGTATCATATCCTCCTCTCTGAAGGATCTGGTATTCATATAATTAAATGCGGAAATAGATGCAATAAAGATGAATACTATGATTGAAACTGTAGAAGCCATATGGAACTGGTTTTGTTCAAGTGTCAGCTTGTAAAGCCATGACAGCAGGATATCCGTATTCCCTGCATAAAAGTATTCACCATTCGCCGGATTACCACTGGTTAGCATATAAATCAATGTAAAGTTATTGAAATTATATGCAAACCCATTTATAACAAGAGGTGCTGTGGCAAAAATCACCATCGGCAGCGTAATCTTTTTGAACTTCTGAGCAGCGCTGGCACCTTCAATAGAAGCAGCCTCATAAAGGTCTCTAGGTATCCCTGTCAATACACCTGACATCATGGCCATATAATATGGAAAACCAAGCCACAGATTAACAAGCAGACATGTGACCCTCGCCCAGGTCGCCTCTGCCAGCCAGGGAATTGGTGTTAGGCCAATTGCAACAAGATATTTGTTTATCGGCCCAAATTGGCCATTGAACATATTCCTCATGATGAGTATAGATATAAATCCTGGTACCGCCCAGGGTAGAATGAATATAGAGCGCCAGAACTTTTTTAGAACAATTTTATTTGCATTTATTATAACTGCAAATACCAATCCCACTAAAAATGTCGATAATGTTGATAGTATCGCCCAGGTAATGGTCCATGCTCCAACCCCTGCAAAGGTCCTTCCAAGGGACGGCAGCTTAAACAGGTTTTTAAAGTTTTCAAAGCCCACCCAGTCTACCAGTGACCTGGGAGGCAGGTGATTTGGACTAGAGTAGTTGGTAAATGCAATCATTACTCCGAAAACCAAGGGAACGACGGTTAAAAACAGCGTAAAAACAGCGGCAGGTGTTAGAAGAATATATGGAAAGCCACTTTCGGATAAATTCTTTAGCGAACCAATAATCGAGCTGACCTCATACCCATTATCTCTGCTTTTACCAACCTTTATAGCATCATTTACATTGATAATATATAGAACGACATAAATCAATAAAACTATCAGTGCGATAATTCCAATTACCATCATGAATATGGAGTGATCTCCCTGTATAATCTTCCCGTCGACCATTTTTTGAGGTGTGCTTCCAAGCGTTATAAGACCCCATATGCTATTTACCGTATAAGGGACAAGAATAATAATATAGATCAGCTCAATAATCGCGAAAAAAACTCCTTTAATTATTTGTTTGTTATATAGCTGACCTAAGCCCATAAAAATAACCGAGAGCAGTCCTGCCCTTTTTGAATAACTTCCCATGCACACTCACACCTTTCCGGAATAGTGCGGCATAAACCAACATGTGATTCCAATATAACTCGCCGGTCTGCCAGAAACCAATGGTAAATGGATTGGACATGGACAGCATACTATGTGCTGCCCATGCCCAAAATACTCTCAATTACTGACTCTGGGTTGCCAAGGCATCCTGTATAGCTTTCACAGCATTATCCAGTAGGATCTTAGGATCTCCACCCTTGTTCCAATTCTCTTCAAGGGCGGTAGCCATAGGTGCCCAAACTGAACTCATTTCAGGTATGTTAGGCATAGCCTGTGCGTACTGGGCCTGATTGAGTACAGCTGCAGAAAATTCGTCATTTTTAATTGCTGGATCGTTCAGTAGGTCCTTACGAGGTGGTATCTGACTTGTAAAGGTAAACCTGTTAGCAAGTAGCTCCTTTGATGTCAAGAACTGGGCCAGTAGTTTTGCAGCATTGGGGTATTTCGTATATGAATTGACATAGAAAGCGCGTATACCTGAGAAGGATTGAGGATTTTTCCCATTAGGAAGTAACGGCAGCGGAGCAATACCGAAATTAACGCCGGCATCCTTGTGCCCCTGAATCGCCCATGGTCCGTCAATATCAAAGACCAAATTACCCTCGTTGAAGAGAGCACTTTTAATGTCATAGTTTATATCGGCAGTATTAAGAGGTAGTATTTCCTTAAGTGACTGATGGAATTTCAGTGCGTCTACAGAACCGTCATTATTCAGGCCTATATCATTTTTATCTGTTCCATTACTACCAAATACATATCCTCCGTATCCACTCATAAATGAATAAATGTAGTAGAAATTACTAGCTTCCATCATAAAGCCGTATTTATTTTTCTTTATGTCATTGAAGGTCTTTGAGAATTCTATTAACTCATCGAAGTTTTTAGGGGGCTCTGCTACCAGATCCTTGTTGTAAAACAGGGCATAGGTCTCGATAGCCACCGGGTAACCATACCAAACTCCATCATATGTAGTTCCCTGAACGGCAGCATCCATATAGTCTTCTGGATTGGCTACGTCATTGGGGTAAACTAGCCCTGCTGTCACAAGTCCTCCAAGGTGATCATGAGGTGCTGAAAATACATCAGCTCCAAGACCTGCCGGCCCATCAGTCTTTAATTTAGGCGGAGCGTCTGTATGTCCTACAGGTTCATATGTTACCTCTACACCATACTTTTGCGTAAACTCCTGTGTAACCTCCATAAGCCAGTCGCCCTCTGGTCCCTCAGAATCCCAAATCTTAAGCACAGCTCCCGGCTCAGGTTGCAGACCCTCAAGGACTGAGTCCGCCTGCTCCACCTTGTCATCAGGTTGAATCTGGTCTGCTACCGAAGGGTCCTGGACCGTCGATGGAGGGTCCTGGGTCGGTGGTGCCGTTACATCAGCGCCTCCATTCTCTGTATTCGCCCCGCATCCTGCGAAAATGCACAACATCATAATCACAGCCATAATAAGCGGCAATAGTCCTTTGTATGTGTTGCCCTTTTTCATGTAGTTGATACCTCCTTCTAAATTATTGAAGACTTATTAAAAAGACCACTCTCGTCTCCTTAACCAAAATAAAACCATGTAATTAATTGTTGATGATTAAACCCGATGTTGTTATAAATGTAATCCAGATGTGATTTAAATATGCCCATATGTGGTTTTACTTTTGTCTAAATGCATTCCAGGTGTGGTCTCATTGTAGGCTAGATGTGCTACAGGTGCGGTCTCATTGTGAATTCAAATGTGCTCAAGATGTGGTATAACTATGGTCTGGTCTAGCGTTTTCTTGCTGTGGTCCAAGTTTAGTTCTAGCGTAAGGCCTCTTCCCTTGGACAAGTTGTGCATACGCTTGCACATTTCACAAAAAAAATTTGTCTGTTGCCAATTATGCTGTCGATTTTCTGACTATAAGCTTTGCCGGCACAATTGCCCTGTCTATACTCCTATAATCATCCTTAAAACTGGCAAGCAAAAGATCAAAGGCCTTTGCTCCCAAACTAAAAGCATTTACATCAACAGAGGTCAAGGGTGGATTAAAGTATTCTCCCAGAGGCACATTGTTAACCCCTGCCACTGCTATATTTTCCGGTACCCTTATTCCCTTTTCATTTAAAAAGCTGATGGCACCAAAGGCAAGGAGGTCATCACAGGCAATTACTCCCGTTGGAGCAGCTCCTCTTTCCAGCAACTCCTTCATAAGACCAAAGCCTGTATCATCAACAAACTTACCGTTTACGATTAAATCCTTCCTTATTTGTATGTTGCTTTCTGTTAAGGCCTTTTTGTAGCCCTCAAGGCGGTCAGAGGTAACAGTGAAATCAGGTGAAGCGCCAAGAAATGCTATCTCCTTGTGGCCCCTTTCTATGAGATGCTTTGTCAAATCATACCCAATACGCACATTGTCATTATCTACCCAGTTAACATCCCGTTCACTTTCGGGCCTTCCCACTACAACAAATGGAAAATCCATTTGCTTCAGCTCCGCTATAGATGGATTCTTCACTCTTGAGGCCATTAGAATGATGCCTGAGGTTATGCCACTTTTTGCATACTCTGCGACAGTTGTTTTCTCTTCATTAGCGCTGTTCACACTAGATATAAGAATTTTATATTTGTTTTTATACGCTTCTGAGGCAATGCCACTTAAAATTTCAGGGAAGAATGGGTGCTGAAATGCTTTTTCAGTAGTACCCGTCACGATTACACCTATTATTCTAGTTGACTTGTTCGCCAGTGAACGAGCAATCATATTGGGGTGGTAATTCATTTCCTTCATAAGCTTAAAAATTCGCTGACGTGTCTTTTCGCTGATTCTGGGGTTGTTAGCTATTGTCCTTGAAACAGTTGATGGTGATACATTCGCTGCTTTAGCAATATCATTTATTGTAACTGCCATTTTACTAACCCCCCATCCGAATAATCGTTTGCCTCAAAATCCATTTTTATCTAGTAAATCTGTGCAACCGTTTGCTCATATCTCTATATTAATACATTCACCTATATTTGTCAATACAGTTTTTGCTAAAATATTTCACTTGACATGGACAGACAATGTTTCATAATATTATTTGTAGTTAATGTGCTAATGACTGGAGGTAATCTATGAATATTATTATCAGAGAAAATTACGATGAAATGAGCAAGTATGCAGCAAGGATCATCGCCGGACTGGTCAGGTCAAAGCCTGATTGTGTTCTTGGCCTGGCTACAGGGAGCACTCCTATAGGTACATACAAAGAGCTTATACGCATGCATAGGGAAGAAGGTCTAGACTTCTCCAATGTAAAATCCTTCAATTTAGATGAATATCTAGGTATCAGCTCGGAGCTGTTAAAACCCTATAATGAAGATCAAAGCTATGCAAGATTTATGCATGAGGAGCTTTTGAAGAGTATTAACATGAAAGAAGAAAATATATATGTACCAGATGGCAAATCCAAGGAGCCGGAGAAGTTCTGCAAATGGTATGAGGATGAAATTAAAAGGTTGGGTGGTATAGATCTGCAGCTACTGGGGATTGGTGGCGACGGCCACTGGGCCTTTAATGAGCCCGGTTCCTCTCTGGCATCCAGAACTAGGGTACAAGCACTGACAAAGCAGACTCTCGACGATAATTACGAGCAGTTTTATAAAAATGCTGGACTTTCAAGAAATGAGATGCCACATTTTGCAATTACAATGGGCATCGGCACTATCCTTGAGGCCAGAAATGTAATGATGATAGCAAATGGTTTCAAGAAGGCAGAAGTAGTGTCAAAGGCGCTGGAAGGACCTATAACCTCACAGATAACAGCTTCTGCAATACAGCTTCACAGCGGCGGCATCACCGTTATTCTTGACAGGCCTGCCGCATCAAAACTCGCTAATTCTGACCACTACATACATGTTGAAGAGCTTAGAAGGAAGTATTCCATTTAGACATCAAAGGGACCCTTTGTTAAGCGTATAACACTTCTGGCAAAGGGTCCCTTGCTAATACATTTTATTCATATACCGGCTCAGTCTTTGTAATTGCCCTATACAAAAACACCGCAGCCTGTGCTCTTGTTGCGGCATATTTAGGCCCTACAGCATTTCCCTGCAGTCCTTCGATTATACCTTCTCCAACCAGCGTAGCCATACTTGACACAGCATATGGTGAAATATTATCCTTGTCGACAAATTTCTCAAGCACGGAGTTGTCATACAATGAGTATTTTCTGTCCGAGACCTCCAATGCCCTGAAAATTATCAATGCAATATCTTCCCTGGTTATAGGTGAATCAGGGTAGAACCTGTTATTAGCATCGCCTGATATGATCCCAAGATTTTCTGCAATCATAACCTCCCTGTAATACCACTTGTTAGACTTTACATCGGCAAGGCTGCCTATAGGCGCAGTATCGAGCTTGAACGCCCTTACTATCATAGCAGTGAATTCTGCCCGAGTAATGATATTACTAGGCATAAACATGGTATCTGTAACTCCCTTAATAATGCCCATGCCTGCCATATTTTCAATAGCCTCCTCTGCCCAAGGGACTCCCTTTGTATCAGTAAACTTTACCCTCGTATTGGTTTTGATACTAATTACCGGGCTCTCAGATTCACCTATTGCATTTACTGCGGCAACCTTGTAGTAATAATTTGTGTCTGCTCGTACACTGTTGTCCAGATATGTAGTCAAATCTCCATCGACCTCGGCGATTTTCGCGTACTTGCCATTTAAGGTGATGCTGCGCATTATCTTGAAGGTTACTTCACTAATGGAATTGTTCCTCCAGCTCAACCTTATTTGAGAGCTAGTCACCGATGTTGCTATTAGGTTAGATGGTTTATCCGGAAATGTGAATGATACACGTATCTCCTCACTAGCAAAGTCGGAGTTTTCGGAATTTTTGTATGCCCTAACCCTAAAGTAGTAAACTGTATTTTTATTAAGGCCTGTAATTTTGTACGATTCGCTATCATGAGAAAGCCAGGCAAATGTAGTCCATGAACCATCATGACCAATTTTACGCTCTATTGAGAACCCATCCTCATTATCAGAGGTATCAGTCCACTGTAGTAAAATCTGTGTATTTGTCATGAGCTTGTATCTAATATTGACAGGAGGGCTAACAAACCCTACTCCCTTTGAAGCGGAATTAGAAAATGATGAATAAGGACCATTCTCAGTAACAAATGCCCTTACAAGATACCCATATTCTGTACCCTTCTGTACGTCTGCATCTACGAAGCTTGTAACATTCTTGTCAACAACAGCATACAGCGCATATGTACCTCTGCCATATGTATACCTCCATATTTCAAATCCCGCCTCATCAACAGAATTGTCCGTCCAGCTAAGATTTACACTCATGTCGGAGTCAACAAATAAGCTCAGGCTCGTCGGGGCTTCAAGATAATAGTTCCGAACCGACAGCTCGTTTGAATACAATGATTCATTAGAAACGGTCCTGGCCATTACCCTGTATGTATATGATGCTCCGGGAACAAGCCCTGTATTGTCATGCCACCCTCTCGATTTGTAGCTTACGGTTGTCAGCGCACTAAAGCTTCCATTGGGCATTTTTCTTTCAACGACAATATCCGCTTCGCTAACATTTCCCGACCATGAGAGATATATTGAATTGTTGGCAGATGCTTCTGCCGATAAATGGATATCTCCAAGTAGTGTGTATGTACCAATGCCTATCGAATTGTTGGGATAGGGAACACCTGAGGCTCCTGTCCCAAGTGATTTTCTAATCCTGTAAAAATATCTTGTGTTTGGTGACAGTCCTGTATCACTGTATTTTAAAGTACCAGCTGCAGTTGTATAAATTGCGGTCCAGGTTCCCTCCGCTCCAGACTTTCTTTCAATAATTGTATTGTAGTTTCCTGTCCCTGCATAGTTCCATGATAAGTCAATCCTTGAAGAGGAGGCAGGTGTAACAGATAGCATTGTAGGAGCAGATGGGTCCCAAGCATTTACTGTAATTTCTTTTGAATATGGGGAATTACCCATAGTATTATAGCCACGTATGCGGTAAACATAGGATTTACCGGTAACAACATTGGTGTCTGTGTATGTATCTATGTTGGTCCCGACTGTGCCAACTTCAGTAAACTTCATTGAATCCTCATCAAACCGCTCTATTTTAAACCCACTTTCATTGTCCGAATCGTCACTCCAAAGTAGTGTTATACCTGAGGCTGATATGACATTTGCCATTAGCGAATCCGGCCTTATAGGAACATCAGCGGTTATACCGACATAAGCAACGGCTGAATAGTGACCTGAATCATCGGCTGCATTTATCTTATAATGGTACACAGTACCCGGAACAAGGGTAAATAAGTCGGAATAAGAAGTTGCCGATTTGTCCAGTGATGTCATTAGCGTATAGGTCTCAGTATCTTTTGTTCCTCCTACTTTACGCCAAATCTGTAGCTTCCCCTCATTTCCGGGGGCGTTTGTCCACGACAAATCAATACGCCCATTACTAATAATATTTGCCTTCAATTTGGTGGGGGTAGCTAAATTGCTAACAAAATCAGTTATATTGCTAACACCTTTATATCCGCTTCCATCCTTGGCACTTAGCCTGTATCTGTATCTGCCTCCAATTTCTACGGTGCTTGTTGAGCTGCTTCCGGATAGTGATGATACAAGCGTCGTCCATTCAGTCCATGAAGAGTCGGCATCAACCCATCTTGAGGTCTCTAGATTAAATGCTTGTATGTACCTGGAATTATCCCATGATACTTTTACAAAACCCTCATTTACATATTCTGCAGAAATAGTAGGGGCTGTTATCGGAGTTACAATAATTGAACCCGATGCTGCGGATACTCCGTAACCTTTAGACTCGGCGGTGCTTTGTATCGTAAATCGCACAGGATATGGACCATATACTTTCTCCTCTGTTGCTGCCTTCTCTGATGTGTACCTTTCTGATGTCTTGCCATTTTCCAGAAGATTTATTTTGCTACCTTCGGCAAGAGCAGAGTGATTCCATGTTAACATGGCCGTCATAGAATTAATGTCATATATTGCCTGCAGGCCATATGGACGTATCATCTCAGTAGTTTTGGTAATAGCCTCATCTGTTCTACCTTCCAGAAGCTGTGTCCCTCCTGCATCGGAATATGACATGATTGTATATGTATACTGAGTATTTGGCCTTAAATTTGCATCGTTGTGTGATAACGGGTCTAGTACAGCGTCTACATCAATGTATGCTGCCTCGACCTCTCCGTTCCCGTCATTCCTGAATACCCGATAGCTCATGGCACCGGGAACCGATGACCACTCGAGCCTTACACAGGTGTCAGTATCAGGTGTAAAAGGAAAGGCATTAAAGTCCATATTCCCTGTTGCTTCAGCGATACGTGAATATATCATAAAGGCAATCATTATAATAAATAAAAAAATGAATACCTTGACAAAGTTTTTCTTAACCACCTTATTCATATCCTGTTCCTGCCTGTCTGCACTTTGTTTGTTTGTGCCCGGTCCATTTGTACTTCGCATGCCTATTCCACGCCCTCGCCTATACAGGTTTGCCATTTCCATGTTTTTCTTGTCCGAGCCGCTTCGTCTGCTTTCTCGTTTCATGATAGCCCTCCAAAAGCATATTTCAGTATATTTATCGGCATAATTTGATGCTATGTTTATCATATCATATGGCGGTTTGGTGAAATGTGGCCTCATTCATAGATTTCCCAGACCGCACTACTATGGATTAGCTATCTGTACAGTACACATTCAAAAATAATTTATCGTCTGAAGGAGTAAAACTTGCCCCAGGACGGGGCTTGACAATGCCGCTCAATAATTGTACAATAATATTTCGTTGATATATGCGCCCGTAGCTCAGCAGGATAGAGCGTCGGTTTCCTAAACCGCAGGCCGGGGGTTCGAATCCCTTCGGGCGCACCAGTAGCCTCAAGCCTTTCAAGGTTTGGGGCGTCAACTTATATGAGCAAAACACAAGATGGGTTTTTGCTAGATCTTGTTTGGACAATTCTATAGCCTTTCGCTTAATAAAGTACTCAACATCTCTGTTTGCCCCGTATGTAAGCGAGGTGAAATTCAGATACGCCATATGGTAACTGAAAGTAATCTTCTTGTGGAAGCCGAAAATGATCGTAAAGTCATATCAACCTTTTGATTATTTTTATAAAGCTATGAAGCCGTAATGGAGGAAACCATTTCAAAATCCAATACAGCTTTTACCGTCCGTTCCAAAACTAGCCCGAAGTTAACCTGAATTTAACTATATACATATCATTCCATATGGTATAATTTGATTATATACATGCAATTTTTTAAACATAGATTAAACAGGAGTGATTACTGATGAAGAATACGAAAAAGACATTTGTCCTGGACACCAATGTTTTGCTTCAAACTCCTTATGCACTCTTTACCTTCGACGATAATACCGTCGTCATACCAGAAGTCGTACTCGAAGAACTAGATAAATTCAAAAAGGAAAACTCAGAGCTGGGCGCAAATGCCAGGCAGGTCGCCAGGATCATTGACGAGCTTAGAGGAAAGGGCAGCCTTAACAATGGCATTGACCTGGATAACGGCGGGATACTCAGGATCGAAATGAATTACCAGGAGGTAAAGCTACCGGAAAGCTGGGTGGGCAATGTCAATGACAACCGGATCCTTAAGGTCTGCAAAGGCCTACATGAAAAAGGGGAAAGGGTCTTTTTGATATCCAAGGATGTCTTTGCAAGGATCAAAGCTGATGTCCTCGGGATAACAGCCCAGGATTTTTTCAATGAGCAGGCTCCCGTATACGACGAGCAGTACAAGGGCAGGCTGGACGTATATACCTCAGCCCAAAAGCTGGAGGACTTTTATAACAATCACAGGCTGCAACCACAGGATGTTTTCTGTTTTAACACAGCCACCCACCAGAATTCCCCCGTTGAGCTGGTTACTAATCAATTTCTTATAATACACTCCAGTTTAAATGACAAACAGACTGCTCTTGCAAGATACGACGGAAAAGAGATCGCACCTCTGAATTTCGCACAAGAACACCCCTTTGGAGTAACACCAAGAAGCGCCGGTCAAAAGTTCTTCCAGGAAGCCTTGATGATGGACGCCCAGAAGGCTCCCTTGGTCATCGCTAAAGGCCCAGCAGGTACTGCAAAAACCTTCTATTCGCTAGCAGTTGGCTTGCACAAGATATTGGGAGATCGCAATCCGCCCTACAGAAAAATACTTGTATGCCGCCCCAATGTAAAGCTTGACGAGGATATAGGCTTCCTTCCCGGCACAGAACAGGAAAAGATCGCACCGTTCCTGCGCCCGGTCATAGACAACCTGGAGGTGCTGGTGGATGCAGATGAAAGTGAGCGTTATACTAGCGAAAAGGAATTAAAAGACAAGATAGATGAGCTATTTGACAGAAAAGTAATCAGCGCTGAAGCGATAGCCTTTATCAGAGGCCGCTCTATTGTAAAGCAGTGGGTCATAATCGACGAAGCTCAGAACCTAACGCCAAAGCAGGTGAAGGGTATCATCACTCGAGCCGGCAAGAATACTAAGATAATCCTAATAGGTGACCCAGAACAGATCGACCACCCATTCCTGGATATCAGAACCAACGGCCTCAGCTTTGCCTCGGAGAGGATGAAGGGCAGCCCTCTGTGCTACCAGCTTACATTGACCGACGATGAATGTGAACGCTCAGACCTGGCCTATGAAGCTGCCCGTAGGATGTAGCATATTACAGTGGGACAACCCGTCTTTCCGTCCCACTGTCCCCTTTGGCTTCACTTCTCAAATTCAAGATACGGGCAAATTCTTTATATAATATAACAGTCTCAATAGACAATTCGCTTCGCTCAGGGAGTCAGGTGGAGACTGAACTCCACCTAGCCAAGGGAGTTAATTAATTCGTCTTCATTCATCGCCGACCTATAGAGGTCGGCGTCTTCTGAACTGAAGACATAGATAAATATTTAGTTAGTCTATTTACAATATATATGTACTGTGATAGAATCAACTACAACATATAGTATGGATTAGGGGAAGTCAGGTGAGAATCCTGTACAGTGCCGCTACGGTGTGTTGCTTGGCAACAAGTCCGATTACCTGTCCTTACTGAACATTCGGAACTTCTTCGTCGCAAGGAAGTGGTGTTGATTGGGATATTTTCTAATGAGCCATGTTTTGACGAAGAACATGGCTCATTTTTTATTGAAAGGAGGATAAATATAATGCAAATTGCAGGAATGACAAAACTTACACTACTTGACTATCCCGGGAAACTGGCCTGCACCATCTTTACGCCCGGCTGTCAGCTTCGATGCCCATTTTGCCACAACGCACAGCTGGCGCTTGCAGACCCCAGCGCTCCAACGGGCTTTAGTATTGATGGAGTTATCTCATATTTGAAAAAAAGACGCAATGTTATGGAGGGCGTCTGTATTAGCGGCGGAGAACCATTGATGCAAGATAGAATAGTGGATTTTATTAGCAATGTCAAAGATTTAGGCTATTTGGTCAAGCTTGACACAAACGGTGGTTTCCCTGATAAACTGGCTCATTTGCTGGATTTCAAACTAATAGATTATGTTGCTATGGATATAAAAAACTGCATTTCACGGTATGCCGAAACATGTGGTCATCAGTCTATTAATCTTTCACCATTCATAGAAAGTATATCTCTTATACAAAGAAGCAATATAATTTACGAATTCAGGTCGACAATTGTCCATGAATTACATAAAAGGGAGAACCTCTTGCAGTTCAATGCATGGAATATCGGTGCCTCTAGATTATTTTTACAGAGCTTTCAGGATTCGCCCGATATTCTAAGACCTGGGCTCCACGGTTACAGTACAAAGGAAATGGAAGCTTTAAGGCAAAGCATTTTACCCATTATCCCCAATGCCAGAGTTCGCATCACAGGGACATAAAACTCACAAAGTTCTCAGGAATTATTTTTATTACTATTCTGTTTTTATGAAAGGAAATATTATGAATACATATCAGGTGCAAAAAAGGGATGGCTCTACTGCCGAGTTTAGGCTGGACAAGATTTCAACCGCTATGATAAAAGCATTCAAATCCAGGAATATCAGCTGGGATGAAAATATCATAGATTTTATGGCACTAAAGGTAACTGCAGATTTTCAGTCGAAAATACAAAATGGTATGATCCATGTGGAGGATATTCAGGACAGTGTCGAATGCGTACTTATACAGGCGGGCTATACTGAAGCTGCGCGCTCATATATTCTCTATCGCAAACAACATGAGAATATGCGCAATATAAAGTCGTCAATGCTTAATTACAAGGATCTCGTTGATAACTATGTAAAAGCAAACGATTGGCGCGTTAAAGAGAATTCGACAGTTACCTATTCCGTGGGCGGCCTCATTTTGAGCAACTCTGGTGCTATAACAGCAAACTACTGGCTATCTGAAATATATGACAAAGAGATTGCCGATGCCCACCGTAACTGTGATATCCACATCCATGATTTGTCCATGCTTACTGGCTATTGTGCCGGCTGGTCCTTGAAGGATCTTATCCTGGAAGGTCTGGGAGGGATTCCGGGTAAAATCACATCATCTCCTGCCAGCCATTTGGCAACCTTGTGCAATCAAATGGTCAATTTCCTTGGCATCATGCAGAATGAATGGGCCGGAGCGCAGGCATTTTCATCCTTCGACACCTATCTTGCTCCTTTTGTAAAAAAAGATAATTTAACCTACAATCAGGTTGAAAAATGTATAGAGTCGTTTATTTATGGTGTGAATACACCCAGCCGATGGGGTTCCCAGGCTCCTTTCACTAATATCACCATGGACTGGACAGTCCCCAAGGACCTTGCCGATCAGCCCGCAATCATTGGCGGAAGGGAAATGGATTTTTGTTATAGGGACTGCCAGAGTGAAATGAATATGGTAAATAAAGCATTTATCGAGGTCATGATAAAAGGCGATGCAAATGGCCGCGGCTTCCAGTATCCCATTCCAACCTATTCCATTACAAAAGACTTTAACTGGTCTGATACAGAAAATAACCGCTTGCTGTTTGAGATGACATCCAAATACGGGACACCCTACTTTTCAAATTATATCAACAGTGAAATGGAGCCCAGTGATGTCCGCAGTATGTGCTGCCGGCTGAGGCTGGACTTGAGAGAACTGAGGAAAAAGGCTGGAGGATATTTTGGCAGTGGTGAAAGTACAGGATCTATCGGCGTTGTTACTATTAATCTGCCAAGGATTGCATATCTTTCAGAAGATAAGGCAGAATTCTTTAAAAGACTGGACCGTTTAATGGATATTTCTGCCCGCTCCCTTAAAACAAAGCGTACTGTTATCATGCGTCTTTTGGATGCCGGACTGTATCCTTATACCAAGCATTATCTCAAATCCTTCGATAATCATTTCTCTACCATTGGTCTTGTTGGAATGAATGAGGCCGGCTTGAATGCAAAATGGCTCAGTAAAGATATGAGTGATCCGAAAACAATTATGTTTGCAAAAGAGGTGCTTACACATATGCGTGAGCGATTAATGAGCTATCAGGAAAAATACGGCGATCTGTATAACCTTGAGGCAACTCCGGCAGAATCTACGTCATACCGGTTGGCAAAGCATGATGTTCAACAATATCCAGCTATCATTACAGCATCCGAAAACTCTAATATACCCTATTACACCAATAGCTCCCACCTCCCAGTCGGCTATACCGAAGACCTTTTTCAGGCGCTGGATGTACAGGATGAGCTTCAGACACTATATACCTCTGGTACAGTTTTCCACGCCTTTCTGGGAGAAAAGCTCCCAGGCTGGGAAGCAACTGCAAAACTGGTACGTACTATTTCAGAAAACTACAGGCTACCCTATTACACTATTTCACCGACCTATTCAGTATGCCCGGACCATGGTTACATTGCTGGAGAACAGTTTATATGTACCGCCTGTGGAAAACCTGCAGAGGTGTACAGCAGAATCACAGGATACTACAGACCAGTGCAAAACTGGAATAATGGGAAACTGGAAGAATTCAAATCAAGAAAGGTCTATTCAATTGACTCCTTGCATGAACACAAGCACGTCAGTGAAGCCTCAGCAAGGCAACAATCATATGCTACTAGCACCAATTCATCTCAAGCAAATAACGTTACAACAAACATCAGTGAAAATGTAAGCTGTTTTTCAAGCATACCAGTACAAGCTAATAGCTCATCCAAAAATGTAATTTTGTTTACAACGCCCTCCTGTCCGAACTGTAAAATAGTCAAAGCGATACTTGATAAGGCAAATGTAGAATACACGATTATTGACGCCGCAAGTGAGTTGTCGGTGGCCAGACAATACAAGATAAGGACAGCGCCAACATTGGTTATCAGAAATGATTATGGGGAGTTATTGGATAGCATAACAGATTTGGCTGAAATCAAGGCCTATAGTGAAAATATATAATAACTGGAGTACTGGCATACCATATGGCTATAATAGGTGTTCAAAGCTTACACGCTCTTGCAGCTTATCAACTTGCCACCTTTCTGCCGCTTGTGTCCCAGATGTCGTAACATTGGCGGCAGAGCAGGCCATTGCAAGTCTGACAGTTTCCTCGAAGCCGTCACCGTTATCCATGGAATACACAAGCGCAGCTACCATTGCATCACCTGCACCAACAGTACTCTTCACATCTACCTTTAAACCATGGGCAAGCAGTGACCTTGTTTTATCAATAAATATAGCACCCTTTTCACCCAGCGAAACCACTGCCATCTCAACCCCGTAATCCTCAACAAGCTGCCTGGCATATTTCTTGACAAGCTGCACTACATATTTCCCATCATGCCCCGCTTCATCTATGTCAGCATCAAAAAGCTGTCCCAGCTCATGTATATTTGGTTTCACCAGATACAGGCCGGCCTTTACACCATTTTTCAACAGCTCCCCATCGGCATCAAGTACAGCTCTTGCCCCTTTTTGCCTCACTGCCTCTATCCAGCGGGCATATATCACTTTATCTACATTAATAGGAACACTTCCAGAAAAAACTACAATAGAATCTTCCTTTATTCTCCCAAGTAGTTTTTGTAGCAGTAAATTCAGATCACTATCCCTCACTGCTGGACCAGGTTCGTTTATATCAGTATTGGTGCCTCGGTAGCCATCTACAATCTTAAGATTTGTTCTGGTTTCTCCCTGAATGGAAACAAAATCATTTTCTATCCCATAGCAGTCCAAGTATTCCTTGATAAAGCCTCCCGACGCGCCTCCGATCAAACCCATGGCGATACTCCTGCCACCCAGGCTCGCTATCACCTTTGATACATTGATGCCCTTGCCTCCAGCATCCTGCCTAACGGATGAGATTCTGTTGACAGTCCCCACCGAAAAGTCATTTATCACCACAGTTTTATCAACTGCCGGGTTCAGTGTAACAGTATATATCATACTTACCTCTGCTTTTACTCATATTCCCCTTAATTCTATGGTCATATAAATGAAATGTCAACGAAAGTGGAACACGGGGTACGTCCCCATGTTCCACTTCTCAGAGCCGCTCGATAAATCGGCCGCTGACCTTTCGTATATCAACGCCGGTCTTGCCAAGCATATTCTTTACCTTTTCCTGCTCTATATGTCTCTTAGTCTTAATACCATTTGCCTTCACCAATTCCTCTTCAGTCATCACAAAGTAACGGATTATCTTATAGTGAGGCACGGTTTTGTTAATCTCCTTAATAGCTGCATTAAACCTTGCTGCAAGTTCGTTTTCAGAAAGTAGATCTCCGTTGCCATCTCTTGTGTTCTCCTTGTCGACGACCAGCTTAGCACAGATTTGAACATCGCCATCCAAAGCGGTATTTCCCCAGACAAAAGAGTCCATAATACCGGGAATATTGTTTAGCTGGATCTCATATTCCTCCGGGAAAGCCTTTTTGCCACTGTTCAACACTATCATAGATTTAGCCCTTCCGGTTATCCTAGTAAGGCCTTTATCATCTATATACCCGATATCACCTGTCCTAAGCCATCCATCCTCAGTAAAGGAATCTTCAGTGGCACCAGAATCCTCATAATACCCCAGCATTACATTGGCGCCCCGTGAAATTATTTCCCCTATCCCGTTTTCATCAGGCATATCTATGGCAATTTCAATACCATACATAGGGTATCCTATGGAACCAGGCAAATTAACAAAATCATTGTTAGCGGCAATAACCGGCGCTGCCTCTGTCAGTCCATAGCCCTGTAACAGTCTGAAGCCTATTTTATCAAAACCTGTAACAACTTCCTTATCTAGCGCAGCCGCACCTGATACTGCCACCCTCAAGCCAGGACCAAGCTGGGCAAACACGCTTTTAAATATTTTCCTTCTGAGATCTATGCCCACCGCCCTAAGTGCGTCGGATACCTTTATCATGACAGCAAACAATTTATCCTTTCCGGATTTCTTTATACCCTCTTGAAGTTTTCTATACATCGCCTCAAAAATAGCAGGTACTGCAACCAGTATTGTAACATTATACTCCTTCAGATTTTGAACAATATGCTTTATCCCGTCACAGTAGGCTATACAAACTCCGGAATGCACCATGAACATCAGTCCTACAGTGTTTTCAAAGGTGTGGTGGAGCGGTAGAAGCGAAAGATGGGTATCTGTTGGATATATTTTTATGATTGACGTAATTGCCGTCACATTTGCCGTCAGGTTGAAATGAGATAGCATTACACCCTTTGACATACTGGTCGTTCCTGATGTGAACAGCAGCACTGACATTGAATCCCTATCTATTTTTGCACCTGTAAAGGATCTGTCACCTGCCTCCATAAGCTCCCTGCCTTTTTCGATTATGTCAGGCAGTGTAATAAACTTGGGATTATCCACAGTCTTACCAGCAACTTTTTCCATACATATGAAATACTTCATTCCAGAATTTTTGCTAGCGATATCAAGCATCACTTCGTGGTAGGTCGGGCTATAAAAAATTACCTCCACCCTACCCCTACCAATAAGATTTTCCACCTCATTCTGCGGTAGATGTCTATCCAAAGGCACTGATACCCCTATACCATTTACTGTTGCAAAAAAGCAGACTCCCCACTCATAACGATTCTCAGCAATTATGGACATCCGCAGGCCTTTGAGTCCGAGAGAAGCCAGTGCTGTTCCAAGGCAATCGACATCAAAATCCAAATCTTTATAAGTCTTATGATTTATCCTGCCTTCTTTATCCTTTATCTTAAAGGCTGGCTTGTCGCCATACCTTTCCGCGCTACCTTTGATTAACTCCCTGATGTCTCCGACAACTTTAGGGTCATAATAGCCAAGACCTTTTACTATTCTTCTTCCATCCCTGTTAACAATTTCAACGCCTTTTTTCATAACACCCTCCCACCAATCTTCCTAAATTACTAGAATCACCATACCATGAGTGAATTATTTATACTACTTATTCATATGACCTGGTTATAATTATTATTAGTATTATTATACACACAGCTTTGTACAAAATCAACACGAAAAAACTCCAGAGAATCTATATCCTTCCTGGAGCGGTAATCTAAAGGTTATTTGATTTTCTATTTATCTATGTCTTCAGAAGATGCTGACCTCTATAGGTCGGCGATGAATCTTATGAATATATTAGCTTCCTTGGTCAAGTGGAGTTTAGTCTCCACCTAACTCCCTGAACTGAGTAAAGTGAATTAACTAATTGAATCCCTACTGGTTCTTTTGAATCCTCGCTTCAACAAGAGCAGTAATTTGATCAAAACAAATACCATGGGCTACTGCAATATCCCTAGCGTAGCTCTTGCCCAGCGGAGGACCCGGCTCAATCCTGAAAGACCGCTTTCCACCGTCAATTCCTGTAACTATGCTCAGCACTTTGCTATCGCCGGCAATCTGATCATTGATCTCGTCAGCATAGGCCGCCAACTCATGCATATGGGTATTGAATATTGCTCTAGTCTCAATATATCTCAGTGAGCGTACTATATCCTGAGCAATATACAAACCTTCTGTATGGCTTGTACTTGCTAGGGATTCGTTAAGAAGGATAAGGCTGTATCTAGTCGCCTCCCCGAAAATGCTGCTGAACCTTTTAGCCTCTTCTCCCAGTCTTCCTAGCGCAACTGTCTTTTTCTCATCTGCAGGAAAATGCGTATATATGCAATCCACAGGACTGATGCAAGCATTTGTTCCCGGCACGGACACTCCAGCCTGCATCAGTACCTGCACAAGGCCGACTGCCTGTGTATAAACAGTTTTCCCGCCCCTGTTAGGTCCTGTCAATATTAATATTCTTCCGTTTTCATCAAAGTTAGCATCGTTGAGTACTATTCCATCGAAAGGATCCTTATGTTGATTTAACAGCTGTAAAGCGTGGTTAATACTGTAGGTATCCTTTATATGTGACTGGCGTTCCTCGATCCCCGCTATTTCAGGAATACACATAGGCATTCCTGCCGCTTCCAGCTGTATATGCATCTGAACAAATCCCAGATAAAAAGTAATCTCAGGTATCAGCTTTAATAAAAAACCTCCATGCATATTGGAGAATTTTCTGAGGCTTACAGTCATATCCTTGACCACTGGCTTCATAAGATTTTCTATATCTTTATACAGGTGATACATTATAGGATGCCTTTTGTCCGGGCTCAGGCCATGGAGCTTTGACATAAAACCGATACCGGTTGCATCAATGTTTTGTGTAGAAAACATGTTCAGAAGCCAGGAATTCTCTTTATATTTCGTCTTATTGACAGAAACTAGCGTTGCCTCCACTGGGTCCAGTGAAGTGTCCAGATTTATACCAAGAGTAATGCTCTGGATCTCATCTACTTCAATACTAAGGTTGGATAAAGTAGCTTGTAAGGCTTTAAAATCTGGATCCTCCGATGTTCTGACCACCGCATCCCGGAAATTACGCAGGCCCTCAGATTTCAAGGGTACTTCCTTCAAATCCTGTTTGATATCAAGGATACACTTTACAAAACACTCCAGTTCCTTGAACCTTGAAAAGTACTTCCACAGATTAGGTTCCTCAGGTATTGATGCTTCTTTAATCAGCATACCCATACCCTCAAAGCGGAAAAGGAAATCCTTAAGCAGCCTTCTTAACTCCTCTGATTCCAATATGTCCCGGAAAACATCCTGTCTATATCTTATAACCTCTTCATTACTGCAAAGCTTTGAAATTACCTCAAGAATCACAGAACCTTGTTCTTTCTTGTCTACAGCGCTTAGGCACAGGTTTTCAAGACCCAAATTGGCTATTACCTCTTCGTTTAGAGACTTTCCCACATTGGAAGCTGCAGCTTCTTCATCAGGCCACAGCAAGCTAATAAATTCGGTTATCATTAACTACCTCACAACTTATACTGATAAAATATATTATAACACTTCGGTTCAAAGAGAATTTTCTTACCTCAGCAGTGTTTCAACAAGGCGGGAGATATGCTCACCGCCTGAAAGGCGAATCGGTACCCGCCACCTATAGAGGCGGGGGACATATATCGCTTCGTAAGAATTAATTATACCATAATTGCAAAGGATTAGCATAAAATTTCAAAACCCTTCACATCCTGAACAGATAGCCTGCGCCCCAAACCGTTTCTATGTAACGTGGGTTTTTGGCATCCTCCTCAGTTTTTTCTCGAATCTTTCCTACGTGCACAGTAACAGTGCTGGTATCACCAATGGCCTCCAGTCCCCATATACGATCAAAAAGCTGGTCTTTGGAGAAAACCTTGTTGGGGTTTCTAGCCAAAAACAGCAGTATATCAAACTCCTTCGAGGTCAAATCCACAAGCCTTCCATCCACCTTGACCGTCCGTGCATCCGGATCTATCTCCATTCCCCTGACCTTGATGGCTACCTCTCTAGATACAGTTTTCCCTGTCAGTCGCCTAAACCTTGCCAGATGAGCCTTTACTCTTGCCACCAGCTCCCCAGGACTAAAAGGCTTAGTGACATAATCATCAGCACCTAGCCCAAGCCCTCTTATTTTATCAATATCCTCCCTCCTTGCGGATACAAGAAGAATCGGTGTGTCCTTAACCTCACGTATTCTTTTTAACACCTCAAAGCCGTCTATTTCAGGCAGCATCAAATCCAGTAAGACCAGATCATAGCTCCCCTCCAGCGCCATCGCAAGGCCGGTTTTCCCCGTATGCGCCATATCGGACTGCATACCGTTTATTTCAAGGTAATCCCTTAAAAGCTCTGCAATGCTGATATCGTCCTCAATAACTAAAATATTGTCAGGCACCTTGTATATCACCCCCATTCGTTTCATTGGCCACTGGAAGCGTCCAAGAGATTCGCGTAAACTCTCCATAGCTACTCTCGGCCCATATCCTACCGCCGTGGTCCTCAACAATACGCTTGGATATCTGAAGGCCAAGCCCTGCCCCTCCTATGGTGGATGTCCTTGCAGCATCCGCCCTATAGAAGCGTTCGAATATTTTAGGCAGCGCCTCTGCCGAAATACCTTTACCATTATCCTCAGTGGAACAAATAATAGCACCATCTTTTACGCCTACTGAAAATATTACCTCCCGGCCTGACTCTCTGCCATATTTGACAGCATTTTCGGCCAGATTGTGTTGTAATCTTTGTATCATGCTCCTATCTAGCTTAACTTTCATATCTTCAGGTATATCAACGACACATTGAACCTCGAAGCCTTTTTCTTCAAGATCCAGCCTTGTTTCATTACACAGGCTTTTGTAAAAATCCACAGCCGAAACAATTTCATAGTGATAATTCGCCTTTCCCACATCCAGACTCGAATAAAAAAACAAGTCATCAATCATCCGATCAAGTGCAACAGTTTTGCTAAGTATCGTATTTGTATACCTATCTACTTTCTCAGGTGTATTGGCAGTACCATCTATTAAGCCCTCTACATAACCCTTTATTGCAGTGACAGGAGTCCTCAGATCGTGGGAAATATTCGCCACAAGCTCCCTACGGCTCTCATCCTCTCGCACCTGGCCATCTATTGAGGCCTTCAGCCTAAGGCGCATTTCCTCAAAAGCCATGACCACCTGGGCCACCTCGTCCCGCCTATTTGTCCTGATACTAAAGTCCAAATCGCCCTCTGAAATATGACGCACACCGCTCTTTAGTGTTTTCAGTGACTGCATCATGCTTCTGGTGACAATGAAAGTCATAAACAATATTAATCCCACCACGCCTATGAACAAAAGGTACATAAACCTTTTAAACACCTTGTCAGAGACTTGATTAGAAGGCCCTGTCTCAACTACAACATAAAAGGCTCCAAGGCCATTTCCCAACTCTCTTTCAAGGACCAGAAAATTATCATCGACACCAAGTATTTGATAATCCGGAGATATGAAATGCTCATCTTCAAAGTCTTTCATTCTTTCTCGCTTATTAGCGGGTAATGAGTGGATTTTTTGTAGCAAGCCATACTCACTTAAAATGCCAGAAGCATAGAACAGCTCCTTTTCACTATTTTCCAAAGCTATCCCCATGTGATACTCTGAAATGATCTCATCAACCTCAGACAGCATATCCTTGTCGAACAGGCTATTTGGGCTGTCCTGGGCCAGTATTTCAAGCTTGGATAAATAGTTAATGCTCTTAAAAACATTTTCATTATTTTCACTCAGGCTCATAATAAAGGGATTGCCTGAAATAGATTTGAACATAGCAAAGAAAACAATACTCAAAAAAAGTAGTAATGGTACTATGCCCATAATCACGTATGAAATAAATATTTTAACTCGTGTCGTCATCTCAAGCTCACCCCTCTCCTATAATATCTTAATCCTTCCTGCTTGGAAATACTATATCATTCGACGTTCAAACCGAAGTAACGCAATTCCGCAAGTAAAGACTGTCCATAACAGCATCATCATAAGTGTGACAAGTAAGCTTCCAACAGGAAGATATATTAAGTTAGCCCCAGCACCCAGCCAGTTTACGGGTAGAAAGCTGCTAAATCGGCCCAGCCAAAGTCGGCTCACATCCATAGCGATTGCAATGCCTATTAATGCCAGTAAAAGTCCGCTACTGCTTTTAATCAGCTGCGTTCCCAATGCTGAAAATCCAATAACAACAAGTATCGGGAAAAGAGATCCCACTGCCTGAAGTATTGAATTTCCTGTAGACAAAAGCCATCCACCACGGGAAGGAAGGACCAGTCCGAAAAGCAGGGTAGATAACCAAAGCGTAAACATCATCATGGTTGCCCCTGTAACAGAACATGTAACCTTTGCTGCAAAATGTCCAGTTCTGCTGTCAGGCATAAGAACAGACATCCTCATGCTGCCTTTTGACTGTTCATCGGTAAAAGCATCTGCCACCAGTGATATTGCAAACAATGGAAGGATAATCGGTGTGAAAATACCAAGAACCAGACGAAACATGTCTTCACAGTAGATAACCGCATTATTCCATCCCAAGGCAAGAATATTGGCCATAGCAGTCGCCAGAGGTATGATAGCTGCAACAATCATCCCCGCGTATACTTTTTTTCGATGAAGCATTCGAATAAACTCATTTCTAAATGTAATTTTAAAGGTTTTCATACTCTCTCCTCCGTTCCACCTGCCACTATCCCACCTGCCGGTATACGGACCTGCTCAAGATACCATTTTCCCAGGCTTTTCCCCTCTTTCAAAAAGTCCTTTTTCAAGCAAGTCCTTAACATAACACCATCATGTATAACCGTTATTCTGTCTGCCATTTCTTCAGCCTCATGCACAAGATGTGTGCTAAGAAGAATTGATACACCTTCATTCTTCAGCTTTTGTAATAGCTGGTCCAACTCAGCCCGACCTTCTATATCCATACCGCTAGAGGGCTCATCCAGGACAAGAAATCTTGGTCTGCCGGTTAGTGCCATTGCAATACCAAGCCTCTGCTTCATTCCTGTTGAAAAGCCTCGAACCTTTTCCTTTTGCCGCTGGTCAAGCCCTACTGCCCTCAAAGCCTCTTTTGCACTATCCCTTCCATCGTCATAGTACCTGCCCTTTTGCATAAGGTTATCAAAGGCTGTCATATACCCAAAGGCCTCCGGCTGCTCAATAAGAAACCCTCCGGCATGAAGCCGATCCTTCAGCTCGTCAGTACATCCATCCGGCCTGCAATACAGTATCTCTCCCGAATCCGGCATCAACAGCCCTGCAATCATACGCATCAATGTACTCTTACCCGCTCCATTTGCACCAAGGAGCACATGGATCTCTCCCCGCTCCATCGTCAATGTCACATTCTCTACGCCTTTGTTATTCTCATATTTCTTAGTCGCATTTATTACCTTAATAATTTCATTCATAGATTTCCTCCCTGATCCGTCCAAAACCTGTTTTTATCTATGTCTTCAGATGATGCTAGCCTCTATAGCCTCGTATCATCAACCGCTCCTGCTTCGATAAAGGGCTGGGCATCATTTGCCCAACCCTCATACTTATTTTCTTTCAAAAGAACTTAGTCGTGATTTCTATAACCTCTGGGGGCGCTTTCAAAAATCTCACTATCTATAGTTATAATTGCTGCAGTGTCAGGATTTGCTTCATCAACCACAGTTGTTTCAACGTCTGATAATACCATTGAGAAGTCGATGTCCAGATCATGAACAGTGCCCTCAGTATCTGTACCTAAGCAGCTAAGTGACATACCCATCTCTTCAAGATGATTTTGCTGGTTAACTGCAAATGAAATTTCTATAGCCTTTATCTTTTTCTCATTAAAATCAACATCGTATTCGAAATCCTTCATGTCAGCAAATGCATCCTGAAGCTCTTGAGGTAGCAAGCTCAAATTCTCCGGATCTTCGCACCCTTCATTTTCCTGAATATCTGAGAGCCTAAACATTGCCTGTAGCAAGACCGGCATGTTACCCTCATTAAAACTTAGAGAAAATCTACGCAGTCCGTTGGCTTCGGTCATAGCAATCTGGTCCTTATAATCGCCCATTATTGTGTCTATTAGAGCATCTCTCAATTGCTTGTTTTCGCCAAAATCCTCGTCTCTGCCCCTATCTCGTCTGCGGATTTGTGACATATCCTCTGAATATTCATCTTTGTTGGTTGTCTTATACCAGTTTTCAGAACCTGTCAGGTGAAGAAGGACATCATTACTATCCTGATAAATTTCAAATGATTTCGTCTCCTTGCCCGTTGCCAGGAATGTACCGCTCATCTTTTCACTGACAGTATTCATTTTCATGGTGCCATTAAGTACAATTACTGATTCGCCGTTATCCGTAATGGCCATAGACATGTTTACAGTCGCGTTTTCAATCTGTTCATGCTCCTGATCGAGTAATGACTTAAATTGCTCGTAAGCGCCTCCTGCGGGATTGGACGCCATGGCCCCTACTGTTAGCAGCAAGCCGCTCATGACTACTACTGCAATAATGGTTAAGAATTTTTTGTTTTTCATATACTCCACTCTCCTAATTTTATTCTGCGGCATCACTGCCACTATTTAGAGCATAGAGTGGAAAAATTAAGATGAAAGAAAGAAGTTATAAAGAATTTATAAAGTTATTTCCACAATACTCCTAATATTCCTGATACTCAGTATGACCCAGAGCTTAATTCATTACATTGCGAGAACCCCGACTCTGTGATATATTATTTTCAAAGCTAGCAAATAACATCGCTGCCGCAGTAAAGATACGCCTTGGCAATCTCGCTGCCTACGGCATAGCATAAAAGGAGAATCCAGCCCATGTCCTACTATCTAAAATACGGAGACTGTGAACTAAAGGTAAATCTGCCGGATAATCAAATCAAACTGGTGTTGGAACCAAACCCTGTAAAGCTTTCTTCCAGAACGCCCAGAGAACTCATCGAGGATGCCCTGGACAATCCTGTGGGAACAGACCTGATTGAGAATATTGTAAAGCCCGGTGAAAAAATATGTATAATCATCAGCGACAGTACTCGGAGCTGGCAGAATCCAGGCATGATACTCAGCGTACTACTGGACAGATTGGATAGCATCGGTGTCAAAGATGAAGATATTATCATAATCAGCGCCCGAGGCACGCACCGTTCACAGACTGATTCGGAGCTGCGTACCCTAGTAACTGATAAAATATACGACCGTATTAGAGTGCTAGACCATAACAGCACCGATGATGACAAACTGACATATATGGGAACAACAAGCCGAGGTACACCTGTAAAGCTTAACTCTATTGCTGTAAACAGCTATCACGTAATCCTTATTGGAGCAGTGCTGCACCATTTTCTAGCAGGGTTCAGCGGTGGCCGCAAAAGTGTAATACCAGGCATCGCAGCAAGAGACACTGTACAGGCGAACCATTCTCTCTCACTGAACAATGGACTTGGAAGCGGCGTCAACTCCCTCGTTAAGAGCGGTAGTCTTGAAGAAAATCCGCTACAGTTGGATATGATAGAGGGCGCTCTTATGCTTGATCCATGTTTCATCATAAACGTAGTGGTAGATGATAATTACAGAACACTCAAAGCCTTTGCAGGAGACATGGTTAAAGCCCATGCTGCGGCGTGCCGTATGGTTGATGAGATGAATAGTGTAGCCATAGACCGTCTCTATCCTGTAGTCATCGCATCAGCTGGCGGATTTCCCAAAGATATGAACGTATACCAGCCCATGAAGACACTTTGCCACATGCTTGAGTGCACAGAGCCCGGCGGAGTGATGATAATGCTTTCAGAAAGCCGGGAAGGCTTCGGCTCCTTGGAAACAGAAAAGCAAATCGCAGGGTATGATAATATGCTAGATAGAGAGAATGCACTTCGTGAGAACTATTCTATAGGGGCCCATACTGGCTTTATTTACGCCGATACTGCTGAGAAATTTACTTTCATATATGTAACTGACTTTGATAAAAGCAATTTTTCCAAAACCAAAATGCATATCGTAAGCAGTCTTGATGAGGCGCTGGAGCTTGCATCAAACCTAACAGGCGGCAAACTCAAGGGAGATGTTTTGCTAATGCCCAATGGGTCAGTGACACTTCCGAGAATAACAAAGTAATTGATAGCATGACGTTTATGATAAGAACAGTGATAGCGTAAGGTAGCTTGTGAAAAACGGTATAAAACACTATATGAAGAATAGTGAAAGTGTGTAGTAGCTTATGAAAAACGGTGCAAAACACTATATGAAGAATAGTGAAAGTGTGTAGTAGCTTGTGAAAAACGATGCAAAACGCTATATGAAGAATAGTGAAAGTGTGTAGTAGCTTATGAAAATCGATGCAAAACGTTATATGAAGAATAGTGAAAGTGTGTAGTAGCTTATGAAAATCGATGCAAAACGTTATATGAAGAATAGTGAAAGTGTGTAGTAGCTTATGAAGATCGATGCAAAACGCTATATGGACAATAGGGGAAGTGTAAAGTAGCTTATGAAAAACGGTACAAAGCACTATATGGAGAATGGGGAGAAAGAGATAAATTTGAATTTGAATAAACTAACCCAACTTTGGAACCGCTACGATGAATTTAAGAACCGTGGACTAAAGCTGGACATGTCCCGTGGCAAACCTGAAAAAACACAGTTGGACCTTTCAATCCCAATGCTCCAGCCTGATGACAGCTTTATCAGCGAAGATGGCATCGATGTGCGAAATTACGGTGACACAACAGGTATACCTGAGGCAAAGCGACTGTTCGCTGAGCTCATGGATATTCCGGCAGATCAAGTCATTGTCGGAGGCAATTCAAGTATTAACCTTATCCATGACGCACTCACCCGAGCACTTCTATGCGGCCCTATGGTTAGCGATACTCCATGGGCAAAGCTTCCCAGTGTCAAATTTATATGCCCGGTACCCGGATATGACTGGCACTTTCATATGTGTGATACCCTTGGCATTGAGATGCTACCTGTACAGCTTGGAGAAAGCGGTCCGGATATGGACCAGGTAGAACAGTATGCGCTGGATCCCGAAGTAAAGGGCATTATATGTAACCCCATGTATAGCAATCCATCCGGGGTAACATATGGTGATGAAACCATAGATCGGCTTTCAGCAATGAAAACAGCGGCACCTGACTTTCGCATCATATGGGATAATGCTTACTGTGTACACCATCTATATGAGAACAATCGGGATAGCCTGAAAAACATTTATGAAGCCTGCGCTTCCAACGGAAACCCGGACAGAGTGCTCATGTTTACCTCGACCTCGAAAATAACCTTTGCAGGAGGCGGAATATCTGCAATGGGTGCAAGCCCTGCCAATATAGCACGCCAAACTGCCCTGCTCACATACCAGCTTGTCTGCTATGATAAGCTGAACCAGCTGCGCCACGCCCGGTTCCTACCTGATATGGCATCAGTCAAGGCTCATATGGCAAAGCATGCAAAAATCATTCGTCCTAAGTTCGAATATGTGCTGGAAGTCTTGGAAAGAGAGCTTTCGGGTATCGGGAGCTGGAGCCGTCCAAAAGGAGGATATTTCATATGCTACTACGTCCCTGACGGATGTGCCCGGCGAATCGTAGAGCTCTGTCGTGAGGCAGGCGTAACGCTGACTCCTGCTGGTTCACCCTACCCAGACGGTATAGATCCAAAAGACAGCGCCATACGCATTGCGCCTACATTTCCACCTATGTCGGAGCTCAAACTAGTAATGGAGCTCTTCCCATTGGCAGTAAAAATCGCCATAGCAGAAAAATGCCCCTAGATAACAGTAAGCGTCCGCTGCGAAGTTGATACAATCACGATGAATACAGTTGAAAAAGTTGAAAAAGTAAGCAAACTTTCTCAACCAGGAACGGAGTGGTTGTATGGATACACAAAAAGTTGCAACAAAGATTTTCTTCCTGGTAGTGCAGCACTGCCGCAGAAGGTGTTTACACCGAAGCCAAAGGAAACAAAGCCTGAAAAATATGCCTGGGAGGAAGACTAATGAATTTTAAAAAGCATACGGCATTTATGATTGATTTCATCTCAGATTTCGCAAACGGTGATTTGGAACGTTATTTTTTTGATCTGGATTACTCTGCCTATATGATAGAGCATTTCCCACATATGGAGATTGAGAACTCCAGATTAGCGGACAAGTTTGCTTATACCGTAGACCGGACATATGAGCGCGGAACTGATCTTGGTCTGTCAGATGAAGAGTTTAAGGTCGAAATCTCCAACGCTCTTAATAAATGGCTTGGCAAGGAGAAGCCTGACATAAATTAAATGAACAGGTCTGGCAGTGTTTGACGCTTACGTTTTATTCTTGAGAATAGCGCTCCAGGAACTGCTTCGTGCGCTCTTCCTTTGGATTGCCTATGACCTGCTCCGGGGAGCCATATTCTACGACTACGCCCTCATCCATGAACAGCACATTGTCTGAAACCTGCCTTGCAAAAGACATCTCATGAGTAACAATGACCATTGTGGTCTTCCTCTCCGCAAGCTCACATATAACTCGCAGCACCTCGCCTGTAAGCTCAGGGTCAAGAGCGGATGTCGGCTCATCAAAACACAGTATATCAGGCTTCAATGCAAGAGCCCGAGCAATAGCCACTCGTTGCTGCTGCCCGCCAGATAACTGGTGCGGATAGTTGTCAAGCTTACCTGTCAGACCAACACTGTCCAGGATGATTTTTGCGTTCTTGATTATTTCATCATTGATCTTGTTCTTATCGGTCCTATAATCAGGACGCTCCTTAGCAAGCAACATCCCTGCTATCGTAACATTCTGCAGGGCAGTATACTGAGGAAACAAATTAAACGATTGAAAAACAAGTCCAAAGTGCAGACGTTTTTCCCGCAGCCCTTTCTCACTCCTGGATTCCGGGTCTGTGGCGTCAAATATCACCTCATCATTTACAGTGATTGTACCGGCATCCGGTATCTCAAGAAAATTAAGACAACGCAAAAGTGTAGTCTTACCGCTGCCTGAGGATCCAATAATAGAAAGGGTTTCACCCTTCTCAAGGCTGAAGCTTATATCCTTAATAACTTCAAGATTTCCAAAGCATTTGTTAATATTCTTAACTTTGAGTACTGGCATCATTCAGCCCCCCTACACTTTAAAATAGTCCAACTTGCGTTCCAGCCAGCCCAATAGCAGCGTCAGTATTCCATTGAACACCAAGAAAAACAGGCCGGTAGAGAATAGAGGCCAAATGAGGCCCTGTTTTGTATAGCGTTCGGCAGTCATAATGATCTCTGCAAGACCGATTACCCTGGCAAGAGATGTATCCTTTGTAAGAGTAATTATTTCATTACTCATGGGAGGTACAATCCTCTTAACCACCTGCATAAGAACTACCTTAAAAAACACCTGGGCTTTGGTCATTCCAAGAACCTCTCCCGCTTCATACTGACCCTTCGATATGCTTTCTATGCCACCTCTGTATATTTCAGAAAAATAAGCTGCATAGTTGATGACAAATGCAATAAGGGCAGCTGCCATCCTGGATCTCATCGGTACACCAAACAGAAGCCCCGGCGCATACAATACTATGAAAAGCTGCAGCATCAGCGGAGTGCCTCTAATAATCCACACAAAAGTTTTAACAAGCCACTTCAGCGGCCTGAACTTTGACATGGAACCAAAGGTAATGACCAATCCCAACGGCACCGACAAAAGCAATGTCAGCACAAACAGCTGTATATTGACCCCGAAGCCCTCAAGAAGTGAAGTAATATAAATCATACCGTTTCTCCCGAATAATAAAGAAGTCACCATTAGAATCGTGAAGACCCCAATGGAGACTTCTTAGTTAGTTCAATGCTAATCTTACCTAAGTGCCTCTTCCAAACCATACTTTGAAGCAATAGTCTTTAATGTACCCTCGTCTGAAACTACTTTTATTGTCTCATTGACCTTTGCTGTCATATCGCTACCCTTGCGGAAAGCAATACCAAACTGCTGAGATCCAAAGTTGATATCAGTGTTAGCAACCAGATCTTCATAGTCTGTGCCGGGTCCAACATTGTATAATGCCAGAGTAGCATCTACGATAGCCATATCAGCCGTTCCTGATTTAACCTCCATCAGTGCTTTGGCCATAGAATCTGACGGTACATAATTACAATTTGCAAAGTATGCACTGGCAGATACGTCCTCAGTGCCATCATCCTTTATAGTACCATCATATTTGCCCTCACCTGTGGATCCAGCTTCAGCTGTCAGGGTAAGTCCATCGACGCTTTTCATTATTTCATCTTCACGCTCAGCCCTCATGACAATAGCCTGCTCGTTATTCATATATGGCTCTGAAATACTCATATTCGTCTTACGTTCTTCAGTGATACACATTCCATTCCATATGCAGTCTATATTTTTCGAATTGAGTTCAACCTCCTTGGAATCCCAGTTGATTTCAATAAATTCAGCTTTTATACCAAGCTTATCGCAAACAGCCTGAGCAAATTCAGTATCAAAGCCTGTCAGTGGGCCATTTTCAACTGAAAAGTTCATGGGTGGGTACTGGGTGATACCGATTATCATAGTTCCCTTGTCCTTTATGTACTTGTAATCGGAATCGGAATTAGAAGTACATCCTGGCAGCAAAGCTGTCATCAAAACCAGAGCCAGCACTAGGGATATTATTTTTGTTATCTTTTTCATATCTATCTCTCCTCATAACAGTTTGACCAATTTATACGGGCAATAATTTATGTTTTGTCACTTCACCACGCTAAATCGATGATATATTTATACCATAGGATAATATTTAAATCAAGTATTGAAACAAAATAATTGACTCAACCCTCCCAGCCCAATTAGTCTCTAATCTGGCTAGCTTATAAATAGGTGATAGATATCCCCACAATGATAGATAATCCCGCAACAGTATCATTTCTGCATTACTCAAAAAATCAAGTTTAGGGTGACAATTCCCGATATACCTAAATAAATAATCAATCGCCTTGTTTCGTTTATGAAAAGATATTACAACTGTACGACCTCCGTTTGACATATTTATAATGTTAAATTTAGTGTAAGCATCTACTGTTTCCTCTTCTCCATCAGCGTTAAATAATTGAACCTGCGGCACAAATACATAAAGAACTTCGTGTTCAAAACCAATTTTAGTATTCTGCAATGTATGACTAAAATCCCAATAAATCCTGCATTTTATCTATTTAAAGTCAGGTTTGGCTACTTTTTTTTGACATATTTCGATACTTTAAGTGTTAAAAATGCATTTATTGACTACGAAAAACACCCATGATATAATTTAACGTAATCAGGCAATTTTAGGAAGATTGAAGTGGATGGCGTTGCCAGCTCTTGTTTCAGCAAATCCGGTACTCAACTAAATAGAAAGAAGGGTTTAAGAATGAAAAAACTCAAAATGCTAACCGCAGCAGTTCTAGCAGCAGCATTAATACTTACCTCTATGACCGCTGTATTTGCAGCTGATGCATCTGCAGTAGTAAACGCTGACCGGGCTGCAACATTAAGAGATCTTGGTCTCTATTCAGGTCAAGATGCAAACGATCCTAGAGTTGGTTTAGAGGACGCATTGACTACACAGGATTCATTGATTTTTCTGGCTAAATTATTTGGTTACTTTGAGACTGCTAGTACTTTAACAGATGACCAAATAGCAGAAGACTTGGCTAAATTTGATGACGCTGCCAGTATATCAGATTATGCGAAGAAAGTAGTTGCATATTCAGCAGCAAATGGGATTCTGAGCGGTTCAACAGATGGTGAAAGGATCTTTGTAGGCGCTAAGGATACTGTTACATCTGCCAGATTTGCTACATTTATGCTCAAGCAAATGGGTTATACTGTTGATGATTTCAAACAATCAGTTACTAAGCTTGCAGATACTAGAGGAAGTAGGGTTGATGCAACTTTGACCGGTGATCTAACTAGGGACGCTGCAGTTGGCGTAATGTATGATGCTCTCACTGCTGAAAAACGTAGTGGAAAAACGGTCATCGCTGATATCGTCGGTGACAATGCTGATTTAAGGGCAAAAGCCGAAGAATTAGGTTTAATAGCTCCTCCTGTTACTACTGATGTAGCTGTTGTATCAGTTAATGCTTTAAACTGCAAGCAAGTAGCAGTTTTATTTAATCAAGAAATGAATATGGATTCAGTTGAATCTGAGGATTTCTATGAGATATGTGATAAGGGTGAAAATAAGGTAGAACTTGGTGATAGCAGCGCTTCATTAGATGCTGATAGAAAAACAGTTATTATTACTTTGAATAAAAAAGTTGATGACAAGCTGACTAACTTCTCTAAAGCAAAAGTGATAGTTAAAAAAGATGTCTTAGCACTCAGTGGTGTAAAGTTAGCTGAGGATGCAATATTTGAAAATGTTGAAGTGCAAGATGGTCTTCTTCCTACAGTTACAAAGGTTGAGGCTACAGGAGAGCGCAATATAAAAATCACATTCTCAGAGCCTGTTTATGACAAGGGTAATGATGATACAATTGCTACAACTAACTTTAAGATTGTAAGCGGAACATATGAATATTATGTTCAAAAGGCTACTTTAGACAATAATGTTATTAATTTGAGTATCAGAACAAGCTTGGTTGAAGGTCCTGTTACTGTTACTGTTAATAAAGAAGGTATAAATAGCAGTAATGCAATTGTTGACTATGCTGGATATGCAGTATTCAAGGATAGTAAAACATTTGATTATGTTAAGGATACTTCCGTAGCAGTTGTTACTGTTAAATCAGCAAGGGCAAACAAGGTTGTCCTTAGTTTTTCGAAGCCGGTTAAGGGTTCAAAGATCCGCTTATATCATACAGTTAAAAACGCTACAAACTACAAAGCAGAAGCTACAAAGACTGACTATGTAGATGAGATAACATTTACATTTGACACGCTATTTCAAAGTGGAATGTTAAAGCTTTTCTTGGTAAACAGCGAAGCTGCAGATGAAAATTTAGTTGATAGTTTTGGTATAAAAGTACCGGGTCAGACTCTTTCTTGTGTTGTTAAGGAAGATGTATTACCACCGGAAGTAACTGTTAAATCAGCAAGTGCAAACGTAGCTGTTCTTAATTTTTCGAGGCCGGTTAAGGGTTCATACATAAGGCTATATCATTCAGATAAAAACAATGAATCCTACATGGCAGAGTTTACAAAGACTGACTATACAGATACTATTACATTTATTTTCAACAATTCATTACCAATTGGAAAACTTAAGCTTTTCCTGGTAAACAGCGAAACTGAAGGTGAAGGATTAACTGACCGTGACGGTGTATATGTGCCAGACCAGTCTCTTACTTGCGATGTTGAAGAAGCACACTTCCCTAGGGTTGCTCCTGCTCCTGCTACGCCTGTTGCTCCTATTGTTAATCAATGCATAGTAAATAGGAATGAAAGTATCAAGATAACATTTAATAAACAACTTGATACAGAGACTGCAACTAATCCAGATAGCTATGTAGTAAAGAAAGCTTCAGACAGTGAAGAAATACCTTTGTCAGCTAGTATAGATGATTCAATGAAATCAGTTGAACTGAAACTCGACACTAAATTAGAAGATTTTACTGAATACCAGTTGTTGATCAAAAAGTATAAGGATATTTCCGGAAACTCAAATACATCTGATTATAAATACAATTTCACAACCTCTGAATATGTACCTCCAGAGATAATTGACGATCCAGAGAGTGATCAATTTTGTTCTACAATACCTGAAAAGGGTACGATTATCATTATATACTCTGAGGCTATGAATGAAGTACAAATGCTTGATGAGGAAAACTATCAGGTATCACTTGATTATGGTGAAACTTATGTAGCTCTAGGTGATGATTCTATTACCAAGGTTGATGATAGGACGGTTCAAATTTACTTCAAGGAACTTGAGGGTTCAGATATAAAACCTAATGTAAAGATAGCTCCAATCACGGATCTTGCAGGAAATAGATTGTATGATAGTAATGAGCCTTACATTGTTGAAGATATTCAACCAGAAAGAGTATATATTGAAGAAGCACAATTGATAGCTAAAAACAAAATAAAAGTTGCATTCAACAAAAAGATGGCAAGTGAAAGTATTATTCCAAGTGATTTTATAATTGACTCAACAACCCCAGGTGCAATTAGTGTTATAGCTTGTGAACCAACTACTGTCAGTTATGATGGAAAAACAGAAGTGGTTTTGATTCTGAATGAAGATTTAGCTACTGATGCAAAAGATGAGTCAGAATATGAGGTTAGCCTTGCTACTGTTAATGAGCCATCTTCAGAGTCGGAGTGGGGTAGTAAGTTGAGGCCTTATTTTAGTTATCTTTATGACAAGACAGCTCCTGAAGTTGTTATGTGGGATCATGATGATGATGCATCAACCGATGATATTGCTAAGGTTATTATCAGCGGAAGTATTATTAATCCTCAACACTATGACAAAGACTCAGGTATTATTAGACCGGGTTTTTCCGGTACTATAACGATTTTTTTCTCAGAAGAAATTATTGAATCAAGTCTTGATAAAGAACGTACATTCAAAGTACCTGGTTTCACAATAGATGCCATAATAGCTCCTGATGATACTAAGACTGTAGTTCTTGAGGTTACAGCTTCCACTAACGAAGCATCTATTAGGGCTACTGTAATTCATTTTTCAGAAATACATGATAAATCTGATAATGCATTAGCTCCGGGTCCATCTTGGCAAGTTACGTTGGATGATAGACCAATAACCAACTAAATAACACTGATATACTATTACATTCAATGGGTATTTTTGTGTTGTTCTTCGCAGGGGCCAATTCACGCAACCTCATATCCATTCCTGGTTACAATAACATCCTCCAATTCCGATGCGATTTTTAAGTATTTGCTGAAGTTATTTTGCACTTCCGTGGATGATACCTTCATCTTAGCCAGCCTCTTTCAACTGCTAGATATATTGTATCGTTACACCAGACATTTGTACTGCCCCTAGCTGCTGAAAACCTCCCTGAGCGGTGCCTCCAGGCCTTCAAAGTAATAGGATTGGCACACTTCATCCATTCTATATGTGGTGTGGAAGTCAATTCCAGAGTCCTTAAAGCCATAAACAAGTAGTGTCTTTTGCTCAGGGTCGACTACCCAGAATTCCCTGACCCCGGAAATCATGTAGGTATTTAGCTTATCAACCATATCTCTGGAGCGGGTGCTGGGTGACAGAATCTCTACCACCAGTGCAGGCGTACCCATATAGCGGTCTTTTTCATTAAGCTTTTCCTCAAGGTCACAGGCGATAAATAAATCAGGCTGCATGACATCCGGATTCTTAAAATCCTTTTTAAAAAAGTGTACATCAAAAGGGGAATAGAATGCTTTGCATGTCTTTCCTTTCAGATAATTTCTGAATATCATATACAAATTACCTGAGATATCCTGATGTAATGTGCTGGGAGATGACATTATTATTATCTCGCCGTTGATGTATTCCATGCGAAGGTCGCTTTTTTCACAGATTTCCATAAACTCCTCATAGGAAACCTTTTTCCCTCCATATTGATAATCGAGGGCGTTTTCCTTGACTGTAAAATATCTATCAATATCTGTAATATAGGGTGTGAGACGAATGGCCTTCCTGCCATTTTTCGAGACAATCACTTCCTGATCCTCACTGGCAATATCCAAGTACTTTCCGAGGTTTGATTTTAACTCAGTAGCTGTAATAACAGGAGTATCCTTTTTCATGCCTGCACCACCTTTCAGTAAATCGCACGATGAAACCGTACGATAATTATATCATACCGTACGGTTAGGCGCAAGAAAAAGGACGACCGCTCCCCTTATGCCATATGGATTGTCTCCCTCCGACAACATAGTCTCACCAATTTTGTTCTATCACATACAAAACTCCGCCAAGCACAACTGCTGTGAGGAGCCCGTTCAGATTGCGGCAGAGGTCCTCAACATAGTCCCATCCATTCTTGGGCTTCCCCTTCCCCATTGCGTTTGCGTAGAGTATGTTAATCAAATGATCATGATAGGAGGAGGCAGCAGACGTAGTGCAACAATAGCCAACTAAAAGCATTAAGCTAAGCTGGTTGGATGGCCAGATCCATATTAATGCAGCATAAGCAGTACTACACTGGGGAGCGACCCAACGCTTACTGCGGTTTGGCCATTTCCTCACATATTGACAATTGATGGAAAGCTTAAAATCATTGAAACCAAATTTGCTATAAAAACATACCGCCCTATTGATTTTCCCGATAGGGATTTTGCGAATTTCTTATAGACTATATATTCAATGACCCATATGATAATCTCGTATATAAATAAAGCTATGATAATGAAATATGATAAAAATCGATATGTTGTTAATATAGCCGTATGTAAAAGAATCTGAGTTGCAATATTTGTCAGTATCAGAACCTTAAAAGGCCTTATCTTGAATAGTAATGATATGAGAATTTCAACTACAAGGGTAATAGCAACACACAATAACATATAGAGGATTGTTTGATAATAAAGCATATAGAATTCTTTATCGAGCATTGTAATATTTTCAACACTACCGCTTTCAACATCATATAAAACCATCCCATTGAATTTGTCATTCGTACCCAGGTCTGATACGACTACCTCGCCGGATTCATATTGTAGAACCAGATTGAAAGCATATGGGATACCCCACCCATTAACGTTGTAGTATCCAAAGGTATCTATTTTCATATCAAAGTAGTCTTTGCATTTTATCGTTGTTATGTATGATGGATCTTTATACAAGTATGCACGGATATCACCATTGGTATATTCATACATTCTATCCGGGTCAGGGTTTTCAGCGTCATAATCACAAGCAAATGTTATAAAACACGCTTGGTCCTCACTATTTTTTATTAGGACCTGAAGTGTCGGTTTCGGACCAAAATCAGCAAATGCATTAACTGGCATCAAGATAATCAATAATACTATAACCAGGACTACTTTTATTTTCATTATGTACTAACCTTCTCTCAATTTAATATTTTCACGGTTTACCAAATACTGTGACACATGAATTTGGATTAAATATGCTTCCGATGTCAGAATAGAAATTATCATCAAATCTAAGACTTTTCATCCCTTGCTTTAGAACATCCCAATCAACATATCTTACATTTTGACTCCAACCATCGTAAACTTCTATTAGAAATTTACTGTCCTCACCCTCCTTATGATATTCTTTATATCCAATAGCGGTTACTGTGTGTCCGGAATAATCGTCCCCTCCAGGAATACTTAGTAATAATGGATCTGCATTATTTATGTTTTCTTTTATTACATCTAACTGATCCACAAAAACTCCATATTTATTATCCGGTGTAGCATTTGTATAGCCAAATGCCTCCCATGTATCTTTGGTCATTTCATCAATTTCGAAAGGTGTGTATATGAATAAGTCTCTTATAATACCTGTTTTTTTCGGGTCGTATCCGTGCTTTTCACCAATTCCTTTTACCTTTATATATATTTCATTTATATCAGAAGGTATATTGCTGTAACCCTTATCGCTATAGTATTTCATTACTCTTGTAATCGCAGCAAGTGTGCAATTATTTGCTTCAGGTTCAAGTAAATCCTGTGTGAAGTTTTGCATACCGGATATGCTGGAATTAGGATTGGTAATCTCTGTCCACCCTTCATCATACCTGTCATTTACATATATTAATGGATCTTCGATTCCACCTCCTCCAGTGAAACCCAAGACCTGCCCATCGAATACAATAATTGAATCTTCCAAACCTGAAAGATTTTTTTCGGCAGATTTATAAGCTTTGGTGTATTCACTTATGATATCTTTGAGACATTTTGTATATTTTGTGATGGATCTTTGTATTACTTTTAAGTCATCACAAAGTAATGTAAGCTTTTTCTCCAATTGTTCTTCTCCCATAACATCCCAATCTAATGATCTTCTCGCCCGTACACAATCCTGAATCATATTGCTGATAGTATTTGAGAACTTGTTCATATGGTCTATTTCATTTTGCAGAGCCACGGTGTCAAATTTAACAGTAGACATAAACTCAACCTCCTTATTATATAAACTTACCTGTTCCCACCGACCTTGTAGTCATCCGAGGATTTCTTGCCTGCATGGTAGAATACAACGTCGCCATCCATCAGATTAAATTCCTTCTTGTAATAATCCTTCTGTGTATAGTCAA
>CAZEIH010000006.1:0-49809 GCA_964512095.1 uncultured Oscillospiraceae bacterium
TCAAGCTAGATGGAGTCCTCCCTCGTAAGACGTTTTCCATGGGAGAAGCAGAAGAAAAGCGCTACTACCTTGAGTGCAGAAGGATAAGGTAGTAGAATCCTTACCTACGTTTTAAAATGGAGCAGCAAATACGTCCCTGAAAAATAGTTCCTGTATTTCTTGCGCATCCATTATGATAATTGATATTTAGTCGCAACCTCTTGTGTACCTATACAATCACTCTGTTTCTTAGTTGAAAAAGTATTCATGCTTTTTCAATTAAGAAACTATTTCAACCTCATTGTGATTGTACTATCTTACAGGTTCATATTCTATGTTATGCTATATTTGTCGCTTACAAGTATCTAACATGGATTCTAACGAATATGCCGAATCTCGGCAAACCCGATTATGCAAACACAACTGAAGTCTAAATGAATAGATGTAAGCGTCAAACACTGCCAGACCTGTTCATTTAATTTATGTCAAGCTTCTCCTTGCCAAGCCATTTATTAAGAGCATTGGAGATTTCTACCTTAAACTCTTCATCTGACAGACCAAGATCAGTTCCGCGCTCATGTAAAATAGTCTGCTGTGAATTACGCCAGACTGTTATATCCTGAACCTTCTTACAATTTGAAGATAATTTGAAAAAGTACAAGCTTCGAATTTGACGATTAACAGCATATCCGCCTTTACAACCGGCACATGGTCGGAAGTATCCTCACAACTCCGGCATGCGTAGACGTGCCGCACATGCCGCACAATCACCGCTTTCGCAGGTATAACCTTAAGTTCCTCGCGGATTTCTCTGCCTATTGTATGTAATTCGCCGCCGCAGTCCGGGCAGACACGCTCAGCTTCCGGCAGTTCGTGCTCAATTACCTCAACAGGCAGGTCCTCTGGAAGCTTGTCCGTTGTCAGACGGGTCCTCTTGCGGCAATGCGCCTTTACCTCGGTCAATGACGGCTCAGGTGCGGCCAAATTAGCGGTCACTTCCACCTCATTGAAAAGATTTATTTGTTCAACGTTGGTATGCTCGCTTGATATGCCGAATTGTTTGTGCTTTGCAAGACGGATTTGTGCCATAAGCCATTGAACTTGCTGCTCTAATTCAGTAATCCTTCGGTCCTTTTCTTCAATTATGCTAAGCAGTTTTTCTGCCGAAATTTCTTGTGTTTTCATATGATAATATTTCCATATAAACCGCACAAAATCAAGCTTTTAGGCGCTTTTTGAAAAATATATGCGATGTTTTTTACGAAATTTGCCGCTCGAAAACTACCTTCCGACCAAGCTTTTTTTCCAGCCTAGCGCCGTCAATCAGACAGGATAATTCATTTACGTCAAGAACCATTGTAGTAGAGTCTCCTTCCGATGGCCAGCGAAAACGCCCGCGTTCCAGACGCTTAAAGTACAGCCAGAATCCGTCCCCGTCCCATTCAATAATTTTAAGCCTATTCCGGTTTCGGTTACAGAACACAAACAGTGCGTCCGCAAACGGGTCAAGTGAAAAGCTCTCCTGTACTAGTATCATCAGGCCATTTATGGACTTTCTCATATCTGTGCACCCGCAACAGAGATAAACAGGTTTATCATTCCATCTCATTTTAGTGACATCAAGGTAAGGCAGATTTTTTTTAGCAGTTCAAGATCTGTCTGTGCATTTACCATGACATGACAGCTGTTAATTTCAATGACCATAGCTTCTTTCGCGTGTTGTGCTTGTTTCGACGTAAGCTGCATCCACCCGCTTGGCACAATATTCTTGATGTTTTGCCCACTCTCCTGCTGTGCCTGTATCACTTGCGCCCACTGCGCCAACCGGTACTTTGTTGCAACTTTTTGTGTATCCATACAACCACTCCGTTCCTGGTTGAGAAAGTTTGCTTACTTTTTCAACTTTTTCAACTGTATTCATCGTGATTGTATCAACTTCGCAGCGGATATACCATGTGATGGTTTATTTGACGCTTACGTTTTGGCAGAGTTTGACGCTTAAAGAACCGTCCCCATATTTACGTCCCCATATTTATATTTATAAAATAAGAGGTTGGCCATTAGCCAACCTCTTATTTTTTAATTATTCATTATAATGTTTTTATCTTAATATAGGCGGTGCGGGTTCACCAAATATTACCTCACTGTCAAGAGATAATACTTGAGTAGAATCATCCTCCATAGTCAAAATTACATTGCTTATTTTAACACTTTGAGTATTCGCCTTAGGTACTTCAACTACTATATAGTAGCTCTTTCCTGCGTATGTACCTCCATCTGGTGTGTCATTACTACTATATAATTGTCTAAGACCTGCTAGCTCTGTAGGAATACTACCTACTAAGCTATCTAACCCGTCCTTTACCTTAGCATACAATTCATTAGTAGGTGATGACACGATAATTCCATCACTATCCTTAGTCTCAAGCATAAAATCGATACCCTTTACCTGAATTCCATCTATCTCATCAATTTCTATTCGCGCTACATATTTAGCAGGATATCCTTTTGGACATCTTAGGTAATATTTGCGATTCTCTAAGTCATCGCCAAGGTATGATACGGATGTATTATACTTATAATACTTGGCATCAATACCTATATCAAGTGCTAAATTAAATGTAACTTCCCATTGGTTATTTTGACCTGTTAATGCAACTTCAGCTTCGTCAAATTCAGTTCCATCGCTCAGGCGTCTTACTTTTATTGGGTTTGGACCTAATACATATCCCGCAGGTAAATCAATACTATACTTATGACTGCCTACTATCTTTCTTTGCTCAAATGATCCTGCAGAGCTGGTTTGTCCTATTGCAGTGTCTACATCTTTTACTGTAACATTCTTAACCCCCCTGCCCTCACTATCCTTAACATATATTGTCACCATCCCTTCCTTTACAAGAAGACTTCCACTTCCACTATGCTCATCAGGTAAACCGTAAACACTATATTTAGTTTTTGTGTTTACATTTAAAGTAGTTGGATCAGCAGCATTAATGGTTACAGTCTCCTGTTTGCTAATACCTGAAGGGCTCGGATTAACCCCATCTGTGGAATAGAAAGTAAATGAACCAACGTCTTGATTAATTTTACTTATCACTTGTGTTCCATTTGAATATTTTGCATCAATATCATATTTCGGTGCAACATCCTGCTGGGGAGCAATATTTCCTGTAGCGCTTACAAGTGTATTTATGTTTATAGTTTCACCGATAAGACATGATGTTATTGGGTTACCAAGTTGATCTGTAAACGATACATTCGGTTTTATAACCGGAGTGCTTACACAATTCATTTCTTTTTCTAAAATACTTATAGCACCTGTTTCGCTTGTCTCCTGTGCCTTTATTCTTATCATAAACTGGCCAACTGTAGTACGGTTAGCTAGATTATGTGTTATTGCATCATCTGTATCAATAGGAACGACTATCCCATCCGCTACATTTACTTCATAAATACCATCATTATCATAGTCTACATCAACCCAGTATTTTAATTTGTTATCATAGTCATCAGTTAACTTGAAAATTAAATCAAAATTTGTTGTATTTATGTGTTCTGTATTACCTGTTGGCTTTATTATATGTATAATGGGTTTCTTGTTTGCAACCGCATGAGCTTTGAAGGCTGTATTGACAAACAGCTTTATTTCATACTCAGGATATCCAGGTTTATGTCCAGTACCCGAATAAGTTATATTATCTTTTGTATAAGTATAGAAATTGTTCATCGCATCATCCTGAACTCTTTCACCACTCGAAGCTTTATAGAGATTGAATAAAGGTATAACATCTTTTTGCTCAAGATCAAGCTTAAACCACTGGTAATGCGTACGAGCAACTGATCGCTGGTTCTGTGGTACCGACTCTAAATTGTACGGATATAATGTTATAGTGTTTGAGTTAATTGGACGAACAAGCACTGCTTCTTTATTCGGGTTTATCTCCTGATAAATACCTATTTTGTATGTATTATTTAATGCAGAATACTCACTACGTAATTTCGAATGATTACCGAAGCCAATTAGACCAGCTGTTTCGCCTCTACCGCTGCGTATTGTCTGTCCCACATCATCCCAAAATTTATCTGTTAAGGCATCATTGTATTCATAGTGAATACTATCATGCGTAAACATTACGCTCTGTTTAGTTCTGATAAATTCATCCAGCTCTTCTATTGCCTCCGTATTAAATTCTCTATCATCTGAATAGTTGTCAGCAAAACCAAGGATAACCATATCGTAATTACCATTAAGATCACGCAAATGTTTACTTGGGGTTCCACTATTGAATTCATTAACAGTAGTCTCAGTTACGTTAATCCTGAATTCACCAGGCCTTTGTCCATATGTGTTGAAAAGACTAGTTAGGTTTGCGTTATTATCCGAATTGGGCTTTATTTGCAGAACATTAATAACCAATTCATCTCCTTTTACTCTTATAACATCAGTAGCCTCAGATTTTGCACCCAGCCCGTTTGTTTCAGTAACAACAAGCTTCCAAAAATAAACGCCTGTTAATTCCTGGGACATGCTGTAATTAATAGTATCATACTCTCCATTAATTATCTCTCTTGTAGCAACTCGTTCAAAGTTTTCAAACAAGCTGTTACAGTTTCTGTCTATATATAACTCAACTGTAAACAAATCATCGATATCTGAATCAGGATCATATACACCATATTCAAAAGTCAAGTTGTGACTTACAATAGGTTGTCCTACTTCATGATATGATTGTGGTTTCTGAGTTACTTGCAAAATAGGTCTTTGATTATATTTTTCATACTCAGTAATTAGATTGTTAAATACACTGTCATTAAGGCCGTTAACTTCCTTTACGTTCGCTCTACCTCTCACACTGTTAAATTTGTTGTACATAACTGTAACAGGTATGCTGCTTAGCGTTCCATCCTGAGATGCACCTTTAAATGCATCATTATGGAATATACACAGCTGATTTGAATCTATAAACTCTAATACTTTTTCTGCTCTGTGCTCTGTTATGTCATTACCAAAGTGAGTATCTGTTACCGTATTTCTACAGTATGTACCTTTCCCAAAATAAACAACATCATAAGTGCCATTAATATCATCTCTGAGAGATATAAATTTATTTAATGACATTGATGTAATATCGTATTTAGAATTATTTTTTAATTTCGTGTACAACAAGTCACCGGGATTAGGTTTTGATGGATCATTTGATCCATTGGCAGTGCTATTTGTCATAATACTAGGATACACTTCAAGAACACGAATCTTATCGCGATTAATTAGTATAGCATCATCATCATAAAATTCTATGTTAAATTTTCTCGTTTCTTCCTGGTAATTATACCACCACATGAACGGTTGACGAGTTGTGAACCTTATTTCAATGCTACAACTGTCTACAGCATTATGACTTACTGCCTTTCCTGTTATCTCCACTTTAGCGTTTCCATAATTTCCTATTACATTTAGATTCAACCCTTCAGGTAACTCACTCGCATCATAATAATAATTATTGCTACCTTCGTGATCATACTCCCAGTCCAACGCCACATCAATAGTGCCTATAACCGTACCATCATTTAAAGGTGTCTCTTTAAATGTACCGTTGGGGCTTGGTACTACCGGAGCTGCACTAGCGCTCATCGGTAAAATAACCGTAACCATCATAATAATAAGTGTGAGTGCTGCTACCACCCTGTTATGATTTTTTCTCATGAAACTAACCTCCTAAACATTACAATTTAGCCCACATATTAGTCAAAATTTTATGTTTTAAGATATTTTGTGCAATGTTAATATAAATATTTGCCTACACATATATTATCACTTTTTTCCTGTGTTTTGTAAAGTGCTATTTTATCTTACGCAGTTACAGATAACTCTCTCCATGATTTAATCTTAAGTCTCTTAACAACATTTCTTTCACCACCTACAGAAGCTATATCCAACTCCTCTATTGTGTTGGCATCAAAATAATTAGTAGCAGCATATATGTTTTGGAAAAACTGACGTACGTTATAATAGTTTTTCATCTTTTCTATAATAATTGATTCGTCATAAACTAATTTGACCTTACCAATTATATTCACGTTACCAGTACATATTATTGTTCCTCTAAATTCTTTCTCACCTAATGAGCTGTTACTTATAGTTAGGTTACCATTACAAAAGACGATACCTTCTGGAACAGCATTGACATCCAACGTCCCCCCATTTGCTATAACCTTGATTTCATATCCATTGAAATACGTTCCAGGATTAGTAATCGAGCTGTCAAAAAAGTGACTGAAAGGTGCCATGGTATCGTCGTCTACTGAACCAGGTCCGGTTGTTCCAAGCTTTTTTGTTTTTGAATAAAAAACATTCTTGAAGAAATTATCGACATACAAATTCGAGTGAGCAATGTAATTGTTAGTTGCTTCTATAAGTTCTTTTGACGAACCCTTTTGCGGGTCAGTCAAGGATGTATGATTTGCAAATATTTCAGCCTTACTACCAACATCATTAGTATCAATTAGTGCTATCCCTGCTATATACCCTGCAATATTATTAGCATTGAGATCTGTCCGTATATTAGTTTCTAAATAAGGATGAGTGTCAACAAATTTTATCATCCTTTTTCTCTTTTCCTCTAAATCTACCTCCGTTACTAAATCAAATTGCTCTCCCTCACTGGTGGTATATGTTTGGTATATATCTCCTGCTTCATTCCAATAAGCATTTAAGATAGATATTGGGTTTGATGTTCTGGATGTAACACTTTCTACGGACATATAAAACTCATCAAATTCATAAAAGGCAACACCAGGAACAATAAAATTACTGTTTAAAACTATTTCGCTACTAGGTAAATTTGATGGATGGAAGGGATAGTTATTGATTACAGAACTGCTTGCTCTATGATCAATTTCGCCCAAAGTAGGATGATATTCTGATTCCTGACTAAGGCCTATATAATTGTACTTTGGATTGCCAGCATCAATATATCCTATCCTAATAGTAGAATCATTTGCATCAAGCTGTATATCATCCTTTGTCCATAGGTTACCTCTTATATTAATACTACTTCCCGATATTGGATTAGTTTCATTCCCAATATAAACACTATCACAATATACATTTCCCTGATCAAGATAGTCACGGAAAACAAGGGGAATATAGTCTACACCTATTGCATCTGGAGCATATAAGTTGACATCAATAGTTTTGTTTACTAAGTTATCATAAAAAAACGCATTTCCATATGTCTTATTCTTATAGTCATATGCAATTGCATTACTCGCATTTGTAAGTATTGTATCCACTGTCACACTTCCATTACTCCCATCAACCTTAAAATCCCCGGGAGTATAGACATTGCCCCGTATATTTACATTAGCATTCCCCTTTACAGAAATGCCACCTTCTCCAGACGAATATAAGTCACCGAAAATTTTAGCATTAGAATAACTATTAAAAGTAACGCTACCTTGGGCACTTAAGGCATTCGTCAATATAGGATTACCTAATAATGGCGTGTAAATATTCTTAGTAATTGTCTTGTATTCCGGTGATGTAACATCCACCTCTACACGTACCTGTTTCATATCTTCTGATGTACCGCCTGATATACGAATATAAAGGCCAATACTATTGTTTGCCGGATTTAACCTATCATTCCAGTCGGTTATCATTTCACTTTCTGTACTATAATTTATACTTGCGTATGCTTTAGTACACCTAAGATTTATGTTTGGCTCTCTAACCCCATAATTTGCACTGCCACCCTTTAGAACAACATTTTTTGTGCTTTGCATACTTACTGCAGGCCCTGTCAAAGTATCAGCTCCATCAGTATAAATAAGTAACTGCAGAGACAGCATATGAAAATATACCCTGTCAAACAGCTGTGAAATATATGTGGTGAGATCAGCTTCAAATGCAGCCTCTGGAGTGTTATATGTTGCTGCAGCAGTTGCATACGCTTTGGATATAGTACTTAAAGAACCATCTATATAATGGCATTGATAATCGTCTAGCGTATATTCATTTAATCCGACGTCGGTCCAGTCGAACAAATAATAATTGTAGAAAAACTCTTGGGCTGCATTATGCATATCATAATCAATACTGAAGCTTATAGACTCACTAGCCATATAACTTTCCAGATTGCCTGGAGCTATTTTGTCCATCCTGTTTTGCACATAAATCCTTGCATCCTTCTCGGCATCAGCAAGTTTTTCATCTATTTGGTTCACATACTTCTCAGCTAAACAATCCATAGTGTAGTACTCATCTGACCACCTAACTGTTTTGCCTCCCATCGTTACACTAATAGTACTTATAGAAAGTGCCATTGTTCCAAGAACAGTCAACACAAGTAGTACACAGAGTGTTATAACTGCCGCGGCTCCCTTTTGGTCATTTAATTTAGCATACAAGCACTTCTTTTTCATACTTATTTCACCCCTCAATTCCCAAACCAAAACTTCTCAGCACAATTCTCAGCTAATAATGAATTGTCCGATGATCTCATAACCCTAATAATACCAGAATATTCTGTAATAGTTTGATTTTTCTTTGTAATCCTACTCTGAGTGGACATACCGCTTACTATACCTATATCAACAGTTTCACCTTCTTGAATATCACATAAATATATATCTGCGATAGCCTCATATTCTTCAATAACACCCATACCGTTATCTAAAGGTATTCTTCCAATATCATTTCTAACTTTTATGGTTGCATTGGCAGGGCTAATTTGTATATTACTACAGTCTAAGTGTATAGGTATCATTGCTGTCTTTGAATTGGTAACTGGGTTACTTGAGTAAATTATACTGGTATCAGTAGCACTGATACTGCCGGAGCTACTTGCTATTGTAATATCTACTTCGTTATTTATCGAATCCCATGTCAATATCACATCCACAGTGCTTGCATTTGGAATAACCTCCTCATAAGCAGCATCAGGATAGAAGCTAATTGGCATTGTTCTCGTGTTACCTTTTATTGAAGTTATTTCGAGTTTATATTTGGCGTCAAAAGGCGGATTCTGAAATAAACTATCATAGAACTGTGTATAAACATATTTATCAATTTCAGGATTTTCAACATCAAACCCTGTATTAAGATAGGTGCCGTCATCATCGCCATGCCTCGGATCACCCTTATACATCTCCGTAGCCTTTACACATAATGCATTGGCAGAATCCAATTCATATGCAATACGGTTGGTTCTTGATGAGACAGTAAACATTTGAAGTAATGATACTGAAACAGCAGCCAACAAAGCTATTGATACTACAACTTCAATAAGCGTAAATCCGTTTTCATTTCTAATTTTCCCCGATTTAGATAATCTCATAAATTATTCCACCTGCTTTACATCAACACTCCCTGCGGTCCTTCCTCTAACAAATCTTGGGTTTTTTGCGTCGTCGCCCTTAACAGTTATTTCAAAAGGAACATCAGAATTATTTGTAATATCCATCATAACACCAACTTTGTCATCTGCAGATCTTCTTGGTTGGACCAATACTTCCATCCTTATTCTACCCTCCCTTACTTCTGTAGGGCTAGTCTCAGCAATGCTATTGTGTCCAAAATTATACTGGAATGTGTAATTTCCATCCTTACCATTAATAGTGATATTCCCTTTAACAATTCCGTTTACATCAACTGCAGCTTCAGAACCTTTATTATAATAGTTCATTAACATTGTCTTAGTAGAATTATTCAAATAACTATTTATCATCAAATAGAAATCAGGCCGTGCAGTTGATGCTTCAGGATCATAGCTGCTGCTCTTAGTTCCTGTAGATGAATACCCAGGAAACTCTAAGAATGGATTCTCTTTACCCGGTATCTCATCTGTTGTGATAGTATATGGCTTTGGTCCTTGGGTTTCATCCCAGTAGCTTATAAATGAAAGATTAATTAATCCAGATAAAAACCCGTCATCCTCATTCCTTTGAAGCACTATTCCTTTAACTGAAACCTTTCTAAGGCTAGACTCAATATCCTTTAAAAAACTATATAACTCCTGGTAGTTACATTCAAAATTTATTGCAACCAATTGTTCTGTAACAACAGCACTAGACTCGGCATCTGAGCTAGCACTAATACCAGAGCCATCACTTGTTTTAACAAACTCAAGGGGTAATTCCGATATATTTGCAAATGTAGTTGCATCTATAGTTACCATGTTCTTTAATGATAACTCTTCAAGCTGTAATATAACTTCTTCCTGAGAAACATATGCCGGTATCAGCTTACTCACTTCTGCAATTTCACTTTCCAGGGTTCTTATCTGTTCTTCCATATTTGCCTTTCTGGAATAATCACTTATGAGCCCATCAAGAACAGTTTGTCTACTGGCCTTTTCAACAACAGCAGCATCATATTGAATATAGGCAGGTTTTAGTACCCAAGCATACAGAAGATAACCTTCCACTGCAATAATCAAAAATACAAGCAACAAGAATTCTCTTGCAGTTAATCCACCTTTATTTGTAAAATTTACTTTGGAAAGTATATTTTTCACATTTTCTATTCTACTCACCTGTTATTCACCTGCCTTTGCTTTATCTAATGTAATTTCTATAGTAAAATCATAATCAATCGCAGTTTCAGATCGTGAAATTATGTTTGACACTGCAACACGTTCCAGCAAATCAGATTGCTTGAGATTGTAAACAAAATCCGATACGCTTTTTCTATCTAGAGCCACACCATTAATAACAATATCTCCTTCATTGTTTATGTTGTAAGAATTAATGAATATTGCACCTGGCATACAACTTCCAATATGATCAAATACTTCTGTGTTCAAAACCAATTCGGCATCATGGCTCTCCAATATAGACTTTGCACTTTCTAAGTGATTTTGGCTTACCCTAAGCTTCTCCTTTGTTTCGTTTATAACTGAATATCTTATAATATCGTTTTGAATTGCATTGGTTTGATTAGTTACAAGTGATGTCATAAGCTTAAAATATGTAAAAGCCCCAAGCCCCAATACTGTAAGTACAAGCACAACAGCAAGAGCCCTTGTTAGCTTTATCCTCTTAAGTCCAGCCTCTCTCATTTCCTTGAGCTTGGGCATCAGATTGATATCCTTACTTCCAGTAATGGGAGACAGAGCCGCACCTATAGCAGCCATGGCCATTGCATCGGTATTATCTACTGAAGGCTCTTTGATTATTGGCTTTATTGTGTTGACCGGGAGATTGAATTTTCCGCCAAAATAGTCAGAAAGGCTGGTATCAAGTCCTCTACCTGCAAACAAGAGTATGCTTGTTATTTTTGTTTCGTCTGACTTATTGTACTTGTAATAGTCAATTATTTGACGTATTTGATTATCAACTTCTGAAAATGCTATTTTTATAAAACCATCAACATCTTCTTTGTCCAAGTTATATATGTCATACTTGTTATTCTGCCTGGCCCTTTCTGCCTGGTCTATAGACATACCAATTCGATTTGCCACAAGGTTGTCAAACCTTACTATACCACTTGATATCTGTCTGCTTAGAAGCAACTTATCAGCTGATACTAAATTGACCTGACACATTGTGAATCCAACATCTACAACAATGTAAGTTTCTTTCTTATACTCCTGTGGCATAAATAGCTTTACTGCTTTAGTTAATGCATTAGCATTAATGTCAATTCCCTTGAGTGGAATAAGAAGACCTTTTGCAACCTCAGCATAATCTGCTAGAACTCTATTGGGACAGAAGGCTGTAATACCTTCCACAGGCATTCCTGGAGCAGAGTATATCTTGCTACTTATGGTATGAGATTGAACTATACCTGGGAAGGATTGCATCAATTCGAACTCAATAGCCGGATCAATTTCCTTTTCCTTCAACATGGGGAGTTTAATCTCTCTTACAACCACGTTTTGAGAATTAATAGATATGTATAATTCCGCAGGTTTAAACTTATAATCAAAAAGGACACTTCGTATCCTTGCAGCTACAACATCTATGTTCTTAATTTCACCATTAACCACACTATCCGTTGGTGTCGCTGCATAAATGGTCTTCAAAACCGTGTCAGTTTTCCCTTGCCTTATGAATGCCATTTTAATATACTTAGAATCTATATCTAACCCCAGAACATTTTTGGCCACTTTTCATCCTCCTGTATGACAGTTTTCTTTAGATTTGCTTATCAGCTAACATCAGATCGTAAAATTATTGATTTTGATGTTCTTTTTGAACCATTATACTCTATTTCAATATTAATTATTGAAGGGTCTATTTCGCCAGGTGCAATTTCAGGTGAAGAAATACTTATACTGTCAAACCCCCCTGCAATCATGGTTTGGTCTATATCAAATATCTTCGACAAATCATCAGTAACTCTAAGCGTACCATTTCCATCATCATATATATACTCAGAAGAGGTATCTCCTTCAACCTCCAAATAATACTTACTGGTAGCAACATCCTCCACAACTCTTACTGAGTGACGATTACCAGAGATGGCCATACAGTCATTTTGGCGAATCTTTACATCTAAGTATGAAATAGCAATCCTTGCCTCACTCTGTAGCTGATAATCATCATAAATACTCTGATATGTTCTTTGCCCGGCAGTAAATAAAGTGATACAGGTAGATACTAACAGACTCATAATTGCTAGTGAAATTACAAGCTCAATCATGGTAAACCCTTTAGTGCTTCTAATATATTCACTTGTATTGCTCCTTTTAGTCTTCATACTATTTTTCCTTTACTATGAAACTCTATGAGCCTCAATTTTTCTTACTGTTACAATCGATGTAATTGGATCCTCAGTCCCATCTATTACTTTGTATCGATAGTTGCCAGTTGAATTGCTCAGCAAAGAACCTGCTTTGCTATTAAGCTCATTATACATTCCTTCAACACCAATAATGAAATCGTCTGCATCACATGTTGTTGTAAAGTGTTTTCCAGTTAAGGCATAGTACTGCATAAAGGTTTTATTTACAAGTTGCTCCTGGGTCTGCCTATGTCTTTCATTGTTACTTTCAATATATCCTCTAATGTTTGGGACCGCAAATAAAATTATTATTCCTATAACTGCAATAACAACGACAACCTCTATAAGAGTGAAACCCTTTTGGCTTTTCATAATCAGAATCTCCTCCTTCACGCTTACAGCTAAGCCTGGTTACAGACTCACCTGTAAACCCAGCCACCCTTGCCAAAACAAGAGTGGCTGGAACAGAATAACGATGTTATTTACGAAACATCTTCTACATCAACACCATCAGCAGTAACTTTAACTAAGTACTTAGTTACAGTACCTGCAGGTTTCAAATTATCCCCGATAAGAGCTACTAAACCACCTTTAATATCAGCAGCTGCTGCAGTGGCACCGTTCCATTCGAGGGTGCCGGCGGTTTTAATGGTAACATCCGTATTTTCTTCAACAGTAAACTCTCCTGCTCCAGTCAGTCTACCGTCAGAAATCATAACTTGTACTGCTGACTCAACTGTTCTCCTGTTTCCATCATTGGTTCTACCGGCTGCACTCTCAGTAAATCCTGAAAATCTCGGCACCAATATCAATGCCAGAATCGCTAGGATTGCGATAACCACGATGAGCTCGATGAGTGTGAAACCTTTGTTGCTCTTTGTCCTTCTCAATAATTTAGTACACATTTAACATCCCTCCATAAAATAATATATTGTGTTTTACTTTTACTGAACTGTTTCCATAATACTTACCATTGGCAACATAACTGAAATAATAATCACACCAATTATCGCTGCCATTATTATTATCATAGCCGGTTCAATCATTGTAACCGCCTTTTCGATAGCTTCCTCCACCTCCTCGTCGAAAAAGCCTGCTGTACGACCCAGCATTTCATCCAACTCACCTGTGCTTTCGCCAACCACTATCATATGGATCAGCAAGGGTGGAAAAATGCCCAGACTTTTCATAGGACCTGCTATGCCTTTTCCTTCCTGTATATCATTAGCTGCAGTTGAAAAATTTTCTTGTATGGCTTTATTACCAATTAAATCTTCCATAATTTCCATTGCATTTACGATTGGTATACCGCTTTTTAGCAAAATACTCATGCTTCTTGCAAATCTTGCTGTAATTGTTTTTATTACTGTTGTCTTTATTACCGGCAATTTAAGCTTTAGTCCATCAAACCAAAGCCTTCCTCTCTCTGTTTTAATCCAATATGTAAAGAAAACTATCGCTAATGTTACTACAACTGTAATAACCAGAAGGTTGTTCACCATAAAATTACTTATGGCCATTAATATCTTAGTAATACCTGGCATTTCCCCGCCCATACTTGAAAGCATATCAGAAAACATAGGAATTACTGCTACCATCAACAGAACAACAACACCAACAGTCAATACTCCCAAAATAGCAGGGTAAGTCATAGCTCCCTTTACTTTTTTTCTTATCTTATAATCATGCTCATAGTATTCTGCCATTTGGTTTAGTATTGTATCTAGAGCACCACTGGCCTCGCCGACTTTAATCATATTTTTCATGAATTCTGGAAACATATCATCGTATGGGGTAATTGCCTCCGAAAGTACACGACCCTTCTGCAGTTCACTATAAATATCATCCAAAATAATCTTCATACGCTTCTTTGATGCTTGATCCCTGAGTATTCCAATTGCCTCCAACAAAGTTATGCCTGAACTAATAATAACGGCAAACTGTCTGCAGAAAACTGCTATGTCTTTAGCATTTATCTTTCCCCCAAGACCTGATACTTCGAATTCCTTACCCTTGACTCTTGATTCGACAAGGAAGAAGCCTTTACCTCTGAGCATTTGCTCTAGTACTTCTGTAGATGCGGCTTCGAATTCACCTTCTAGTGCTTCACCTTTTAAATTTTTCGCTGAGTATATATATATGGGCATTTTACCACCTCTTGCTTATCATCTGGTATAGGGTTTTCGGGTCTGATGCACGTATCATTGCATCATCCTGGGATATAATCCCGTCAGATACAAGTTGAGCTAAATTGCTTTCCAGCGACTGCATTCCAGTGCTGGACCCTGTTTGTATCATGCTGTTAATCTGGTAGGGCTTGCCCTCCCTAATCAGATTTCGTATGGCTGGAGTAGCCACCATTACTTCAATAGCAGGAACTACACCAGTACCATCACGCTTGGGCAACAATTGCTGTGAAATTACACCCTCCAGCACTGTTGCCAGCTGGCCTCTTACCTGGTTTTGTTGGGCCGGTGGGAACGAGTCGATAACCCTATCTATAGTCTTTGCAGCACCAACGGTATGAAGTGTGGAGAAAACAAGATGTCCTGTTTCTGCTGCTGTTAATGCTATAGCTATAGTTTCCGGGTCTCTCATCTCACCTACCAGTATTACATCTGGATCTTCTCTCAGTGTAGCTCTCAAAGCCGATGCAAAAGACCTTGTGTCTGAACCGACCTCTCTTTGGTCAACCAAGCCATTTTTATGCTTATGCAGATACTCTATAGGATCCTCAATGGTGATAATATGGCATCTGCGCTCTTCATTTACTATCCCTATCAATGAAGCCAGTGTTGTAGACTTTCCACTTCCTGTAGGCCCGGTAGCCAGTACAAGCCCTCTTGATTTCTTAGCAAAGCTCTTAATTACCTGCGGCAGTCCCAGGCTATCAAACTCTGGTATATCAAAGGGCAATGACCTAATTGCCAAGGAATATGTCCCTCTCTGCCTGTATGCGTTTGCTCTGAACCTTCCAAGCCCAGCCTTTGAGAATGAAAAGTCTATCTCTCCCATAGACTCAAGGACTGCTCTCTTTTCATTGTCAAGGAGCGACTTTACCAACTCCACTGCAATCTCCGGAGTAATGACCTCTTCTACCGGTATCTCATGCAATACGGAATTTAATCGCATCATAGGCTTGCTTCCCACATTTACATGAAGGTCAGAGGCCTTTGACTTACATGCATATTGTAATAGTTCGTCCATCTTTCTAATATTAATCTCTGGCATATACTGTTTTCACCATCTCCTGTATTGATGTAACACCTCTTAACACTAAATCCTTACAGCTTGCAAATAAATCCACCATTCCATGCTCTATGGCCACATCCCTAATTTCTTCTGCGCTAGCCCCGCGGGATATAATGTTTCTGTGATCCTTTTCCAGCAACATAACCTCGTGTATTGCTGTTCTTCCCCTATACCCTGTGTTTTGGCAGGATGGACAGCCTTCGCTTTTATAAATTGTAACAGGCTCGTCCACCTGAAGTATTATCATTTCATTTTCATCGGCCATATGTGGCTTTCTACATGCTGGACAAAGCCTTCTTACAAGTCTTTGAGCTATTACTCCTACCATTGCATCTGATGCAAGGTAGGGCTCTACGTTCATATCAATAAGTCGTGTTATTGCTCCGGGAGCGTCGTTTGTATGTAATGTAGAGAAAACCAAATGTCCTGTTATAGCTGCCCTTACTGCTATCTGGGCTGTTTCCTCGTCTCTTATCTCACCTATCATTATGATGTCAGGGTCCTGTCTTAGTATGCTCCTGAGGCCAGATGCAAAGGTAAGCCCTGCTTTTACATTTACCTGTACCTGATTTATACCTGCCAGCATATACTCTACTGGATCCTCTACTGTAACTATATTTCTATCCGGTTTGTTAACTTCATTTAACAAAGCGTAAAGAGTCGTCGTTTTACCACTTCCTGTAGGTCCTGTTAGTAGTACTATTCCATGAGGCATCTTAATGATTTTGTCCATTATTACATTCTCATTTGCATTAAAACCAAGCTTTTCTCTGTTAAAGCTAAAGGAAGTCCTGTCAAGTACCCTTATAACTATTTTCTCACCAAATATTGTAGGCAGTGAGGACACACGAAAGTCATAGCTTTTGCCCTTGAGCTCCATCTCTATTCTACCGTCCTGGGGAACTCTCTTCTCCGCAATATTCATGTCTGCCATAATCTTTATTCTTGTAGATACGGCTGAATAAAGATTTTGCGGAATTCTGTTGCTTTCAAACAGTACACCGTCTACTCTATACCTTACAGCTACATAGGTCTCAAAAGGTTCTATATGTATATCACTGGCACTTGTTGCTATTGCCTGGTCAATAATCGAATTTGTGAGCCTGACCGCCGGAGCTGACTGCACATCCCCCGACGCCCCACTTTCCTGCTTCATTACATCTGATGGTGATACAAATGTGAATTCTCTTTTGAGATCTTCTATAGCCTTGTCTGTAGCCTCTCTACTATAATAGAGCTCTATAGCTCTCTCAATTTGTTCTTTTGTGGCAATAACCGGCTGTACTCTCTTCTGGGTTATGAAGCTAACGTCATCGATGGCAAACATATTAAGGGGATCGCTCATTGCAACTATTAGCTTGCCATCTTTTATAAGTATGGGGATTACATTGTGCTTTTTGGCTACTTCCTTTGTAATGCTCCTTGCTATGTTCTGGTCAATAAACATTCTAGTCAAATCTACACGTTGTAGCGAAAGCTGTTTAGCAATCGTATCAGCTATCTCTGCTTCACTCATTAGACCTTCATCAATGAGAACCTCGCCCAATCGCTTCTTAGTCTTTCTCTGGGCCTCAAGAGCTCTGTTCAGTTGGGCAAGTGTTATCTTGCCCGCTTCCATTAAAATATCTCCTAGCCTCTTACGTTCGCTCATCTAAATATCCCTTTTCTCTCTTTTAGTAAAGTACAGGTATTTAAAAGATTGTACCGTATTGCCTGTTTAATGCTTTTGTAATATTTCGATTAATACACATCATTTATTTAGTAAATATCTTTCGTCAATTTAGGAGATTACTTTTTATCAATTGTTACTGTATTTTATCAATTTCATTAATTGTAATAAATTAGATGCTTTACCATTATAGAATAATGCCGCTATTTCGTCAATAGATAAACTGAAATTCATTTACTTTTTGTTAACTTTTGCGTAATAATTGTAATATTTCCTGGTTTTCTGTGTATTTCCTTCGCTTATCTAATAAAGCAAAAAAACTGCTGGCTCATGCCAACAGTTTTTTATATTAACCTTCTAATATTCAAAAACCTTGGAATAATGAGCCGTATTATTAATCACACTGCATGCATAATCTGCAGCCTTCTGCTCAGCATCATAAGTCGTATCCAAAGTGTTCCATTCTCCTGCTTCGCTATCATATATCTCGTTCCAAGCGAGGTAACCCTTGACATTAGTCGTATAACCCTTAATCAGCTTTACCGGCATGCCTTGGCTTCGTAGCATTGCAGCAAAAACAGATGCAAAATCATAACAGATACTCTTACCGCTGGTGATTATGTTGTCAAGGTCCGGCACATAGTTGCTTGGCATTGTTGAAAGCTTGCTGTAATCATAAACTGTATGTATTTTGTCGCTTTCAGAATCCAAATTTCTTGTACTCTCATCTGTTATCTCTATGGCCGTCATATTATGGCTCAAGCTTACATCCTGTACTGTTGCCATATAAAACAAAAGCTTCTTCACCCAAAACTCCCCTTTCGGCAGCTGGCTGCCATTTCGTTCACCCCTTGAGGTTAGTTGAAATTAGGCCCTTTAGCTTTGCGTCCCGGTCTTTCGTCCGGTTTGCCTTTTCGTTGAAAAGCTTTACTTATTAAATGTTACTTCTTTATTTATATATACATATTAACATTTTATACTTAATAAATCAATACTTTTATGTAACCTTTACACATGCCTTGTCATATTGTGTCACCGCTAAGCTTTTTTTGTAAAATTACCCTGTATCTGAATATATTGTAACACTATACATTCTAACATTTCAATAGTGTTTAATCTTTTCCGACATTATTCATCATAAAATCCGGAGTTTTTCACTTTCCCTAGCGAAAAAAGATGGGCGCTGTGGAGTATAGTCCCACAGGCACCCAATGTTGGTTCACAAAATAACTCTGTCCGTTACCAAAGAGCTGTCTTAGATATCCGCCCTCCAGCTTATATTATCAGTGACGTACTCCTGCCGCCTATAGATGCAGTGGCTTCTTGTACGTGTCAAAATAATTCTAAAAATTCAAGAGCGATACCTTTAGTACGCCATCAATTTTTCTAATCTCATCAAGAGTTTTTCCGTCAACGCTCTGATCAACACTTACAAATGAGACAGCCTTTTCACCCTTCCTGTTTCTGCTCCATTGCATTGCAGCTATATTTACCCCTGCTTCGCCTAGAATAGTGCCGATTCGCCCTATTATTCCGGGCTTGTCAATATTCTGGATAGCTACAACATAGGGTGTGGGTTCAAAGTCCAGCTTGTATCCAAAGAAGTCCACTATCCTCATTTCTTCTTTTGCAAAAATTGTTCCGGATACGCTCTGGATACGCTTCTTTGTTGTAAATTTAACTGTAATTAGATTGGTGTACTTATCAAGATGAGACCTCTTGCTTTCAACCATTTCTATACCCATGTTGTGAAGCATCAGCTCTGCATTTACATAGTTAACCTTTTCTTTTATTACAGGATCGAGGAAGCCCTTAAGCACCGACAGTGAGAACACCTTTGTTTCCTTATCAGCAAGGTCACCGCTGTATATAATCTCAATTTTTTGGACAGTTTCCTTCTCGCTCTGATAATATATTTTACCAAGTACTTCTGCTAGAGTGATGTAGGGTCTGAGACCATTGAGGTCAGCCTGCATATGCGGCATATTTACTGCCGCTACCATTTCGCCCTCCAACGCTGCTGCTACAAGCTGGGTTACTGCCGTTCCTACATTGTAGTTTGCTTCCTGGGTAGAGGCCCCAAGGTGAGGTGATATTATCACATTGTCCAGCTCCAGCAAAGGGTTTTTATATGTTTGTTCCTCAGGCTTCTTATCATAACCCGGCTCTGGATCCAACACGTCAATGGCAGCGCCAGACACCTTTCCTTCTTTTAAAGCGGTATAAAGCGCGTTCTCGTTTACCAAACCACCCCTTGCAGCATTGACTATACGTACACCATCTTTACAGAGACTAATCTCCTTGTCACCTACAATACCGTAGGTTTCTGATGTCTTTGGTGTGTGGAGTGTTATAAGGTCGGATTGCTTCAGCAGCTCTTCAAGAGTTTCGCACTTTTCAACACCATGTTTTTTAAACTTTTCATCAGTAATGTAGGGATCGTATGCAACTGCCTTCATGCCACAGCCTTTAAGCTTTCTGGCAACTATAGTACCAATCCTGCCTAGGCCGATGACCCCAACAGTTTTACCATCTAGTTCATTACCGACGAACAAATTCCTTCTAAAATCCCCACGCCTTGCAGCAGCATTTGCTTGAGCAATGTTTCTAAACAGGGCAAAGGAATGTCCCACCGCCAGCTCTGCAGCAGCCATTATATTGCTTTCAGGTGTGTTTACAACAATTATTCCCTTGCTAGTGCATGCAGTAACATCAATATTGTCTATACCATTACCAGCTCTGCCCGCTACCTTCAGTTTCTTCGCCTTCTCTATTAATTCAGCATTGACCTTTGTTACGCTCCTTACAATGATTGCGTCATAATCTTCAATTATGTCCAAGAGCTCGTCATGATCTAGTCCAAACTTTGTATCTACATCATAACCTTTGTCTCTCAGATACTGTATTCCTTCCTCTGCTATTCTCTCTGTTACAATAATTTTCATAAATAAAACCTCCCTAAAATTTGTCTAGTGTAAGCAATCCAGCTAACCTATGATTTTATCTATCAATCCCAAGAGTGTAAGTATTTCTTCCATGGTGGCATCGGCCATGTGGGCTATTCTAAAGGTGATCTCCTTGAGATTACCATAGCCGTTGGATATCATATAGCCATGTTCGCCAAGCTTTTTATTTAATTCACTTACACTAATGCCCCTTGTATTCTTAACTGTGGTCAATGTAACTGATGCGTATTTTTCCTCCGCGAAGAGCTGGAATTTTTCCCTGGCCCATGTCCTGACTGTCTTTGCCATTTCCAGATGGCGGCCAAACCTGTTTTCAAGACCCTCCTCAAATATTCTGTCCAGCTGGTAGTCCAATGCAAACATATGTGATAGTGACGGTGTTGACGGGTATTGATGGTCTCTTTTTATTACATAATTGTACAGCTCCAGCAGATCTAGATATGTACCTCTAAACTGGACCTTTGCAGCTGCAGTCACTGCCTTGTCTGAGAATGAGCATATTGCCATTCCCGGAGGTAGACCAAGGCACTTTTGTGTCGAAGCTATGCAAATGTCGACTCCCAGCTTGTCGACCTCTATTTTTGTCCCGCCCAAGGAGCTTACAGTGTCCATGCACCATATCACTTCCGGGTACTTTTTCATAACCTGGGCGATTTCATCAACCGGATTCATTATTCCAGTGGAGGTTTCATTGTGGGTTATGGTGACTAAATCGTATTTTCCTGTGGCCAAAGCCTGGTCTACCATTTCAGGTGTAGTCGGCTTGCCTGCTTCTGAAGATATAAGGTCTGCCGGAACACCGTTGGAGGTGGCCATCTTGTACCATCTGTCTCCAAAGGCTCCTACTGAAAAAATTACCGCCCTTTTATTTGTACAGCTGCGTACAGCCCCTTCCATCAACCCGCTGCCCGACGAGGTCGAAAGCAGGATGGTATTTTTGGTGTACATCAGCCTTTGAAGCTTCTCTGAAATTCCTCTTTGAAGTGCTGACGCGTCCTTTGTCCTGTGTCCGATCATTGGGGTAGCCATTCTTTGAAGGACATCCTCCCTCACCTCTACAGGCCCCGGTATAAATAGTTTCTTGTGCATATTCCTTCCTCCCAACTATAAAATAAAAGGTCAAATCTTTATAAGACCTGACCTTCATACATGCAAATCACATGTAATCCCTTGCTCTGTCCTTTTGCCTGAGAGATTAAGCTTTGTAGCCTTGCCCCTTCGGCGCCGTCATGGTCTCTCCAGAGATTCGTCCCGACAAGGTCGCTTCTGCTTCCTCGCCTATCATCCGACAATATTCAGATGTTGCCTTGCAAATCTATATTACTTAAAATTAAATATTATTATAATTACATGCCAAATAAATGTCAAGGAGTTATTTAAAAATTGCTATACAAAGCCCCGCATCAAATCTTCAATAGTGTCGCGTCTGCGTATAAGCCTGGGCTTGCCATCAAGACCAATGAGTATCTCTGCGGGTCTTGGGCGATTGTTGTAGTTGGATGCCATAGAATAGCAGTAAGCTCCTGCATCCATTACTCCTATCAGATCGCCTTCCTTTGCTTCCGGAAGCTCCCTGTCCTTTGCTAATATGTCTCCTGATTCGCAAATGTTGCCTACTACTGTTACTGGCGATGTGTTTTCCGACTTAACTATATCGTCGTTTCTGTATAACTCAATGTCATGGTAAGAATCGTACATAGCTGGCCTAATAAGCACGTTGAAACCAATGTCAGTTCCTACATATGTCCTGTTACTGTTTTCCTTGACTGAATGGACTGAGCCCAATAATACGCCGCATTCTGCCACAACATACCGTCCGGGTTCCATTTTTACTTTGATTCTTCTGCCGTATTTGTCCATCCATCTATCGATTAATTCAGTAAGCTTTCTGCCGATTTCGTCCAGCTTCAACCTTTCCTGGCCCTCCTGCTTGCGATATGGAACTCCAAAGCCACCGCCCATATCTACAAATTCAAGCTCCTCGAACTGGACAGCAATGTTAAGCAGCGATTTTACACTTTCTATATAGGGGCTTGATTCCATAAATAGCGAGCCGATGTGCTGATTAATGCCAACCAGCTTTAGACTGTATTCCTTCAGTATAGCCTTGACATCATCAATAAACTCCTTGCCCACACCGAATTTTGTGTTCTTGCCGGCAGTCACTACTTTTTCATGGTGTCCTGCTCCTACACCCGGGTTAAAACGTACAACGACCTTAGCTCCCGGGTTAAGCCTGCCATACTGACTAAGCTGCGACAGTGAATCACAGCTGACTAGAACGCCTCTGTCGATGGCAAACTGCATCTCCTCCATAGATACATTGTTGGGAATAAACAATATTTCCTCAGGCTTATAGCCTGCTGTTAACAGAACATGTATCTCGCCGGGGGACATGGCGTCGGCATGGAGACCTTCTTCCCTGACTATTTTCAGTAGCTCCAAATTGGAGTTCGCTTTTATTGAATAATTTGAGGTAAAACCCGGGTAAGAGACAAGACCTGCCATTTCCCGGCACCTCTGCCTCAGTATCGCTTCATTGTAAACATACAGCGGACTGCCGAACTCCCTCAGTAATTCTGACGGTCTACTGTTACCATAGAAGCCTGTTTGTTCTGTATAATAGTTTGCCATACAGTGTCCTCCATTGTCTTAGTAGTACTTTGGCTATTTATATGAGCTACGTTACACTATCGTCTTGTTGTAGTCTAGCAATGCCGATTTCAAGCAAAGCTTACTGGATATCTAGCCTCGTTATATCTTATGCTTTAGTTCTACCAGAGTAATCTCATTCCATCCCTTACGAAGTTCATTACGCAAATAATTAGTATTGTCAATAATAAAATCGTTCCTAAAGTGCCAAATAGCATTCCTGCCACAGATTTTTCCTTGCCTCTACTCATATTTGATCACCTAAAATCTCTTTATATAAATGTACTTAGGCTTGCTTAAGAACCAGCACTTAGCCCAATACTTTATGATTTCATTATTAATTGCAGCGCCCAGTTTCTCGTTCCAACTATCTGTGGGTGTAACCGATGGCCTTTAGCCAATATGTGCCTTATCGTATTGTCGCTACCAGCCACAATGGCCTTCTCCAGACTTTCATCCGCCGCTTTCCTTATTTCATCAATTCCATAGTAGTCCCTGCTATCTTCAATATAATCGGCTACAAAGATAATGGAGCTTAGCTTGTCCATCCCGGGCTTGCCCATGGTATGGTCAGCAATTGCATTAAGTATCCGCGGGCACTCAATACCGAACAATTCCCTTGCCATATGGGCGCCAATTTGTCCGTGGAGCAATTCTGGCTGCAAGCTTGATATTTCATCAACAATAATACCATACTTTTGGCACATAGGTATAATGTCAGATTTATTCAGATCCTTGGCACAGTCGTGTACTAAACCTGCCAGACCTGCCTTTCCCACATCTTCTCCGTATTTTTCAGCTAAGTGGATGCTTGCCTCCATAACCTTTATAGAGTGGTTGAACCTATGGGCAGAAAGCATTTTTTCTAAAATTTTTACTATTTCATTTAGAACCATCATTTTTAAGTGCCGCCTTGTATAAACCCTTATCAAATATATATTTCTCAACATCATCAGGAACCAGATAACTAATCCCCCTACCGTGGTTACAGCATTCACGGATATCAGTAGAGGAAATATCAATTAGCCTGGACCTTAATGGATGTATTTTTAGCCCCAGTTGAGTTTTTAGTTGTTTTATGTCACTATTGAAGTCAGGCTCAGAAAATCCTGGTCTTAGTACCGCTATGAATTCGCAGAGCTGAAATACCTTTTCGTACTCTTTCCAGGTTACTAATTCGGGGATAACATCTGCACCTATAATAAAATAGTAGCTTGCTTCCTGACCATACCTTTCCTTGAGCTCTAAAAGTGTGTTTACAGTATATGAGTAGCCGTCCATGTCAATTTCTATTCTAGAGGCTTCGAAATTGGGGTTGGAGGCTACTGCCAGCTTAACCATCTCATAGCGGTGCTCTGAACTGATTACCTCACTGTTGGGCTTGTGGGGCGGCAATCCTGATGGCACAAACAGTACTCTATCTAAACCGCACTTCTGCCGAGCATCATCAGCTACTATCAAGTGCCCTATATGTATGGGGTTAAAGGTACCACCCATAATCCCGATTTTAGTCATATCTCTTCCTTGTTTCATCTATCACCTTTTCAATCTATTTCTTAATGCCAATATCTCTACGATATTGCATTCCTTCAAAGCTTATTTTATCGACAGCTGCATACGCCTTTTGCCTTGCATTATCAATGGAGTCTGCTACTGCCGTAACGCCCAGGACTCTACCTCCGGCTGTGTAATATTTACCTGAATCCAGCTTGGTTCCGGCATGGAATACAGTAACAGCTGCTTCCTTTTCTGCCTGATCAATGCCGTTGATTTCATAACCCTTGGTGTATTTTTCAGGATAGCCACCAGATGCAAGTATTACACATACAGCAGCCTTATCGTCCCACTCAATTTTTATGGTGTCCAGCCTTTCATCAATTATTGCATCAAAAATATCGATTATGTCTGTTTTCAAATGTGGTAGCACCACCTGTGCTTCAGGATCACCAAACCTTGAGTTGTATTCAATCACCTTGGGACCATCCTTTGTCAGCATTAGCCCAAAATATAATACACCCTTAAATTTGCGTCCTTCCCTGTTCATCGCTTCTACTGTGGGTAGGAAAATGCTTTGGCTACACAGTTCACTCAACTCATTAGTATATAGCCTGCTGGGTGAAAAGGTTCCCATACCACCGGTGTTGAGACCCTCATCGTTGTCAAGGGCTCGTTTGTGATCCTGGGAGCTGACCATTTGTACTAGGGTTTTACCGTCAGTAAAGGCCAGTATTGAGACCTCCGGCCCGGTTAAGAATTCCTCGACTATAATCCTATCTCCTGCGCTTCCAAAAACCCTGTCAGACATCATATCCTTCACTGCTTTTGCAGCTTGGTCATAATTTTGAGCAAGAATCACTCCCTTGCCTAATGCCAATCCATCAGCCTTTATCGCTACAGGGTAGCTGATTTTCGTCAGATAGTCCAGAGCTTCATCGCTATTTTCGAAAACCTCATATCCGGCAGTAGGTATGCTATACTTTTTCATAAGGTTTTTTGAAAACACCTTGCTGCTTTCTATTGCAGCCGCAGCCTTTGTTGGGCCGAATGCCCTAATTCCCGCCGTCTCCAGCGCATCAACCATACCTGCCCCAAGGGGATCGTCAGGGGCCACTACAACCATGTCAATTTCTTCACTTTTTGCAAAGCTTACGATACCATCTATATCCATGGCCTTTATTGGTACACATTCAGCCAATGCGGCTATACCGCCATTACCCAGTGCACAATAAAGCTTTTTCACTCTAGGGCTCTGCGAGATTTTCCATGCCAGCGTGTGTTCCCGCCCGCCTCCGCCTATTAGTAATACCTTCATTATCTGCTCCTTTTATATAAGACTCGTTTTTAACACTGTCGAAGTTTTCTCCTGTTTTGCATCCCGGTGCCTGGCTGCATGGCTTAGCTGCCTGGCTTTGCCTCCCTAGGCTTTGCATCCCGGCTTTGCTGCAAAGCACTATTTAATAGTTACCCTTCTGCCTTCTAAGGCAATTCTGCCTTCTATATATAGCTTAATCGCTTTAGGGAGCAACTCCCATTCAGCCTGCTGCATGACTCGAAGCTGTAACGATTCAGGTGTGTCGTCATCTAATACCTGAACAGCCTTTTGCATTATAATCGGCCCTGTATCATATTCAAAATCAACAAAATGAATAGTGGCACCAGTCACCTTGGCTCCGTACTCTAGTACCTTCTGATGCGGTATTATGCCATAGTAGCCCTTGCCACAGAAGGATGGGATAAGTGATGGATGGACATTGATGATCCTGTTTTGGTATTCTTTGACGAAGCCCTCTCCCAGCATGGACAAAAAACCTGCAAGTACTACCAAATCAACCTTACAGCTTGTAAAATGTTCTATCAGTGCCTGGTCGTATTCTTCAAGGGAAGGAAAGCTTTTCTTTGAAATGCATACGGCAGGTATGTCATGCTTGGCGGCACGTTCCAGTGCATAAGCCCCCGGCCTGCTTGAAACGACAGTTACTATTTTGCAATTTTTCAAGTATCCGCTGTCTATCTTGTCAATTATCGCCTGGAGATTCGTGCCTCCTCCAGAAACCATTATCCCAAGCCTCATCATTTTCTTTTTGACCCTTTCTCTCGGCCATTGCTTGACCGCCACCTTTGTATTAGTTGCATACACCTGCAACTCTATCTGTCTTTCTTTTAACCATTGTATAACTACCATGTCCCCATCATTTTTTGTCCCTGTCGCCTCTTGGTTTCACACCAGATCCACGCCAGCCTCGCCCCTGATTATTTCGCCGATGTTGTAGGCTTTTTCGCCCATGGATTCCATGAAGGCAATTACATTTGTCGATATAGCTGAGTCGACTACCAGAACCATTCCAATACCCATATTGAAGGTGTTGTATATGCTGCCGACACTTATGTCACCCGTCTCCTGTAGCAGTGTGAATATTGGGCTTATTGGCCATGAACCCAGATTTATCTTTACCCTTAATCCTTCCGGTACCATCCTTGGAATATTTTCAATGAATCCGCCACCAGTAATATTGCAAATGCCTTTAATATTGTATCTATCTTTTAAAGCCAGTATGGATTTAACGTAGATTCTGGTAGGTTTAAGCAATTCCTCGCCGATACTTGTGCCCAACTGGCTTATGTTCTTCCTCACCTTTTCTTCATTTAGGTTAAGGAGCTTTCTAACCAGAGAGAATCCATTGCTGTGAAGTCCTGATGATGCCAATCCAATAAGGGTATCACCCTCTGCTATTGTTTTTCCGTTAATTATCTTTTTCTTGTCAACTACACCTACTGCGAAGCCTGCAATATCATATTCGTTTTCTGGGTAAAAGCCTGGCATTTCGGCAGTCTCGCCGCCTATAAGGGCACAGCCTGCCATTACGCATCCATCTGCCACGCCCTTTACTATTTGTGCGACCTTTTCCGGTTTGTTTTTGCCAAGAGCTATATAGTCAAGAAAGAACAATGGCTCAGCTCCTCCACAAACAATATCGTTTACACACATTGCCACAGCATCAATACCAACCGTGTCATGCTTATCCATAAGGAAAGCAACCTTCAGCTTTGTGCCTACTCCATCAGTACCTGAAACCAGCACAGGCTCCTCATACTTGCTTTTATCCAGTGAAAATAGTCCTCCAAAGCCTCCAATATCGGTTAACACCTCCGGTCTGAACGTGCGTTTCACATCATTCCTCATGAGCTTAACAGCCTCGTAACCTGCCTCCACATCAACACCGGCCGACTTGTAATCAATCATTCGAATCATCCTCCAAAAATCATTTTCACCCTCTACTAGCATATCCATAGGGCTTCTGGATTCGAAACACGCTGTACAGAAACCTCAGCCTGCTCCCTACAATATTTTCAATAATCTCTTAATACTCCTGCACTCTATAATACCATAGATAGCGCTCTATGTTGTTAAGCAACAACAGTACCTAAATAGCCAACTGAACTGAATCGAACTGGCCAAGCCTAGGCCATACTAAAATTGCTCTTCTTGTAGCTTCCTCTGCAGGTCGGCATTTTTTTTCTCAACCCTTTTAGCAAGCCCTTCCTTATATTCCTTCATCTTTTTTCTCAATTCAGGGTGTAAGCCTGACATAATCTGCACTGCCAGCAAAGCCGCATTGTCAGCCCCATCTATTGCTACTGTTGCCACAGGTATGCCTGATGGCATTTGTACAATTGAAAGTAGTGAATCCAGGCCGTCCATTGTTGAAGACTTAATAGGTAGACCTATTACCGGCAGGGGAGTAAATGCAGCCAAAACACCTGGAAGGTGCGCCGCCTTGCCCGCTGCTCCAATTATTACTTCTATTCCATTTTCCTCAGCATTAATAGCGAACTGAGCCGCCTTATCCGGAGTACGGTGGGCAGAGCAAACCATTACTTCAACCTCTACACCAAATTCCTTCAATATTTTAATGCAGCCCTTAAGTACAGGATAATCCGAATCGCTTCCCATTATTATTGCTGCTTTCGGTTTCTTTTCCAAGTTAACATTGTTTCTTTCCATAATTGTGAACTCCTGTAGTTTTTCATAATCGCTGTTTTATTCTGTTATTTGCACATTCACTTGTACTACTTATTTTCATATCATGTTCTATTATCTATGTCTTCAGAATACGCTGACCTCTAAAGTTCGTAGCTTCCCTGGTCAGGCGGAGTTCAATCTCCACTTGATTTTATCATCCTAGCTCTGCCATTGAAAGCCAGAACACATCATACAATAAACAATAATAAGGGCAGGGATGCCCCAGTATTCCGGGTGCGAAGCCCCGCCCTCTAAGCTTGTGTAACCTAGCTTTGTAGATTCACCTAAAGAAGCCCGCCTGTTAGGGCGGACTTCTGAATTGCTAGAACAGTTGTAAAGCAGAAATTGCATAATTCAAGATGAAAATCACCGTAACAATGTACATAATGGGATGTACATCTTTAGCCTTCCTTGTAACTATCTTAGTGATACAGTAGAATATAAATCCTACCGCCACACCCGTAGTTATGCTATATGCAAAGGGCATTACCACTGCTGTAAAGAACGCTGGTATTGCTTCTTCCAGCTCTCCCCATTTTATATTGCCAAGGGATTCTGCCATCAATATACCTACTACTATAAGGGCTGCTGATGTTGCTGCCCCTGGAACCATTCCTGCAAAAGGTGCGATAAAAAGTGACAGCAGGAACAATATTCCTACAGTTGCAGATGTCAATCCTGTCTTACCACCTGCAGCTATACCAGCGGCACTTTCAACATAAGTTGTGGTATTGCTGGTACCAAGCAACGCACCGATTGAAGTTGCGGTAGCATCTGCAAATAATGCTTTGTCAAGTCTGGAGGAAAAGCCCTTGCCGTTCTGGAGCGCTTCCTCATCGAGTTTATCGAATATTCCGGTTTTTCTACCGGTACCAAGGAAGGTTCCTATAGTATCGAAGGTATCAGCAAGGCTGAATGTCAATATCAGAGCTAATATTTTAAACAATTGAGATGGATCACTGAAAAGTCCTGCTATGTCAAGCTTAAAAAATGTAGGCTCCAAACTTGGAGGCAAGAAAGAAATTGATTTTAAATCAGGTAATACCGTAACATTCATTGGTATACCGATTATCGTTGTTACAACGATACCTATAAGGATAGCTCCTTTTACCTTTAAAAGCATTAACACAATAATGATTGTAATACCAATAAGAGTCAGAACTGAATCTGGACTTGTAAAATCAACAAGTGCCGGGATTACTTTTGAAAATCCACCGTTTACTTGCTCGCTATCGGGTGTGAAGTTGAGTAGATGTCCACCTAACAGGCCGATGTATGCTATAAAGAGCCCTATACCACCACTTATGGCATACTGCAAGGATTTTGGTATAGCATAAATAATTGCTTTCCTGATTTTTGTGACTGTAATTAGGATATTAATAATTCCACAGATAAAGACAACAGCTAATGCCTGAGTCCAATGAATTCCCATTCCTATGCAAACCACATAGGTAAACATGGCATTCAAACCCATTCCAGGTGCCTGGGCATATGGAACATTTGCGATAAATGCCATAATAAAGGTGGCAATAGCCGCTGCCAATATCGTCGCAACAAACACAGCATCACTATTCATTCCTGCTTCGCTAAGTATTGATGGATTGACAAACATAATGTAAGCCATCGTTACGAATGTAGTTATGCCTGCGATAACTTCTGTCTTGACATTGGTTCCATTAGCCTTGAGTCCGAACAGCTTGTCCAACATAAACTTCCCCTCCCATAAATTTAAGAAATAATTACTATAAACGAACGTTTTTACGTCCGGTCAAGTCTGTACCATTATGAGCTTGATATTCGTACTTTATTCCTTGCTAATGCTGGGTTGGTACATTATATGTACACTTTAACCCTGGGAAGTCCGTCAAAGGCCTTATATGGCCAAATCCTTCGAACCCCTGAATTAATAGCGTCGCGGGCCTTAAGCGCCCCTTATTAATTACGATATTAATACTATCAAATGATTAATCCCTTTGTCAACGGCGAAAATAAAATATACGAATGATATTTTAGTTTATCTATGTCTTCAGAATACGCTGGCCTCTATAGGTCGGCGACGAATGAAGACGGGTGGAGTTGAGCGAAGCCAATTGACTCTGTTAACATTCGTATAAACATATGGATCCAGTTTTGGACCAGTACTTCAATCGGCAAGTCCCCTCTTGCCTACTATGAACATCATAGCAAAGCCCAGTAGAAATACTGCCAAAGATACAGGCAGCTGCCAACCCGTGGGAATACCGGGATACACCTCCCAAAGAGAGCCAACCACAAAGCCTATTATGAGCATGTATGTTCTTCTGGGGTGCTTTTGCAAGAATTTCTCGATTATCCTGGCTGTTCCAAAGGTACCAAGAGCTACTCCTATGCCCAGGGGTATCAGAAATGGTATATTCAAAGTATTTATTGCATTCAGGGTAGTCTCGTACATCCCCATTACTAATAGCATAAAGGACCAGCTTATTCCCGGCAGTACAAGACCTATGGCTATAACAAACCCAGCTATCAACAGAAATATGTAACTCAACAGGCTTCCGTCGGTTGCAGTGTTGATAAGTCTCTCAGGCTCTAATGACATAAGCAATACAATTGCAATACCGAGCAAAAGAAACATATAATCGCCGACTGCGCCCTTGCCATCTGCCCTAGCACTCTTACCCCATGCAAAACCCTTGCCGCCCGATACGCCGCTACTTCTGTCCGATACGCCGCTACTCCTGTCCGATACGCCGCTACTTCTGTCCGATACACCGCTACTTCTGTCCGATACACCGCTACTTCTGTCCGATACGCCGCTACTTCTGTCCGATACGCCGCTACTCCTGTCCGATACGCCGCTACCACCGACCAATCCGCAGCTGGCTTCTTCAGAAGCTTTTCTCCAAAGCAGCGGCAGCCCTCCGATTATTATCCCCATAATAATAAAGCGCATTATGTGAGGATAGCTCGTCATGGCTCCCTCCATCAGGCGACTAAATATCAACACACCTATGACGCCTCCCAGACCCACTTGAAGCAGGAACGGGACATTCTTCCTCCAGTTTTTGAAGAATGTGGCCACACTATGTACCAGCTTATCATATATGCCAAGGACAATTGCCATCGTCCCGCCGCTAACACCCGGAACCATCATTGAAATTCCCACAGCAATTCCTTTGAGTACATTTTTAAGATATTTCAATATCTTCACTCCTCCAGGCTGTGTTTATATGAACACAGCCCTCTGCTCCTTGAGCTTTTTCATTCATTCTGCTATTTTAAGGAACACTTTTGGGGAAACAATAGTTACCCTTATTGTGATGCCAGATATGTGTCAATGAATTTGTCAAGATCTCCATCCATTACAGCATTGACATCGCCCATTTCATAATTTGTCCTGTGATCCTTTACAAGTGTGTATGGACAGAATATATACGACCTTATCTGGCTTCCCCATGCAATATCCATCTGAACACCCTTCAGGTCCTCGATCTTCTCTTTCTGCTCACTTTCCTTCAGCTCAAGCAGCTTCGCCATGAGCATCTTCATAGCAGTGTCCTTGTTTTGAAACTGAGATCTTTCGTTCTGGCATGCAGTTACAATACCAGTGGGAATGTGAGTTATACGGACTGCAGAGGATGTTTTATTTACATGCTGCCCTCCGGCGCCGCTTGACCTGTAAGTGTCTATTCTCAGATCAACTGGATTTATGTCGACTTTCATATCATCATCCAACTCCGGCATCACATCTACCGAAGCAAAGGATGTGTGTCTTCTTCCCGAAGCATCAAAAGGAGATATACGAACAAGCCGATGGACGCCCTTTTCAGAGCGGAGAAATCCGTATGCATTTTCGCCAATTATGTTAATAGTAACACTTTTGATACCGGCTTCATCGCCATCCAGATAATCCAGCGTCCTTACCGTGTATTCATGCTCCTCAGCCCAGCGCGTGTACATCCTGTACATCATCTGAACCCAGTCCTGAGCTTCGGTTCCCCCTGCGCCGGCATGGAGGGTAAGTATTGCGTTGTTCTTATCATAAGGCTTGGTCAGCAACGTTTCCAGCCTGAGCCTATCATACACACCCTTTAAGCTTACAAGTTCTTCCCCTACCTCAGGAATAACTGCAGCGTCTTGCTCCTCAAGACCCAACTCATTCAGAGTCCGGATATCATCGAGGTCCGATACCAGCTTTTCATAGTGCTCAACTTTCGTTTTTAACACTTTTGTTTTCTGAAGTATTTTCTGAGAATTCTCCATATCATCCCAAAAACCCGGTTCTGCCGCCTTGTTTTCCAGTTCTTCTATCTCGACCTTCAAACTAGCGATGTCAAAGTGAAGCCCCCATTTCGACGATAGCTTTGCCTAGGCTTTCAATTTCAATTTTGTACTGTTCCAGTTCAAGCATCTTAATCAACTCCTTCAAATTGTGTACTTCTTGTGTTACGTACTCCCGCCACCTATAGAGGCGGTGACTTCTTGCTTCATTCCCAAATAACTACTCAGCTCCTGTTTAAATATATGATGGAATCGGCTATGGATCTCATTGTAGTTCTCTCGTCCATGCTCCTTTTCCTAATCATCCCATAAGCATCCTTTTCACTAAGCCCCTGCTCCATGAGAATAATCTTGGCTCGCTCTATCCGTTTTTTGCTTTCATATTCTTCAGTCATCTTTCTCAACTGTAAATCTAGCTCCAGCATTCTGCGGTAGTTCAATATTGCCAGATCTACGGTATTCAACAATATGTCACGGTTTAGCGGCTTTGGGCAAAAACTGAATACTTTAGATTTTTCTACTATGGAAAAAGCCACAGCATCACCATATTCACCTAACAGTATCCCGGTGCAAAGCATCTCATCATCCACTGTTTCCAGCGTACTTCTTGCATTGCTAAGCTGCATACCAGAATCAACGACTATAAAGTCAGGGTGATAGCTTCTGACCAGTCGCAAAAGTGAAACAGGGTCACTGCAATGCTCAAGGAAAACATACCCGTGGGGGTTTAATATATTGCGAACAGCGACCTGGACTCTATTTTCGACGGCTGCAACAACGTATTTTTCCCCTGCCATATATTTTAACCGCCCTTTCCTGTTAATACTATAACAAAAAAAGGGCGGCTTTTAAAGGGGATTTTTCTCACTGTTATTTATGTCTATTCACAAATCTACTAATTCTTTTCATTGCTTCTACTATGTTTTCGTAGGAGTTGGCATAGGTTGCTCTAATATACCCCTCACCACAATCACCAAAGGCTGAACCCGGTACTGTAAGTACTTTTTCCTCCTTCAGGAGTTTTTCGCAAAACTCATCAGATGACATTCCTGTAGACTTGATACTCGGGAATACATAAAATGCTCCCAGTGGTTCAAAGCAATCTAACCCCGCCCTTCTGAATCCATCTACCATAACACGTCTTCTTCTATTGTACTCCCGTACCATTGCCTCAACATCCTCATCGCAGCTGCTCAGCGCCTCCGATGCTGCATACTGGGAAGTGGTAGGTGAACACATTATAGCGTACTGGTGTATCTTGTTCATTGCCTCAATAAGGACTGGATGCCCGCATGCATAGCCTATTCTCCAGCCTGTCATGGCAAATGCCTTCGAGAACCCATTAATAAGGATGGTTTTCTCCATAATCTCCGGATAACTGGCAAAAGATCTGTGCTTTCCACTGTAGGTAAGCTCTGCATATATCTCATCGGAAATTATGATAACATCCTTGTCCTTGAGCACATCTACAATTTTTCTCTGATCATCCTCAGTCATCACAGCCCCGGTGGGATTATTGGGGAAAGGCAGTATTACAACCTTCGTCCTGTTTGTCAGGGCTTTTTCCAGTTGCTCAGGCTTGAGCCTGAATTCATCCTCTTCCTTCAACTCAATGACCACTGGCGTTGCTCCGGTAAATGCCGTGCAGCCTTTGTATGACACAAAGCTTGGTTCTGGAATAATGACCTCATCGCCGGAGCCGGTCAGGGCTCTTAATGCTATATCTATACCTTCGCTGGCACCAACCGTTACAACGATCTCTTTTGCCGGATCATATTTCACGTTGTATTTTCTGTCTACATAATTGGCTATCTGCCTTCTAAGCTCAATAAAGCCCGGATTGGAGGAATAATGGGTGTGCCCTTTTTCCAGTGAGTATATGCCTGCCTCTCTGATGCTCCAGGGAGTAACAAAATCCGGCTCGCCTACGCCCAGAGATATGGCATCCTTCATTTCGTTTAGCAGATCAAAGTACTTTCTAATACCGGATGGTGGCATGTTTCTGACAGAGGGCTTTATCATTTCCTGAATGTTCATAGTCTCAATGCCTCCCTGTCATCCTTATTGTTTTCTTCAAATATAACGCCATCATCCTTGTACTTTTTCAAAACAAAATGAGTTGCCGTACTTAGGACTGAATCTAGCGGTGCAAGCTTTTCGGCTACAAAGAGGGCAACCTCCTTCATACTCTTGCCTTCGATTATGACTGTGAGATCGAAACCTCCCGACATAAGATAGCAAGATTTCACCTGAGGATACCTGTATATTCGCTCTGCTACCTTGTCAAAGCCCTGCCCTCTTTGAGGAGTGACTCTCACCTCAATCAATGCTGTAACCGTCTCCTTGCTGGAATTATCCCAGTTAATTAGCGTATTATATCCAACGATAACATTGTCTTCTTCCAGCTGCTTTATTGTTCCTTTTACTTCTTCCACGCTCTTATCCAACATAAGTGCTATTTCCTCAGCAGTCGCTCTTGCGTTGCCTTCTAAGATTTCTAGGATTTCTTCCATAATAATACACGCTCCTTTATATGAATATTTTTTGTGGCTAAACCAGTTCGCCTTCCCTGGCATCAAAAAAACTCCTTAATCCCTAATAGGGACGAAGGAGTAATCCGCGGTACCACCCTTTTTAACGCTAAAAAACGTTCACTTTACGGGTACATTCATACCCACCCCCTGTAACGTGGGGACACGTTGACCTTTATCCTGGAACTCTAATCCTGATCTTCCCTGTGTAACAGACTTTTAAATGTTACCCTTCACCAGCTCCAGTTTCTCAAGGTAATGCTCAAAGGCTGCCTTCCCCCTGCTCCTTTACCGGATTGCACCAAACTCCGGCTCTCTTCAAAATTCACAGGACTACTCTTCCTCATCATCGCATAAAATATTTAATTGTTATTAATTATAACAATCTCATCCGTTAATTTCAAGTGCCATTAAGAAAATATTTCGCTTCAAAATAAGCGCATAATTTCCAGGTTAATTAATACCTTGTGAAGCCCAGATCGTAATCATCAGCTGCAGGTGCTGTAGTTGCCAGTTCTGGTTGAGCTAGCCTGCTAGTTGGTAAATCCTGATCCAATAAGGAGTTCATATCATAATCAGCTGATAGTTCCACGTCGTCTTCAGCCTTTGAATCATCCTTATCCTCTTTCTTGGCCTCTTCCTCTTCTTCCTTGGCCAGCTCCGAAAGCTGTTCCTCATACTTAGTTAACAGGGTTACAATCTCGCTCTTTAGGCCTTTTATATCCGAACGTATATCAACAAGCTTTTCCTTGTCCTTCTCAATGTCACCCTCAAGCTTCTTCTTTTCTTCTTCAGCATCAAGGCGGGCATTCTCCAGTATTTTTTCTGCATTTTCCTTAGCCTGTATCAAAACATCGGCTATTTTGGTCCTTGAATCACCCATTTCGTCAGACTTTCTCACTAGCTCATCATATTTATTTCTCATCTCTCTAGTCTGGTTTTTCAATACTGCAACTTCGTCATCCTTAGTTTTGAGCTTTTCATCAAATTCCTTAAGGATCTTTTCAATATAAATATTAACGTCAGACTTATTGAATCCACCAACTAATGAAGATCTGAAACGTTTTTCTCCAGCCACTGGAATCCCTCCTCATAAAGTAGTCATTTCTATATATTCAATATTATTTTACAAAATCCTTCTTCGATAGAAATAAATCTTTAGTAAATTGGGGGATTTGTGCAAAATATGTCAAATGTTTTTATCTAAAAGCTTAACAAAGTCACTTTTAGTCCTTGCTCCCACTATTTTATCAACAGGCTGTCCTGCTTTGAATAGTATAATTGTCGGAATACTCATTATCTTGAACCTTGCCGACAATTCACCCTGTTCGTCTACATTGACCTTTCCAACTACTGCTTTACCATCATATTCCTCTGCCAGCTCTTCTATTACCGGTGCAATGGATCTGCACGGATTGCACCATGAAGCCCAAAAATCAACAAGTACCGGCTTATCTGTAGAATTAACTACCTGTTCAAAATTATCCTTTGTTATAACTGTAACCTTTTCTCCTGCCATCTTAACAACCTCCTGATTAACTCAACTAGTCTATTTTGCGTCTCAGTCCCTCTAGCACCTGTAAGCATCGCTAATTATTATTACCCAAAGTTTGAGTAATAAAACAAAACAGTATCCAGTGATTTTCCTATTGTATTTTAGCACATTTATGACATTACTGTTGAAGTATCTGTAAAATTAGCTTGCTACCATCGATTGAGACCACATAATTATCAAGTACCGTTAAAAGCTCGCCTTCATACCCAGTTTGGGCAGTGGTAAAATCACCTTGAGCGTTGAGACGTTCAACCTGTTTATTTATTCTGTCTGCAGTGTATACCACTCCACCGGCAGTAATAAAAACATCTCCCCTTGCAACAGGCATCACCGGCTTGGCTAAATTCCACTCATCTTTTTTTTGACCTGCCATGCCATAGTAGATAGACACTATTTTCCCTGTATCATCCCTGTCTCCTGCATAAATAAAATCGTTATCGTCCACAGCCAGCAACAGGCCTGTTCCTTCAAAGGTAATAGGTAATGCTTTTTCTGATTTACCGCTTCTAACAATTATTCCCTTGCCCTCTAGTTGATAAATCAAATTGTCCGCATACATTGTTTCCTTAATAATGGTAGTTAAATCGGTTTTGAAAATCAGAGTCAGATTGTCCATGATATCAAACCTATATATCCTAGCTCTTGTATTGCTGGTTTTTATCATGGGGTAGACGATGTTTGTTAGCGGAGATAACTCAATGCCGATGACCTGGCTTTTCTCCGGCAGATTTTTGATATCAGGATAGCTCCTGTTATACTCCGGAAGGATATCGTAGGTCGATATACGCACTACACTACTTTTACCCTCAGGCTCCTTTATGCCATAAATGAGCATTTCCCGATCTGGAAGCCACCTGAAATACGAAAATTCTCCCCCTGAAGGGTCAAGCCTTTTAATTACCTCTTTCTTATCTAGATCAACTATCTCCAGATCTTTGTCCAGGCTGTAAGCTGCATACAGGCCATCGAAGGAGACCTTTACATTCTCCGCTCCCTGGGGAAGCTTAAAGCTGCGGTTTTTCACTGCTGTAGACGCTGTCTCGAACATGGTTGTTTTAAAATTACCTCTGTTAGGAAGATAGTAAAAATTGATATATGAAAGGATTACTGTCTGCAAAATAACGGATATCAATATCCATTTATAAATTCTTTTTGCCTTTTCCCCTTTGGGCTCCGTCGCTTTTGATCTTGTCATTTGTCGCCACCACCCTCCGGCATAACGACAAAGGCTGTGGGAACTGTCCTTTCACCCAGCTTGTCCGAAGGTTTATTTATAACCTTTCCATTATAGTACATTGTTGTAGATGAGCCTCCGTCAAGGTTTGCTGCATTTACTGCTCCATATTCCAGCAGAATATCCTGGACATCCCTGAGGGTGGCGCCAAAGGAATCCAGTGTACGTCCATCGATTATCAGGAGCAGAACCTCTCCTGTCTTTCTCTGTCCTATTGCAGTTCTGGGGGCTATGCCCCATCCGCCATCACCCTTTTTAATGGTAGGTTTCCCGTTAACTATGAGAGGTGGTCCAAAGCTCACTCCCTCCTTGACTCCATATTCCTTGAGCTGCTTCATTGTATGCTTACCCACTATGAGCATGCCCTCATCTGTGAAGGCAACTGTTTCCTGCTTTACATCCTTACCCTCGTATTGGTCCATAACAACTTGGCCGTTGTGAATAATATATCCTAGAGGTGCACCCCCTGTGCCTGTCCAGCCTCTGTCCCAAAAGCCGCCTGCATTTATACCGGCAATCCCTCCATTGTTCTTCACTATACGGCTGGTAGTTTCGCCTGAATCCGGGAACATAGATGAATATCCCGCAACTATGCGGGTTGGATCATGGACAATAATAAGCTTGCCCTCAAAGTCACCGCCTTTTATATTGAACACCTCTATTGTACTGTCGTGGGTATTTCCAAGCTCCAGCTTTTGGAGCTTCTCGCCTCCGTCAGTAGGGTCGATGGCATATGTGCCCCCAATAATTCTTTGGATGGCCTCGTCCGTTAGAAATATTCTAGCTATATACTGATGGTTTAGGGTATTCCAGGATGCACCAACAAGAGTCGCTTTGACCTCCTCAAAGGGACCATAGAATATATAAAGCGGCATTGTAACCAATGCAAATATGAATTGAAACAGTAGAAATATTCCAAGGCGCCTTCCTGCTGATCGCGGCCGAGACGCCTTTTTAGCATTACTATTCATTTGACCTCACCTACATGGATATTCCAAAATAACTTTACTTTATTCTAATGGAATATGAAAACAAACGCAATGAAAGTTAGCGTATTGACATAATCATGCAATACCAATGTTATCAAGACCTTTGTGCAATCCTTCGAAGACCATACCGGCAATGAACCATGCCGGGGCATATGCAAAGGTAATTAAGCCGTTTACGGCAAGAAAATCAGAATAGTACCAAGGGTACACTCCCAGTATAGTGTAAAGCAACCAACCGCTGGCATATTCAATGCTCCATATGATTATAATCCAAAGAAGACCTCTCGCCATAAAGTGCCAGCCCTTTATGGCGTGATGTATGGGTTCGAGAAATACAGCGCAACCATAAATGAAAAACATCCATATGTTTGATTGTCCAAGAAGTCTCAAATCTCCGCTAATTAACGAATGCGCCCCTGTCCATATAATCTCAATTCCCCACCCTACCAAGCCATAGAAAAAAAATCGTTTCAACATAACGTATACCTGCCAGTTATTTTTTGCTACCTTTAGTTTAAGCACAATTAGGTATTTTAAAAGTGGTAATTTTTATCTATGGCTTCATTCATCGCCGACCTCTATAGGTCGATGATGAATGAAGACGAATTAAGTTAAGCGAATTTACTGTTTCAATAAGCAACATTCCCGAAATTCAACATAGTTGTTGTAATACATTGGTATACTAATATGTACTTTACAGGTGCCTGGCAATAATTGATTAAAATTTATTATACTATTACTAAAATGTGTTATTATTAATTGAACTTATATGCATATATTGGTTGCAATCATTATTTTGTGGTTAATATATTATCAGCATAAAGACATTAAAATGGAGTGATTAAATGAGACCAATAGGAAGAATTACCGTACCATCAGTAATACCAACCAGACTTGCAAGGCTTTCGGACATTGCCGGGAATCTTTGGTGGACTTGGAACTGCGAGGTTGTAGAGATGTTCAGTGCTATTGATTCTACACTTTGGACAGATACCGGGGCAAATCCATTAGCATTTTTACAAAAGGTTGATAGTAGCAGGCTTGAAGCTCTATCCAAGGATCAGGATTTTCTGGATATGTACGATAATGTTGTAACTAGGTTTGATGAATATATGTCTAATACCGACACCTGGTTTAGCAACACTTATCCGGATAAGAAGGAACACATGATAGCATACTTCTCTGCGGAATATGGCCTTAATGAGACCTTGCCTATATATTCCGGCGGCCTGGGAGTTTTATCCGGCGACCACTGTAAATCAGCCAGCGACCTGGGCATACCCTTCACCGGTATAGGCCTGTTTTACAGGCAGGGCTATTTTAACCAGCAGATAAGCAGCGAAGGCATTCAGCAAACTAGCTTCTCTACGCTAAATATTAGTGAAATGCCTGTAAGCCAAGTGGTTGATGAAAAGGGCAATCCCCTCCTCATAAACGTAGATTTTCCCGGCAGGACAGTTTATGCAGCAATTTGGCAAATAAAGGTGGGTAAAATCAATCTATATCTTTTAGATTCTGACGTACCGGCAAACATTGAGAATGACAGACACATAACCGCTAGACTATACGGAGGTGACCATGATACCAGAATACAGCAGGAGATACTCCTTGGTATAGGCGGAGTTCATGCATTAGAATTGCTTGGAATCCAGCCTACTGTTTATCATATGAATGAAGGACATTCTGCGTTTTTGTGCTTTGAAGTTATTAGAAAATTCATGAAGCAGCAAAACATCAGCTTCTATGAGGCAAAGGAGCTTTTGTCCTCGTCCTCTGTTTTCACTATACATACGCCGGTTCCTGCTGGTATTGATGTATTCTACCACGATGCCATGGATATGTATTTTACAGCATACAGAGAATCCCTTGGCATCAGCAGAGATGAATTTCTTTCCTTTGGTCGTGATTCAGGTAACCCATACGGGTTCAACATGGCTGTGATGGCAATGAAGATGGCTTCGGGGAGAAACGGTGTAAGTAAGCTGCATGGAGCTGTTACAAGGCGCATGTTCAACCATCTGTGGCCTGACGTACCTGTGGATGAGGTTCCTGTAACGCATGTTACGAACGGAATCCATACCCTTACCTGGTTGTCTTCGTCCCTAAGACGGCTGTTTGACAAATATCTGCCTAAGGGGTGGGAAAACCGACTTTACCAGCGTCAAGTCTGGGAAATGATAGAAAATATTCCGGATGAGGAACTTTGGAGGGAGCATTCCAGTCTAAAGAAAAGTATGGCTCAGTATATAAATAGCAGAATAAGAGCGGGACATATGGCCAGTAATACGGTAAAGCCTTGTAAACTGCTGGATCCTGAGGCATTGACCATAGGTTTTTCCAGGCGGTTTGCCACCTATAAACGTGCATCACTTATATTTAGAGACATACAGCGAATAAAGAGGTTGCTTAATAAACCTAATGCTCCTGTTCAGATTGTATTTGCAGGAAAAGCTCATCCAGCTGACAAGCCAGCTCAGGATGTCATTAAATTAATAAATGGTATTTCCGAGCAGGAAGGCTTCGAAGGAAAGGTTGTGCTTCTTGAAAACTACAATATGGCTTTGGCTCGCATACTTGTGCAAAGCGTTGATGTATGGCTCAACAACCCACGTATGCCTTTGGAAGCAAGCGGGACTAGTGGGCAGAAGGCTGGCTTGAATGGAGTTTTGAATTTTAGCGTTTTGGACGGCTGGTGGAGAGAAGGGTATAAGGGCAATAACGGTTGGGCCATAGGCACAGAAACCGTATATACTAATGAAGTTTACCAGGATAATGCTGATAGTGAGTCAATGTATGAGGTGCTGGAGAAAAGCCTTGTTCCTCTGTATTACGACAGAGATGAAAATGGTATACCAAGGGGTTGGGTAAAAATGATGAAGGAGTCTATAATATCTCTTGCTCCATATTTCAGTACCCACAGGATGCTTCAGGACTACACTGAAAAGCTTTATGTGCCTGCAATGAGCAATGCATGCAATTTATCAACAACAGCTCATACTGACTGTCAAATGATTATTCAGCTTGCACATTGGAAGAAGCACGTATACGACAACTGGCACGCTGTATCTGTCAAAGGAGCAGGCTGCCGAACTGCAAGCAGGTGCGGAGCAGGTGGCGAAGGCGTGATGCCAGTTACTGCAGGCTGCGATCTTCAGTCAGCCCCGGGTACAGAAATTACACTGGATGCCATGGTTCATCTTGGCCCACTGAAACCCGAGGATCTTACTGTAGAGCTTTACTACGGTTGCATCGGCGATAACGGTGAAATCAAAAACGGTAAGCAATTGTCCACGCAAGTAATGGAAGAAAACGGTGGGGGCAATTATAGATATGCTGCAGAGCTTGTGCTTGCAAACAGCGGAGAGTACGGTTACCAATTTAGAGTATTGCCCTCTCACCCGCTGCTTACAGACAAATTTGAGCTTAGACTCGTAAAATGGGCTGAATAAGTAACACATTTACAGGTGACTACCTGCATATAAATATGGCCCTATATCACTCCGGAGGATTGAATGAGAACAAAAGGGTTACTGATTTTCTTAGCAATAATTTTTATTATAGCAATTACTCCTGTCTATTGTCTTGCGGTTCCCGAGGGAGCCGTAGACAATCAGGGTTATGGAGCGTCTTTAAGAATACCCGCTCCGGAAATCAGTGCACCCTCAGCCATCCTTGTTGAGGCTGATACCGGTCAAGTTATGTATTATAAAAACAGTGAAGCACCACTTCATATCTCTGCAGCAAATAAGCTTATGACTGTTTTAGTAGCTGTGGAAAACGCCAGCCTATCCTCCTATGTTACGGTAAGCTCTGATTCTGTGGATACAGAAGGTTCGGCCCTTAATCTTGAGGTTGGAGCAAAGTACCTGATGAACGACCTGTTACATGCAATTATGCTTACATCTGCTAATGATGCCGCAGTTGCAGTTGCTGAAAACGTTTCCTCTGGTGATATTGAAAAATTTGTTGATATGATGAATGAAACCGCCGAAAAGCTGGGAATGACCGAAACAAATTTTTCAAACCCTACTGGGCTATATGATGAGTCACAGTATACGACTGCAAAGGATCTTTCGCTCTTGATTAAGTATGCCATTAAAAATCCCCAGTTCAACAACATATATTCTACAAAGGTTAAGCTGTGGTATGATTCCTCCAACAATCCAAAAATACTTACCAGCTCATACCAGATGTTCTGGTCGTACGACGGTTTACTTGGTGGGAAAATCGGCTACAACAACAAGGATCAGCAGTCAGTGGTAAGCACCGCAAACCGCAAGAATCTCAATCTTATCAGCATTGTACTCGATGCTCCGGAACAGGCTATGTATACTGATACAGAGGCTCTTTTTGATTATGGATTTAATAATTTCTGGAAGAGTACTCTGGTAAGTAAAAACGAAGTTATAAAGACTGTGGAATTTGAAGGACACCAGGTCAAGCTCGTTAGTCAGAGCGAGGTAATGTATATCCACCCTATAGGTGAAAGCTATATAAGTGAGTTTGAAGCAACAGCAACTATCACTCCACCGTTGAAAAAGACGATTCCTGCAGGCAATGCAATTTATGTTCTGGATGATGGTACCGAAGTGAACATAAGTCTATTCCCTGAAAGTGAGATTGTACCTGTAGAGGACACAAAAACAAAAATACAGAAAAAAATTAACGAAAACAAGGATATATTCCTGATTGTAGCTTTGCTGGTAGTTATTGAAGTCATCCTGCTGCTATATAATATGGGTAAGCTGTTTGTGCGGCTTATATCCTTCTTGATCCAACGCGCTAAAAGCAAGGCATAGTCAATTCGCCTCGCTCAGGGAGTCAGGTGGAGACTGAACCCCACCTGACCAAGGAAGATAATTAATTCGTAGATGTCAGCGTCTTGTGAAGACATAGATAATAGGGGCATTTCAGCTCGTAAAGGTTTCAGGCTGCTCGTCCTTTGAGCTTCTGCTGTTGTAAGACTTTCCCACCTGACGTTTCTTCTCATTTTCTATATATTTTAAAAGTACACTGTTAAGGTTCAGTACATCTGACATTTCATAGAAACCTGACTTTCTATATACAAACCTTGAAGCACGCATAGCCCCTGATGCAAAAGCCTTTCTCGAAAATGACTGATGGGATATGCTAATCATATCCTCCTCTCCTGCAATATCCACCTCATGCTTTCCTACGATACCTCCGGCCCGCACAGCATTTATGGGTATACTGCCTGAATCTACATCGGTGCCTGATAACATTAGTGCTTTTTCAATTTCCCCGGCAATTTTTAGTGCTGTACCTGAAGGAATATCCTTTTTCTTGTTATGATGTTCCTCACTTATCTGAAAATCGTAGTTGTTCAATATGCTTGACGCTATATTGGTTAGAAGCATCATTACATTGACTCCCAGAGTAATGTTTGGGGCGTAAACGATGCCGTTGTGGAATTTTTTCGTTAGAAGAAACAGCTTTTTCAATGATATTTTAGAGAAGCCAGTTGTTGCGATCACCATATTAACCCTTAGCTTGGATAATATGACCGCATTTTTCATTGTGGCTTCATGATTTGAGAAATCAATAGCTATGTCCGGTTTAGTCTTGAATACCATTTCCTCTAGCTTGTCAGAGCCATAAACCATAATACCCGTATCCCTGCAGCCAATTATCTCTCCTAAATCCTTGCCCTCCTTGGGACTTCCTGGACTGCATACTCCTGCAATCAACTTGAAATTCTCCTTCTCAAGCAAAACCTTAGCTACCTCGCTGCCTGTTTTGCCTAGACCGATAAGACATACCCGTATCATCAATAAACCTCCTAGTATTAAAAAATTTTTGGTTCGCAAAGCAAAATGCTTTGCAATCAGACCCCACTATGAATCCATTCGAATGTACTCCCGCATCTCACGATTTGGATTATTTGGCACTACAGGCAATACTTTATACTGGCTTTAGTCTGCATAATTTTGCATATTGCCTTACATATACCAGAGGTCGTTGAATGGCCATTGCTGAAAACATCAGAATATTTACAGCAACAGACCTATGTGGCTGATTAGAAGCTTCAAATCGGCAAAAAGTGACCTTAAGCTCCAATCGTTTTGGCTAGCCTAGCAAAATATTATGATAGATTACCCGGCTACTGGAAATGAAACCTGAGAAAATGACAAAAGCTACAGAGAAGCTCTGCAGCTTACGCCACTGGAGTGGCTATAAACAAGTTCATCATCTTCTCCTCCAACGCTTACGAGGTTAGCTGTCGGATTCGGATCGGATAGAGTTGACCCTACCAGCCTGTTTGATATGGCTGGATTCACCCCGTTAAAAGGCTTGAGATTATGCCTTCACGCCCATCGACCATACTTGAGCCACCTATACGGTGACGTAGGGCCGATAATTGGTTCCCCCGCTCTATTGATTAAGCGCAAAATAGAACTATTCAATTAATAATAAGTAGGTTTCACTCACTTAGCAAAATACTAAAAGTATTTCACTACTCCATTATATAGTATTTCCAAAGATACTGCAATAGAACTGGTTTATTCAATTTTCAATGGGGCCAGACCCCCATACCCCCTCGCTACGGGCGAAATGAATTCGCCATACGCTACACTCCGTGCGCCACGCCTAAACGGGAGTTTGAACAACGTCGACTGGTCGCCCATGCATCCTGACTGGGAGATTGTACTCGCCACTGACAGCTTTTTCAATCGGTATCCCCCATTGTTCAACATTATTCATTGGGTTCATGAGTCATACTTCTACTTAGTGATGCTTTTATGAAAGTCTCAATTATTACAAAAGAAAAACCCGCTCCCTGGGGGCGGATTTTTCTTTTGTAACTAATATATGCTGTATAATTCATTCCAGTGAACCAGTGCACTACACACCATAAGCTTAGTGTGCTATTTTCTTAATACTCGTATACTATACTTACATTCGCTGAAATTTCCATTGTTCCAGCCTGGATTGGCGTTGTAGCATTGAACCCCTCCGCTGCCTTCATATCATAAACAGCGAAGTTGCTGAGAGGACTATACCCACCACCTTCATTGACTGATATCGGTGCTTTCAAGGTTACTTCCAGTGCTCCAGCTATAGTATTTGCCTTTTTCTTTGCTGCCAGTACTGCATTCTTCAGTGCAGCATTGTAATAATCCTCATAATTGCTAATTCCAAAACTGATGCTGCTACTTGTGTTTACACCGCTGTCAGCGGCTGCATCAATGACACTACCAGTCTTGTCTAAATCTCTCACTGTAACACTTACATTATTGTTGACAGTGTATCCTACTATATTACTTATACCGGTTTCCTTGTTGTAATCATATCTTGGGCTAATAGAATAATTCACTGTCTTGATATCATCTTCACTAATACCCAGTGCTTTTATTGAAGCAATTACCTTGTCCATTGATGTAGCGTTGGCCTTTTGGGCTACTTTTGCATCCTTGTCTTGAGAAACAACTCCAAGAGTTATAGTAGCAAAATCCGGAGAAGCACTTACCTTAGACTGACCTGTTACATTGATGGTTCTCTTTTCTGCTCCTTCTTCAGCAGCCTGTGTCGGTGCATTTACAAAAATGCCTAACACCGAAACAAATAGTGCCGCTGCGACAAGTACTAGTGCTACCATCATTATCTTGTTTTTTGTCGAAAATATCTGTGTCATGGTTACACCTCCAATAATTATTGAACGGTTAATAAAACGTATTGAATATAATACCTTTTAAATCCGAATCCATTATATACTTAGACGAGCATATCGGCTAAAAGTTCCCTCCAACTATATAAAAGTCACGTTTTCAGCAAACATCTTATCTTAATACGCCATTTCTCCGTCTATCACGGCTCAATAGCCATTCTCGGTGTTCTAAACCGTCTCCGCCTGACTCCCTCAGCGAAGCGAATTGAATGACTGGCATGTCATGATATCGTACGTTGTTCATAATGAACTGATGACGACCACTTTCCGCAGCGATCTCCCCATCTTGCCTTAACCACACCGTCCATCATCAGCTCCACTATTTCGCACATACCTGCGCAACCATTACATTCAAAGCTTTTTGTTGTATAATCCCGCTTCATTGCCCCAAAACCGTTGAATTTGGTTGCCGAATTCCTTTCTGTCATTGCTTTTTGTCTTGCAAATAATGCTGCTCCAAAGGCCCCCATCACAGAGTATTCCTCAGGAATTATTACCCTGACCCCTAACTCCCTTTCAAAGGCAGCCGCAATTCCCTTATTGGCAGCAACACCGCCCTGAAAAACTACAGGTTCACAGATTTCTTTACCCTTTGCCAGGTTGTTGAGATAATTCCTAACAAGGGCTTCACACAGACCGTTAACAATGTCTTCATTGGTGTGGCCTGACTGTTGCTTATGTATCATGTCCGACTCGGCAAAAACAGCACACCTGCCTGCTATCCTGACTGGTGCAACTGACCTGAGCGCCATATCACCAAACTCCTCAATAGGTACTCCCAGCCTTGCCGCTTGCCTGTCTAAAAACGAACCTGTTCCGGCTGCACATACCGTATTCATTGCAAAGTCCTTGACTATACCGTCTCTAAGAACTATTATTTTAGAATCCTGTCCACCTATTTCGAGTATTGTTCTGACTCCGGGCACTATTGCCTGGGCTGCTACTGCATGAGTTGTTATCTCATTTTTAATAATATCCGCCCCAATTATTACCCCTGCTAGCTCACGACCGCTTCCGGTGACACCCACACCAGAAATCGCTGTATAACTGCATTTCTCAGCTATTTCCCTCATTCCTTCAAGCATAGACTGGATTGGCCTACCGCTAGTACGTCTGTATAGCTGTGCACTTATATGCCCCTCCCGGTCTATAATCACAACATTAGTACTGACAGATCCTACATCAATTCCAAGATAATTCCCCTCCACCTTCGTACTTCTCACTCTCCCTTCTTTTTTCCAACATATCTACAAAAGCCTCTACTCTGGTCATATACCCGGCTTCCCCTGTCATTTCATCAATGATAAGCGATAACACAGGTATTCCCATATCATTTTCTACTGACGGCAGAAGACTTTCAGCAACAATTTCAGGCATACATGATAATGGGAATATCTGTATGACCCCATCATAACCATATTGTGCATACATTGCCGTATGTCCAACAGTCTCCTGAGCATGACCTCCTATCATTGCACCCAACCAAGGCTTTGCCTCTTTTGCATACCGCATGTCTCTGGGCAGATGCAGGCCTTTTTTTATCATGTGCTCAATTATCCAATTGCTTACAGTGACTTTCCTGTCTACCTCCACACCAAGTCTGCCAAGCCTTTGTTGTATCTCAAAGCTGGCGAAATGCTCAATGCCTGTATATATTTCTCCAACAATACCAACCTTTAGGGGACTTTCGTCTGTTCTGAGTTTGATGGAGCGCAATTCAAATTCCGTTTTCTTCAAAAGCCCCATTATACCTTTTGTACCTTTTGTAACAAGGGCCTTCTCTCTGAAGCCTCTGTATACTCTGTCAGTGCTACCTTGCTCTATTTCCCGGGCTCTTATCCTAAAGGACAGCATTTCAATTTCATCAGTATACTTTGCTATTTTTACTGCTCTCCAAAGGATTCTAGGGAGCCTAATCAAATCGGCAGTGCCGGGCACTATTCTGCGAACCCTTTTATAAAGGTCTTTAACTCCACGGGTTGCCTCAAGGGTGATTATCTCCATATCATAGCCTGCACCCTGTAGTATTTCCTTATGCAGCTGAGAGTAGTACCCGAAGCGGCAAGGTCCACAGCCCCCTGCCATCAGAATTGTATCAGCACCCATTTCATACGCCTGTAGGTAGTTTCCGATGTTAATTTTTAAAGGAAGGCAAACCATTTCAGGCACATGTCTAGTTCCCAGCTCTAGAGCCTTTTTGTTGTTGAAGGGCGGGATGACATAATCTATACCCAGATCATCCAATATTGATTTGACACATATATATGTATTACCCAGATGCGGAAATGTAATTTTCATTCTGACTTCTCCATTGCAGCATATCGACGAAGGCCTCCAGCCTTGTATTGAAGCCTGCTTCGCCTGAATGCTCATCTATTGATATTGTAATAAATGGCAGGCTGTACTTCCTTCTGATGTTTCGTTCTATAAGATCATTCACAAATGAATCTATGCCACAGCCAAAGCTCGTAACACATATAAACCCATCCACCATGCCTACTTCAGCCATATATAGAGCGGCTCCGTATGCCTTCCTGCCATAGTTCCAAAACATCGGCTTGTCCAGCTTCCCCGCCTGCGCATTGATTTCACTCTCCTCAATCATCTCCATGGTCCTAACCTGAGCCCCATACTTCTCCAGCTTCCCCAGCAGATCCATGCTAATATACCTATCGTATATATTATACGAGTGCCCAATCACCCCAATCCGTTGGGAATTCCTTTGGGAATTCCTTTGGGGACAGTTCTCACCTTCCGGATGACCAACCACCTCAATCCGCCGGG
>CAZEIH010000006.1:49909-51938 GCA_964512095.1 uncultured Oscillospiraceae bacterium
TCCTTTGGGGACAGTTCTCACCTTCCGGATGACCAACCGTTGCAATCCGCTGGGAATTCCTTTGGGGACAGTTCTCACCTTCCGGATGACCAACCACCTCAATCCGTTGAGGACTCCTTTGGGGACAGTTCTCACCTTCTGAACTCCTATATAAAAAAGAGCAGTTCTCGTTCTGCTGATATTCTAGTGCCCTCCAATACGCCTTTACCGCCTTCCGCCTATCAACTCCCAACATAGCTCCAGCTTGCACTGCTGCTACTAGTCCTCCCTTTTTGGAGCTCCTCATATTAACCTCGGTATCTATCAATACTGGTAGGTCCTTTAGCGTATGTCGTATCATATCAGGCAGTCCACCAAATTCAGGACATATATATTCATTTTTTGATATGCTTGTGAACCTGGGCACCAAGATATAGTCCACCTTACCCTTTAGGTTAATCACATGCCCGTAAAATAGCTTTATTGGCAGGCATGCTTCATCAACGCAGGCCTTAACTCCATCGTCCAAAATACGTTTATTGGTTTGTTCGGAAACTATGACTTCAGCTCCTAATTCACTGAAAAACTTCTCCCAAAAGGATATGAATTTATAGTAGAACAGGCTTCTAGGTATTCCTATTTTTACACACAAAAGTTTAACACCCCTCATAAAAAAAGTTTAATTGTCATCTCGTATTATTGACAAATAGGATGAGTTTATACAGAAGCATGGGAATAGGCCTCTCTCTATATTTAAGCAGGGGCACACCTTATATGCACAGAACGTAGAACTGATATCAGCAGAGCTATCAAACTCATGGTGGACGGGCACATCTCATATACACAGAAAGTTGAACGCAACTCGACACGCAGATTGTGTCGCTGATTGAAACGAATATCTCATATACATAAAGTAGAACTAGCTACATAGGCAACTGGAATAAGATGAGAAAATAGGGGAAGAGGTCAACGTATTCTGAAGACATAAACAAATAATCCGGCATCTGTTTAGGATGCCGGACTATATTCTGACTAGTAAAGAACTACATATGGTCTGTCTCTAAGCTTTACATTGAAATATTAGACACATCCCAGTATCTCGCTTAGGCCTTGCCGTCGCAGCCAAGAACATTGACGATCTTGTTCGTTACAAGCTCCTTGATGGCCTGTCTAGCAGGTCCAAGGTACTGTCTGGGATCGAAGTGCTCAGGATGCTGTACGAAGTATTCTCTGATGGTTGCAGTCATAGCAAGCCTCAGGTCGGAGTCTATGTTGATTTTGCAGACTGCAGATCTTGCTGCCTGTCTAAGCATTTCTTCCGGAACGCCCTTTGCACCTGGCATATCTCCGCCGTTTTTATTAATCTTCTCAACCAATTCAGGTATTACTGAGGAAGCACCGTGAAGAACTATCGGGAATCCCGGCAATCTTTTTGAAACTTCATCCAGTATGTCGAATCTAAGCATTGCTTCGCCTTTAAATTTGAATGCGCCATGGCTTGTGCCTATAGCGATGGCCAGTGAGTCAACGCCGGTCTTGCTGACGAATTCTTCAACTTCCTCAGGCCTTGTATACGATGCGTCCGCAGCCGATACATTAACGTCATCCTCAATACCGGCAAGTCTGCCGAGTTCGCCTTCTACCACTACGCCGTGAGCATGGGCATATTCAACGACCTGCTTGGTCAGCTTGATGTTTTCTTCAAATGAATGATGTGAACCGTCGATCATAACTGACGTAAAACCACCATCAATACAAGATTTGCACAGTTCGAAGGTATCACCGTGATCAAGATGCAGACAAATCGGTAGCCCTGTTTCAGCAACGGCTGCTTCGACCAATTTCATAAGGTATGTGTGATTGGCATATTTTCTAGCTCCAGAGGATACTTGCAAAATCAGAGGAGCATTGACTTCCTTTGCGGCTTCTGTGATTCCCTGCACGATTTCCATGTTGTTCACATTGAAAGCGCCAATAGCGTATCCGCCTTCATAAGCCTTCTTGAACATTTCAGTTGATGTAACCAATGGCATAAAAACAACTCCTTTTT
>CAZEIH010000006.1:52038-64785 GCA_964512095.1 uncultured Oscillospiraceae bacterium
GCCTTCTTGAACATTTCAGTTGATGTAACCAATGGCATAAAAACAACTCCTTTTTCTATATAATATAATATTGCATACTTAACGATAGAATATGTAATGTCACAACGCATCAATTTACCTTAGCTTTGTTGCGTTCCAATGAGGCGGAAGATACACTATCCGTCTCGTTACAAATTTATCATATTAATTTTATCAGATTTCATTCATAAATCAAGTTTATTTTACCCAAATAACGGCTAATTAACTATTCTCCCTAATACTAGCTAGCAGTAAGTTAAGAAATTACTCATCTTTAATTGCAATTTGCCACATCTTGTGTTATATTTTACTTTGATTTCTATCAGGAGGTATAATTATGAGCGATCTAAAAGGAGCAGCAATTTTTGGCCAATCAGGCGGACCGACTTCGGTTATTAACGCTAGTGCTGCAGGCGTTTTTCAGGAAGCATTGAAACAGGGAGCCATTACAGCTGTATATGGCGCAGCACATGGTATTAGAGGTATCCTCGAAGAAAAATTCTATGATATGAGCAAGGAAGACCAGCATGAACTGGATCTTTTGAAGACCACTCCTTCCTCTGCTCTGGGTTCTGTTCGTTATAAGCTAAAAAATGCAGAAGATGATGATACAGATTACAAGAGACTGCTGGAAGTTTTCAAGAAGTATGATATCAGGTATTTCTTCTATAATGGCGGAAATGACTCAATGGATACCTGCAACAAAATAAGCAAATTCATGCAGAAGTCAGGCTATGAATGCAGAGTCATGGGCGTGCCGAAGACTATCGATAACGATCTGTGGGGAACTGACCATTGCCCAGGCTATGCTAGCGCAGCGAAATACATCGCTACTTCCACTATGGAAGTTTACCACGACGCCAGAGTTTATGACAAAGGAATGATCACTGTCCTTGAAATTATGGGAAGGAATGCTGGATGGCTTACTGCCTCCGCCGCCTTGGCTGCCTATGCTGGCTTTGGCCCTGACCTAATCTATTTGCCAGAAATCCCATTCGATATGGATAAATTCGTTGCTGAGACAATGGATGTGTATAAGAAAAATAACAATGTCATTATCGCTGTTTCCGAAGGTATCAGGGATAAGGATGGCACATACATTTCAGAATACGGTTCAGATCTTGCAAAGAATAAGGATGCTTTTGGACATGCTCAGTTGGGCGGTCTTGCATCTACCCTTGCAAACATTCTGCAGGAAAAAACCGGTGCAAAGGTTCGAGGAATCGAATTCAGTCTACTTCAGAGATGTGCTGCACATTTAGGTTCACTAACTGATGTCAACGAAGCTTACATGGCAGGCCAGATGGCAGTCAGGTTTGCAGTTGAGGGAAAGACTGATTACATGGTGGCATTTGAAAGAGCCGCAGGACCTGAATACAAATGCAATGTCAAGCTAATCAACCTCACTGAGGTTGCCAACGCAGAGAAAAAGATCCCCCGCGAATGGATAAACGAAGCAGGCAACGGTCTGAAGCAGGAATTCATCGACTATGCTCTGCCACTGATTCAGGGAGCTTCAACTCCTCCGCTGGAAAATGGCTTGCCCAGGTTTGCAAAGCTTAAGAAGGTTTTGGCAACCAAATAAAAATTGCTTTAAAATGCTAAAGCTATCTCAGTAATTTATAACTAAAAAGAACAAACAGCCTCACTGGATTAGTTATTCAGTGAGGTTTTTGTATATTTCTACATATTAACCCTTTTTTATTCTCTTCGTAAAGTCATCTTTAAGCCGATATTTCGATGTAACGCATTACAATAATCTGTATTATGGGAGCAATCAGTATAACAATTGCAATCAAACATCTTATCAAACCGACCCGGGTATGTTTAACTTCAACACTTAATTTCTTGTCCCATTTTGTTATCTTATTGTTTTTTAAGTAGAAGTATGACATTATGTATGTCACAAACGATAAAACTGGAATTCCTAATCCTTCGCCATAAATCCAAACACCAAGTACACGCTTCAAAGATGTTTTAGTATTTAGTCTTGTCCTATCACAATTTCCAACATGAATATTTAGTAACCACTTACCAAAAGTATATCCAAACTTTGATATGGCAAAGCCTTCAACAAATATCCATAGCGCATAAATTACTGCATTTATGACATAACCATTTGCTATGGATAACAAGTCCTCATAGGTGCTAATAGAAATCAGCTTAAGAAGCTCTCTTATCAAAAATCCCCATATAAATATATCTATACTCCTTGCAAATAATCTTACCCACGGCCTCACTGAACTTTTTTTTTGTCTATTTTCCAGAATCTTATCTCGATATTCATATATACTTTCATACCCACCTGAACTGCTATACAATTCATTATATACTGGAATACTTGAGCTATCCTCGTTGACTTGAATGCCAGAATCATCTTTGGGTTTGGGTTCATTAAAAACACTATCATAATCAATGCCTCTTTTTTGCAAAATACTTTTCGCAATGTCGATGGCTTTAGGCTCATATTCCTCATAATCTACTGTAACAATTTTAATAAGTGTCTCGTCATTCAGCAAATCCATTCTTTCTTCTATTTCACTTAAGTAATTTTGCATTTCTACCTCACAATCCAAAAGTTTATCTCGAAATAATTCTACAGCAGCTATAGTCTCCTTGAGTTACCCACTTCAATGATAAATCTGGTAATCCAACGCAATAAACTGCACTACCAACTGCAATATATATTCAATCTTCGATTTTAATAAACGATTCCTCTCCGATCCTCGTAGGGCTCCCACTACCTAATAATACTGCGCTCTCCAGTAAATCAACAATCCATAAATAGCCCCTGCTATTACATAATTATACATAAACTGTTGCGGAGTGTAAATATCTAGAAATAGATGTTATTTTATGCTTGTTTTTATGCTTTGGGAACATATCTGGCAATAAAAAAGGACGTCTTAACGCTACATAATATACACGTCAAATACGTCCTGATCCAAATTATTTCACAACTCAAATTTCAAAATTTCTCAAAAAACAGCATGGCTCAAAATATATTATCTCACAATATTCTTTTTCTTTGCTACCGAGTAGCCAAAGAAACCCAGCTCCTTGCCCAATGACCAATACTTGCCATGGGAGTAGCAAATAAGATCCGCTTTTTCAAGTACTAGCTTGCCCTTCTCATCAAGTAGCGAATCCTCCGCTTGAACTGCTACAATCTCCGCTATGAACATATCATGGCTTCCAAGTTCCAGCACATTTTTCACGACGCACTCTAGTGCTACTGGACTCTCCTTTATTATTGGTACATCGATTACTGATGCTTTTTCTGGAGTTAAGCCTGTCAATTTAAACTTATCAGTGTCCCTGCCTGATTTAACGCCGCATAAGTCAGTTGCATAAACTGTTTTCTGTGTCGCTAGATTTACAGCAAACTGCCCTCTATCCTTGATAAGTTTATGAGAATATCTTTCTTTTCTCACGGATATAGACAACATGGGTGGTTCAGAATTTATCGTCCCAGCCCATCCCACTGTAATGATGTTCGGATTTCCTTCAGCATCTGCACTTGTCACCATCACAATAGGTACAGGATTAAGCAATGTTGACGGCTTCCATATTTGCTTCGACATTATCGATACCTCCACATATAGTTATATTATTAGGTTAGTAGTCCTTCTAAACAGTAATTATCTCTTATAGTATTCAATAAATATGTTTCTGATTCCTTTATGAGCCGTGTTCAGGCTTTATCTATGTCTCAGTACATTTTTTAGTATTTCCATGCTTCAATTGATACAAGATATCTGTCCCCTTTTCCACTTGCTATGCCTCGATTTCACGGTACTTTTTCTCCGCAATGGCAAAGAGGGCCAGTATCGACAGGGCTCCGAGGATAGCGCCAACCAAGCCGATTGCCACCAGCACAAGCTGGCTTGATATCCCGGCTATTACCATAACGGCAGCCAGAGTACCAAGGATTGCCAAAACAAGCATCGATAGTAGCATCCCTATACCGCTGTTCATATTCTGCTTCATAGCCTCCTGCTCACTGCTCCACACAAGTTTGGGGTGAAACACATCTATAATCATACTCATCGAAACCATAGGCACAATTCCAACCAATCCTATGACTGTAACACCGATTGTCCAAAGGATAGGGATTTTCAGTAATACGATCATAATGACGCTTGTAATCAGGACGCCTATAACTGAGATAAAATAGCTAACTAAAAGCTTAGCCGTCACCTGCTGTTTTGCTGATACCGGCAACATTTTTGCTATCCAGATGGTCTGGCCTTCTCTTGACAGCGATGTAGATGGCACGATGTTCATACATGCCGTTAACAACATCAAGCCAAGGCATACCAGTGCCGCAAATGGAATTATCTCAGGATCTCTTACTGAATTTATCAATTCTGCTAATTCTTGATTGCTACCCTGAAACACAATCACAGAAACCATAAGAATAGGGCCCATTATGGTGCCAACAAAACCATTAAGGACATACAGCGGGGTCCTCATCAACAGCTTCCATTCGCGTTTGGCTATGGCTATGATTGGGCTGCTGGTCTTTTCCAGCTGTTTGGTAAGCAGACTACTTGTAATTTTATTACTCTTTCTGTTAACCTCCTGTCCTGCAAGCATGGCTTTATAAAACACATGGTTTGATATCCAAAGCAAAAGCAGCATCAAAGCAAAACAGACCCCGATATAAAGCAAAAAGTATCCCATTCCAACAACACCTGCATCAGCCAGCCCCCTGGTGGCCCATATACTTGGCGGGAACTTGCTGCCAATCATATCAACAAGACCAGTCTGGCTTTTAAAGAAGCCTAGTATATCCTCTGCATTTTCAGGTATCCTTTGAAAAAACATACTGGATCCCATTCCGATAACTATAGCGATTATTCCTCCGACGATGGCAAACAAATCTTTATAACGCCTAAAATTAACAACTCTCATCAAGAGCATTATTATAACTGCCGATATCGCAAGAGGCATAGCCGGAACAACAATCAAGAGTATCAGACTCTTTAGCCAGTATAATATTCCCTGAGCTGTCCCTGCACCATAAATAATAATGGCAGGCAGTAAAATCGGCAACGAGGTCAAGTATTCATTTACCATGATAACTGCAAATTTGCCTCCAATCACCTCATAAGGCTCGAGCGGCATTGGGATGAATGTTTCAATGTCACTTGAGAAATAAAATGTGCCCATTATGTAGAATAGCCCGAAAAACATTATCATAATTTGAGCAATCACAAATGAAATTGCCAGAACCATTTCCGGCTGGCCTACGATAGCCCCTGCTGCAAATATAGTTAATAAAAGCCCTATGTATAGTGCCATCAGAGAAATGAAAGTAATAACTAGAATCCCACCAATCAAAATCGGCTCCCATAATTTCTTCTTTTCCCTAGTGAACCGATATTTCAGCGCTGAGATACCATAATTGATATTCATTTGCATTTTTACAAATGCTAAGAATGGTTTCATTTGTTTAGTTTGTTTCATTGCTCGGTCAACTCCAGGAAAATATTTTCGAGAGAATCCTTTTTATCACCATGCTTTAGCTCATTGACAGTCCCGATTGCTATCAATCTGCCATTATGTATTATTCCAACCCTGTCGCACAATTTTTCAGCCACTTCCAACACATGGGTGGAAAAAAACACTGTGTTGCCCTTGTCGCAATGCTCCCTCATTTGGTTTTTTAGGAGATGAGCGGACTTAGGGTCAAGGCCTACCATGGGTTCGTCAAGTATCCACAGCTTGGGATTATGAATTAAAGCACCAGTCAAGGCAATTTTTTGTTTCATACCGTGGGAGTAGCTTTTTATCAAATCACCTGCAGCATCGACTAGGTTGAACATATCCAGATAGTGTTCTATTCTCTCCTTGCGCATATCTGGTGAAACTCGAAACACATCTGCCATAAAATTAAGATACTCCATGCCTGAAAGCCGATCATAGAGGTTTGGATTGTCCGGTACATATCCCAACTTCTTCTTTGCCTCCAGCGGCTCTCTAGCGATATCTGTACCGTCGACCAGTATAGTTCCACTGTCTGGATTCAATAAACCAATTATCATCTTTATAGTAGTAGTCTTGCCTGCTCCATTTGGCCCAAGAAATCCAAATATCTCGCCTTTATTGACTTTTAGGTTCAGACTGTCAACTGCTTTGACAGCACCCTTATTATAGCTTTTTGATAAATTGTGGATATTTATCATGATGATTCCTCCTGTAGTAGTCAATTCGCTTCGCTCAGGGAGTCGGGTGGAGACTGAACTCCACCTTACCAAGGAAGTTAATTAATTTGTCTTCATTCATCGCCAACCTCTAGAGGTTAGCGTCTTCTGAAGACATAGATAAAACAATTTTCACCATTTGCGAAACTATTAACGTTCGGCCCTCTGCTAATTGTTAATTGTTAATTGCCGTAAACTAGCTTTTGCTTTTGCCTTAACCTTAGTTTTTGCCTTAACCTTAGCTATTAACCGTGAACCGTAATCCTAATTATATGCCATAACCCCACTCTTTATATACTAGCGCAACTAAGGATTTCATTATATTATACTGCAAAATTTCGAGTAATGTCTTGTTAAATAAATAACAATTTTCGTATTTCTAAAATGCACCAGGCATCTTGCCATAAATAATGTGAGGACCGTCCCCACTTGTTTATTCCATACTACCGCATAAACCTGAGTGAAATGTGAGGACCGTCCCCACTTGTTTATTCCATGCTCGTGCATAAGCATGAGTAAAATGTGAGAACCGTCCCCCCTAACTTCTCCCTAATTCTACCCTTGACTTACTCCAGGACAAGGTAGGAGGAGCCGTCGATTCTTATCATTTTTTCGCTGCTCAGATTTTCAGATGTTATCTCGTATTCATCTTTTATTATGTCTGTTGCCATGGACATATAGGTTGACAGAACGTCTCCCACACCAATGCTGTGCTTGACATTTCTTCCAAGGACTTTGATTATCCCCGGTATTTTCCCGACATTTTTTACTGTTCCCTTTTGCTTTATAAGCTGCTTGAGAAAATTAATTTGGTTATTTTTCCTGCCGGTATCTCCTACTTCAAAAAACGAGCCGTCTTCCTTGTAGCCCTGCCTGAATCGGACAAAGCCTTCGGCATTGTAGCCATCCAGTTTCTGCGTACCCTTAGGAATGTGTATATAGAGATCCTGTGTTGAATCTTCGTAATCCATATTATACGGCACATAAATACTAACGCCGCCAAGATGATCGATGAGCTCGATAAAACCCCTTGTGTTAATCTTTACATAATCTTGAATTTCGACATTGAATTTTTCTTCAACAACATCAGTTAGAAAGCTCATTGAGCCTGAATCAAATCTGCCCTCGTAATTGATTTTAGTGCCTACATGATGTGTATAGTTAATTTTTAGGACTCCTGGTGAATGCAACAGTTTTGCCTTGTCCAGAGCATTTATGATATCTTCGTTGTATTCTATATATGTATCCCTTGGTATCATTATCAGCTTTACATTTTTGGTCTTTTTATCTATACTGGCAATTCCTATGGTATCATATAGACTACTTACCTTGTCTTCACCAATAATAAGTATATTTGTTGAACCCTCCTCAACCAGCTTTTTTGAATATGGCTTCCCAACAGTTAATGTCTTTGGTGCTTCATCAACCGGTTCCTGCTGTGGTAATGCTGGCTCCGTAACACCTTGTGGATTATCAACTGGATTAACCCCAGAATCATTTTGACCAGCAGTATCCCCTGGAATATTTTCCACAGGTTGCTGGGGCGTTAATACACCCGTCTCACATGCAACCATAATAAGTATTATTCCAACTAAAATTAATATACCAATCCATATAAGTATGGTTTTGTTCTTGGCCATTTGTCATTCCCCCGAAGATATATCGGTGTCCTTAATACTTGACTTAACCACCGAATAAATTAATTACTTACAAGCTCAATCTTACGTACACCTATATATTATAATGTCGTTTTATATCATTTTCAAATTATTACATATTAAAAAAAAGTTACATATTTGTAAAAGAGGCTGTAACAGTATTAACTGCTACAGCCTCACAGCATTACAATAACTACGTTTTACACTTCGTTGGGGTAGTTTTCTCTTGCCGCATAGTGTGTATGGAGCAATTCGTGAGCCTTGTGGCTTCCGGGCTTCTCAAAAAATTCCTCATACAGCTTCTTTATGAAGGGATTATCCTGTGACTTTCTCATCGCTAAGCTTTCGTCCTCTTCATATATAGCCTTAGCTCTTTCAGTACGCAGGTCGATCCAGCTTCTAACCTGTGAAGGCTGAATAGGTTGTCCACCACCGGTTACACAGCCGCCTGGGCAAGCCATTACTTCTACGAAGTGATACTGTGCCTCTCCGCTCTTCATTTTTTCCAGGAGCTTTCTTGCATTTCCTGTACCGTGGGCAACTGCAGCCCTAATAGTCATGCCAGCGATTTCAAGAGTCGCTTCCTTGACACCGTCAACGCCTCTGACAGCTTCAAACTCCAGATGTTCCAGCGGCTTGCCTTCCAGCAGCTCTACCAGATATCTCAGAGCTGCTTCCATAACACCGCCTGTAGCACCGAATATAACGCCTGCGCCAGATGCTTCGCCCATTGGATCGTCAAAATGTCTCTCCGGCAGCTCATCAAAGTCGATTCCTGCTTCTCTAATCATCCTAGCAAGCTCTCTTGTGGTAAGAACAACATCAACATCAGGATAGCCTGTGGATGAGAGTTCAGGACGCTTTGCTTCGAATTTCTTTGCTGTACAAGGCATAATCGATACAACAAATACCTTAGCTGGATCAATGCCCATTTTCTCAGCATAATATGATTTCAACACCGCACCAAACATTTCGTGAGGTGATTTACAGCTTGAAAGATTATCAAGGAATTCAGGATAATTGTGCTCGCAGAATTTGACCCAGCCAGGGCTACAGGATGTTATAACAGGCAATTTTCCGCCATTTTTTATCCTCTCAACCAACTCGGTAACTTCTTCCATGATAGTAAGGTCAGCTGCAGTATTTGTATCAAACACCTTCTCAAAGCCAAGACGCCTGAGGGATGCGATCATATTGCTTGTGCACCTGGATCCTATTGGCATACCGAATTCTTCACCAAGAGCAACTCTTACTGCGGGAGCAGTCTGAACAACAACATGCAAGTCATCATTTGCAAGTGCATCCCACACTAAATCTGTATCATCTTTTTCTCTTAATGCTCCAACAGGACATACAGTTATGCACTGTCCACAATTGATACATGGCACTTCGTTCAGCGGCATATTAAATGCAGATCCTACTATAGTCTTAAAACCTCTTTCATTAGTGTCAATGACCGCAACCTTCTGAATATTCTTGCACATGTTGACACAACGTCTGCAAAGTACGCATTTGTTGGGATCTCTGACTATTGAAGGCGAAAGATCATCTATAGTATATGAGGACATCTCACCTTCGAATCTAATGTCTTTTATATTGAGATCTTCCGAAAGCTTTTGCAGCTCACAGTTTCTGCTTCTCACACAGGTTAGGCACTTTTTGTCATGGTTTGAAAGGATCAGCTCCAGCGTCACCTTTCTGGATTCTCTTACCTTGGGTGTCTGGGTGAATATTTCCAGACCTTCGGATACAGGGTATACACATGCTGCCTGCAGGCTCCTTGCGCCCTTAATCTCGACAACACACATTCTACATGCGCCTATCTCATTGATATCCTTCAGAAAGCAAAGCGTCGGGATATCGATATTTGCAGATCTGGCAGCCTCAAGAACGGTATAGTCCTTAGGTACCTGAATTTTTCGCGTATCTATCGTAATATTTACCATTTCCATCTCTTAACACTCTCCTTTCCTCGTCACGCATTCTTGAATATTGCCTTAAACGGGCATTTTGTCATACAGACGCCACACTTGATACATTTCTCTTGATCTATTACATAAGGAACCTTTTTCTCACCGCTAATAGCATTTACCGGACAGTTCCTTGCGCATATACCGCAGCTCTTACAGTGGTCTGCAGCTATAACATAGCTCATCATTGACTTACATACTCCAGCTGGACATTTCTTGTCCCTAACATGGGCTATATATTCATCTTTGAAATATTTCAGAGTGCTGAGTACCGGCTGTGGTGCCGACTGTCCCAAGCCACAAAGTGCAGAGGAAATAATATTCTTCGACAACACTTCCAGCTTGTCTATGTCTTCCATTTCACCCTTGCCGCCCGTAATCCTTTCAAGTATCTCTAGCAACCTCTTGGTGCCGATACGGCATGGAGGACATTTACCACAGGATTCTTCAACTGTGAACTCAAGGAAGAATTTTGCAATATCAACCATGCAGTTGTCTTCATCCATAACAATGAGTCCGCCTGAGCCCATCATAGAGCCAAGCCCTCTCAAGGTCTCGTAATCTATAGGAGTATCGATATGGCTTGCAGGAATGCATCCGCCAGAAGGTCCACCCGTCTGGGCTGCCTTGAACTTCTTACCATTGGGGATACCGCCGCCTATATCGTATATAACCTCTCTCAATGAAGTACCTATCGGTACTTCAACAAGGCCCGTGTTATTTATCTTTCCACCAACTGCAAAAACCTTTGTGCCCTTGCTTTTCTCTGTTCCGATGGAAGTAAACCAATCGGCTCCCTTAACCATGATTATTGGAATATTGGCGTAGGTCTCAACGTTGTTAAGAAGAGTCGGTTTCTGCCAAATACCGCTAACCGCAGGGAATGGTGGCTTCGGTTTGGGTTCGCCTCTGTGGCCTTCAATAGATGTGATCAATGCTGTTTCTTCGCCACATACAAAGGCTCCGGCACCAAGTCTCAATTCCAGATTAAAACTAAAATCGGTTCCGAAAATGTTATTGCCCAGCAGTCCATATTCCTTAGCCTGATTAATAGCTATCTCAAGTCTCTTAACAGCTATAGGATACTCAGCCCTTACATAGATGAAACCCTGATTTGCTCCTACTGCATAGCCAGCAATTATCATGGCCTCTATGATACTGTGAGGATCACCCTCTAGTATACTTCTGTCCATGAATGCTCCAGGGTCGCCCTCATCAGCATTACATGCCACGTATTTCTGCTCGCCCTTGGCCTTAGATGTCAATTCCCATTTGAGGCCTGTGGGGAAACCTGCGCCGCCTCTGCCTCTCAAGCCTGACTTCTTGATCTCGGCGATGACATCCTCGGGCTTCATCTCTGTCAAAGCCTTTGCCAATGCCTTATAACCGTCATAAGCAATATATTCGTCAATTTGTTCAGGATTGATGACACCACAATTTCTTAGTGCTATTCTGACCTGACGTTTGAAGAAGTCTACGTTCTCCAGTGATTTTGATGGATCCTCGGCATCCTTGTCGCCAGCCATGAGCCTTTTGACAAGTCTTCCCTTCATTAGATGCTCCTCAACTATCTCCTGAACATCCTCTACCCTTACCATGGTGTACATTGAACCCTCAGGATAGACAATAACTATCGGTCCTTGGGCACAAAGGCCAAAGCAACCTGTAACAACCATTTTTACTTCTTTGTCCAGCTTGTTTTTATTTAATTGGGCCGTAAACTCTTGTCTGATCTTTTCAGAATTTGAAGAAGTACATCCCGTACCCCCACAAACCAGCACATGAGCTCTGTAAAATTCCATTTTGCTCCCTCCCTGCAATTCTGCTGTGTATTAAAAATAAATTATTTATCAGCCGCTTCTGCAGCGCCGATTGTAAGATCCTGACATACTCTTCCGTTGACAATGTGCTCAGCAATTACTCTGGCTGCTTTTTCAGCATCCATTTTCACATAGGTTACCTTTGAGCCGTCTGCACTAAATACTTCAACAATAGGCTCAAGTCTGCACACACCGATACAACCTGTCATTGTAACAGAAACATCGTTGAGCTTCCTCTTTCCTAGCTCCTCAACAAATGCATTCATTACCGGTCTAGCACCGGCTGCTATTCCACAGGTTGCCATACCAACAACTATGCGTACACCGTGCTCGTTTTTTCTCATTTTTATCTGATCCAGTGTGTCTTTTCTTATCGCTTCAAGTTCAGCTAATGATTTCACTTAAAACACCTCCAAGAATTTCATTTATTCCTTCACTGATATATTCTTTCAACCATTTTACTACCGAGAACTCAGATAGAGGAACTTCCCCAAGCATCAGTGCAGCCTCGCAAGAACTAAATTCAAACTGCTTTGGGCCACAGTTGACCTCAAACCGTATATCGACTTTCGGCCACGATGCCGCCATATCTGTGATGACTCCTGCCAAATCTCCAAGCACTGGCCTGTCGATATTGTTTATGTCATACACTGCGGTAATCGTAGTTCCAACGCCCTTTTGGGACACTATTTCGAAGCTGCCTCCTGATCTACCACAGGATGCCTTCATCAGCGGAATACCTAGGCCCACCCTTCTGGTCTTTCTGGTTGTTGAGAAGGGATCTGTTACACTGGCCAGTAATTCTTTGTCCATCCCCCAGCCGTTATCTTCAATGGTTACAACAAGCATGTCCGAAGCTTTACCTGTTGCCAGTCCTATTGCGGGCTTACCTGTCGTCGGGTCTACCGTTGCCTTATCTTTAGTAGGTATTCCCGTAGCCATGTCTTCCGTGGCCGAGTCTTCCGTGGCTGTGACTGTCCCTAGGTCTTCCGTGGCCGAGTTTTCCGTGGCCGAGTCTTCCGTGGCTGTGACTGTCCCTGGGTCTTCCGTGGCCGAGTCTTCCGTGGCTGTG
>CAZEIH010000006.1:64885-78380 GCA_964512095.1 uncultured Oscillospiraceae bacterium
GTGGCTGTGACTGTCCCTGGGTCTTCCGTGGCCGAGTCTTCCGTGGCTGTGACTGCCCCTGGGTCTTCCGTGACCGAGTCTTCCGTGGCTGTGACTGTCCCTAGGTCTTCCGTGGCCGAGTTTTCCGTGGCTGTGACTGTCCCTGGGTCTTCCGTGGCCGAGTCTTCCGTGGCTGTGACTGCCCCTGGGTCTTCCGTGACCGAGTCTACCGAAGCCGTGACTGTCCCTAGGTCTGCCACGGGCTTGCCTAACCCTTGGCTTGCTGTCAGCGACACCCTAATCATATCGGCTTGTGCTGCTGTTGAATTTTGCATTATATCCAGAATGTGCAGCGCAATTTCTCTCAACCGGGCTCCCTCCGCTCAGTCCCTGGTAACGTTCCTTTAAACATCATCCTTGTATTTGTCAAGTATCTTCTCTATATCGTCGGCAGAAAGTCTTCCATATACATCATCATTAACCATAATGACCGGAGCAAGTCCACAAGCTCCAATACAACGGCAGGCCTCCAGAGAGAACTTTCCATCTTCTGTACAATCGCCAACGTGTATTCCTAGCTTTTCCTGAAGCTTTTCCAGTATGAGATTTGAGCCCTTAACGTAGCAGGCTGTTCCCATACAGGTGCTTATTCTGAACTTACCCTTGGGCTTGAGGGAAAACTGGGTATAGAAAGTTACCACCCCATATATTTCCGATAGTGAAACTCCAAGACCCTCAGATATTTTTTTCTGAACACTCATTGGAAGATATCCATAAACATCCTGAGCCTCGTGTAGAACGGGTATCAACGCGCCCTTTGCACCCTTGTGTTTATCAATGATTTCCTGCAATTTGCGTGCGTTTTCATCTACGCAACCGCAGCAGCAGCTATTACTGCTCATTTTTCAAGCCCCCCAGTCATATATTATATTTAATAATAGGTTGTTAAGTATTTAACAAAATCTCTATTATTATAGCAAATATGTACAAGCAATTCAACTAATAATGCACAAATTTATTAAAGAGTTTTGTATACATTATGCAAGTAAATGTATAACTGCTTCAGCGCTTAATCTCTCCAACCTAAGTATGTTAGGCCTTTCCAGTATATCGCCTAGATAATGAGCGTCGGATGACTTTATCGTGTTATATCTATCCAACTCAGGTCTTGAGTATCTGAACCCATATTTGTCGCACTCCTTTGAGAGCTCTATATATTTAAATCCAAGCTCTTCGGGTATGAATCCCAGATTCGATATAATACTATAGGAGGCCCTGTCAACATGAGCAGGTATAACAGCACCACCAAGCTTACGGATTATTACGCATATGTCATCAACACTCAAGCTAGTAGCTGTAAGAAGCATTCTTGGCTCTTCGCCAATGATTTCATCATTATCATCCATTATAAGCTGACTGCCAAAAATATCGGGACGGTTCATAATATCAGGTAAAGCTCTCTGTACTATATCGTGTAGCTCCTGTGCCCTCTCCAAATCAGGTAGCAAACACACCATGTGAACCTCTTCCGATGATTCCACCTCCATGCCCGGTATGAATACTAATCCTGCCTTTTTTGCACACGTATATACTGCCTTTAGGTTGGCACCTGTATTGTGATCTGTGACAGCAATAGCATCAAGCCCCTTGAGCAAAGCCATATTGACAATGTTATTGGGAGTCATATCTTTATCAGCACAGGGCGAAACCGCCGAATGTATGTGAAGATCCACTGCATATTTCATAAATTAATGCTGCTCCACTTCTGTAAAATCAATACTATATCCCATTGGTATGGGCAATACAGCATATTTCATAGGCGTCAAGTCCTGTGCTTATAACCGGTACACCTTCTTCTGCCGCCTTTTTTACTGCTACTTCATCCGGGGTAATTCCTTCTGGTATGATAATGCAGGACAGTTCTGTAAGAGCTGCCACTGCGACTATATTCGTATGAGTGTGAACTGTTATCCACGCTGAGTCCTTTGGCGCATGTGACATTACCCAGCTAAGCAAATCACCACAATAGATTCCTTTTACCTGTTTTTCTCCGCCGCTTTCCCCTGTGAGAATTTTGCCTCCTAGCTTCTCAGCAAATTCCGATACATTCATTTTCCAGTCCCCCTTTGTTCATGTCAGGCTTATTACTGTCAATATGTTTGATAACATATTCTTGTCCGGCTGCTGCTCCGGCTTTAGCTCGTATACTTACTCTTGTCCGGCTGCTGCTCCGGCTCTAACTCATATACTCGCTCTTGTCCGGCTGCTGCTCCGGCTCTAGCTACTTATTTAGCTCCTATCCTCAAGCTCCTTCATCTGGGAAGCCAGGTCTCTGAGCTTTTCTCTAAGCTTGAATATACAATCTGTCTCTACTGCCATACCCCTTACTATATCCTCGGCAAGAGAACGGCAGCTTGGAGCTCCACATGCACCACAATCAAGCCCCGGTAAACCCTTGTTAATTTTCTCAAGGTTCTCAAGCATTCTCATTGCCTTTCCTATATCACTATCCAGCTTGAGTACGGGCACATACGCAATATCCTCTGTCCATACCATGTTCTCATCATAGGTTTCTAGAGGATGCTTGTCATCCTTTACAGCCTTAGCATCATCAACATGCTTTTTTATTCTTGTCTTTGCAACATACAGATTTTCGACAGCCAAGGGACCACCCAAACAGCCACCGGTACAAGCCAGTGCTTCAATAAAGTCAACGCCATCAATTTTGTCGTTTTCCACTTCCTCCAGAATCGAAATTACATTGTGTATACCGTCAACAGCAAGGAACCTATCAGTTCCTACTGCTAGTCCCTCACCACCGGAATTTGCCCATCTAATTCCCTCAAAACCAGCCTTTGTAATCCCATCTATTTCCTTAGTCTTGTCTATATTGGCAATTAGTTTAATGTAAATATCACTAATAGATATAACTCCGTCAACTGAAGATTTTTTACTTTCATATGGAGCTTTAACGCTGGTGGCTTTAGCCGCACAGGGTGTTATAAAAAAGACGCCAACATCTGAAGGGTTTAATCCCTTTTGTTCAACGGCTTTCCTTTTTACTATTTTAGCGGCTACCTCCATTGGAGATTCCAGCTTTACTAAGTGGTCTATTAGGTTTGGGAATCTGACCTGTATAAGCCTGACCAAAGCCGGACAGGCAGATGAAATAAGAGGTTTTTTCGTGTTTTTATCTGAGATTAGCTTTCTGGAGGCATCTGTAACATATTCCGCAGCTCTAGCCACCTCATATACATCATCGAAGCCTATGGACTTAAATGTGCTTAAAATCCTATTTCTACTATACTCAGGCTTAAACTGCCCATAAATTGTGGGGGCAGGTATAGCAATTTTGTATTTAAATTTTTCAATGCATGATATGTCGTCTGTGATGGCCTTTTTAGCATGATAGGGACATATTCTTATACACTCTCCGCAGTCGATACACCTTTCATTTATGATGCGAGCCTTACCATTTCGTACTCTAATGGCTTCTGTGGGACATCTCTTTATGCAATTAGTACAGCCCATGCACTTTTCTTCATCAAGTGTAACAGAATGAAAGTATCTTTCCATTATTCCACCTCTTCATCAGTTAGTCGGAAATCCCAAGTAACCCCGTACTAAAGAAAAACTGACTTGAACACATTTGTCTGGAACGGTCATGTATTAGTAAACATAACCGTTATTACCACCCTTGTTCCCTTTCCTGCCTCTGTTTCGATATCCAGTTTATCTGCGTACCGTTTAATATTTGGTAATCCCATACCGGCACCAAAGCCCATCTCTCTCACTGCATCCGAGGCTGTGGACCAGCCCTCCTGCATTGCCAGCTCCAAATCCGGTATACCGGGACCGTTATCCTCTATAGAAATAACAACCTTGCCGTCGCCAATGGTAATATTGGCCACTCCTCCATGTCCATGAATGACAGCGTTTATTTCAGCCTCGTACATGGATACAGCAGCTTTTTTTATTTGTACAGGATTTATTCCTAACTGGACCAATACCTTTTTCACATTGCTGGAAGCTTCGCCCGCAAATGCAAGGTCATCTGCAGGAATTTCATAGTGAAGTTTCATTAGACCCTCTTCCAATTACCAAACACCCTTTCCGGTAATCCCTGCACTGTATAATTTGCCACAGGCGATATACATCGGATCACAGGTCCGTAGAACTGAAATCCCTTTCTCATCTGCCAGATCCAGAACATTCTGTCCTGGGTTCTTGCCCCTGACAAATACGACGGCCCGTATATCCATCATCTCTGCTGTTCTTATGACCTGTGGTGTTGCCAGACCTGTTAGCAATAATACATTTTCTTTAACAAAGGCCATGACATCGCTCATTAGGTCTGAACCGCAGGCAGATTGAATCTCCATATCCATCTGGCCGTCTGTCAACATCTCAGCTTCAAGTATCTTTACTATTTCACTTAATTTCATAAACTTACCCTTTCACATATCTACAGTTCTTGTTCCCGACGAATTGCTACTATCTGGGGCACTGCCGGAATGTCTTTTCCAAGCTTCAAAAGGGGACATACCTTCTTCGACATAGGAATACCATAACATTATACCACATTAAGAAACACATTCGATATAACAAAAGACACAATCCCTCTATAAAGCGCCCAGTTCGACATCTCTGGGTTTGAGAGACTCCAGTTCCCCCTCGATACAAGCGACCTGGCAATTTGAGCTGGCTGGTTCGTTGTATCGTCGACCTATAGAGGTCAGTGTCTTCTGAATACATTGATAAAGGGTGGGAACCAATAGTTCCCACCCTTGCATTTCGTAAATTGTCCATATGATACCGTGGACTAATACTTATTTCTGACTCTTAAAATACGGCTGTTGAACCTCCTACTTCAGAAACATCAACTGCATTTTTAATTACATCTTCAGGTACAACTATTTCAAAATCTCCACCGTATTCTTTAAACACAACATACATTTTTAAATCAATGGTAATATTTTCGCCATCTACATCTTGTTCCGCAGTAACATCCATTGTAAGATTTTTCATTAGGTTTGTTTCTTTATCAATAGTCATTTTCACCTTAAAAGTATCAAATTTCGGTATATCCTGTTGTGTAGAACCTAATAATCCGCCCTGCTGAGCAAGAGCGCTAGCATATAGATCAGCAATATAAACATCGCCGCCTAATACTATCTCATTTTCATTTTCACTTTTCATTTGGGATAGTCCTGCACATAATGAATCTGTAGCATCAACTAAGGCTGTATTCGACTGAGTTTCAAACAGAATTTCGTATTCTTTCTCGGTAAATGTCTGTTTTTGCCAGCCTTCTGTCAAAATACCTGATGTATAGGATGTATTATCAGAATAGTACATGTCTGTCGATATTTCCATCCCCAGCATGTCCATGACCATACTCATGTACATCTTTTTGTTCGCCATATCCAAAGCGGTTGCAGCTTTAATATTAAATGTAACTTTCACTGTAGCATCACCGGCTGTGGCGCTAATATCCATATCCATCTTGTATTTGTCAAATTTAGCAGTTGCTTCTTTGTTTTTCTCCAGTAGCTGCTTTGTGGCTGCAAATTGTTCTTTGTCAGAGATGAGTACTGTCCGAGAAGCTCCGTCCCATACAACTTCTTTTCCCAAAGCTTCAGCTACAAACCTAAGGGGTATGTATGTTGAGTTGTTGTACAATACAGGCGGTGCATTAAGTGCTATTGGCTTACCATCTACATATGCTTCATTTTTCCCTATGTACAGCAATAGCGTTGTATCACCCATAATAACAGTAACGCTTTTTTCCTTACCATCGTAGATAATATGATCGTCATCATTAGGAACTCCAAGATTTACAAGCATCTCTCTTAGCGGAAGTAAATTACTGCCTTTAATGTTAATCGTAACATTTTTGTATGATGTTCGTGAACCACCCATAATTATCTTGATATCAGGAACCTCGTTTATTTCCGTCTCAGCAGCGAAGGCTGTTCCTGCCATCGCAGTAATCAGCATGACCACAGCAACAATACAAACTAATAGCTTTTTCATAAAATATCTCCTCTTTTTCTAAATTAATAAATATACTCAAGAATATCATAACTTCTAACCATAGTCAATTCCTCCCATTTGCAATTGCGTTAGATGGTGCCCCAATATTACGTTTCTAGCAGATTATTCAAGACCTGCCCCATTTCCGCCCGTGTGGTTGTTTTCAATGGTGTTAGCAATTCGCCCGTTCCTTGTACTATACCGGTTTCAACCAGGTATGCCATTGCTTCCTTTGCCCATTCAGTAATCTCTTCAGCATCAGTAAAGCTAGAAAGTGTTTTACCAGAGCTGCCCTGGGGAAGCTGATCAAGGGCCTTTAGGGTATTATACATCAGGGTGAACATTTCCTGACGTGTAATCTCCTTGTTGGGTGCAAACTGATTATTACCTACACCAGCTGATATACCCAATCGCTTTGCCGCTGAAGATAACCAGTATAGAAAGTGTTCACGGCATCTGCAAAGTTGTCCGCTTTTCAATATACTTCCTCCCGACAGTGTCAGGTCAACTGTTGCACCCGACATATCAAAGGCACATTTGCTTTCTCCACACACATCTATGCTCACATCAATTATAACCTCAGTAAATTCACTTCGCTCAGGGAGTCAGATGGAGACTGAACACCACCTGACCAAGGAAGTTAACTAATTCGTCTTCATTTATCGGCGACCTATAGAGGCCAGCATCTTCTGAAGACATAGATAAAAATATATGCTGCAAGGTTTGGTAGACTTAATATAATCCTAAGGAGCTTTACACCATTGTATTCGTGTGAACTCAGTATTCTAAATAAATTGATTGAATATTCCTCGCTTCACATAATTGGTATGAAGCAGGTCGTGTGATTTATGACTCAATGGCTCCCCAAGGAATTCCTTATACAATCTATTTACATCCATGTTTTCGTGGGACTTTCTCAATTCCTTCTCCTCGTCTTCCTTATATATTGCTTCAAGGCGTTTCCCCCTGACGCTGTCGTCCACAGGCCTGGGCTGGCCTCCGCCACTTATACACCCGCCGGGACAACCCATAACCTCGATAAAATGGTATGGTGATGTGCCTGCTGCTACCTCACTCATCAGCTTAGCAGCTCCGCTAAGGCCGCTTGTAACTGCCACCCTTACTGTTACACCCTCTAGATGCTTATATTTAGGCAGGGCATTATGTATAAATATTTCTGCTGTCTTTACTTGATCTAGACCTATTATTGGTGTGACATGCAGACCATCAAAGGGCAGTTCCTCCCCTGTCACCAGCTCATATACAGTTCTCAGTGCAGCTTCCATGACACCGCCTGTCGAACCAAATATGTCTGCAGCGCCAGAGGATGACCCAAGGGGACTATCAAATCTATGATCTTCTAGGCTCTCAAAATTGATACCGGCTTCCTTTATCATTCTCGCCAACTCTCTTGTGGTTAGTACTGCATCAACATTGGGATATCCGTCATTTACCATTTCCGGTCTGGTTATCTCATACTTCTTAGCTGTACAAGGCATTACTGACACAACAAATATATCTTTGGGAGCCACTCCTATTTTTTGAGCATAGTAGGACTTCACCAGAGCGCCAAGCATCATGTGGGGAGATTTACAGCTAGAAAGATGATCCAACTCATCAGGCCAGGTGTGCTCAACATACTTTATCCAACCTGGGCTGCAGCTGGTGATCATAGGCAGCACCGTACTTTCGGCCTTCGCCGCTAAACCTTGAGCATCCGACGCTGAACCTTGGGCATCCGACGCTAAACCTTGGGCATCCGACGCTGAACCTTGGGCATCCGACGCTGAACCTTGGGCATCCGCCGCTAAACCTTGAGCATCCGACGCTAAACCTTGGGCATCCGATGCTGAACCTTGGGCATCCGATGCTGAACCTTGGGCATCCGCCCCCTTGTCTTCCAATGCTACTGCAAGCCGTCCCAACAACTCACTACCCTCTTCAATTATTGTCAGATCAGCTGCAAAATTAGTGTCAAACACATCATCAAACCCCAGTTCCTTCAGCGCGGCGGCCATTTTTCCAGTCACCAGTGTGCCGCACTCATATCCAAATTCCTCACCAAGAGCAGCACGAACTGCAGGAGCAGTTTGAACAACTACACGCTTCTCCTCATTATACAATGCATCCCATACTGCCTTTGTTGAATCCTTCTCCTGCAACGCTCCAACTGGGCAAACCGTAGTACATTGTCCGCAATATGTACAATTAACTGTGTTTAGAGCAAGCCCTTCAGCAGGTCCGATAACAGTTTTGAAGCCTCTGTTCTGGACATTTAGAACACCCACTCCCTGTATCTCATTGCATACAGTAACGCACCTTCTGCAGAGAATACATTTGGACAGCTCTCTCAATATAGAGGGTGATTCATCATCCACACATGCTTTTGACTTCTCGCCCTCAAACCTTGGAGTGTCCACACCTATCATTTCACCAAGCTTCTGGAATTCACAATTCTGGTTTCTGGTACAGCTGAGACATTCCTTAGGGTGATCAGACAGCATTAGCTCATAAAGCAACTTTCTAGCCCTTTTCACCTTTCTGGTATTGGTACTCACCACCATCCCTTCTCGAACTGGCACAATACAAGATGCCTGCAGTGTTTTTGCCCCTTCTACCTCTACAACACATATCCGGCAAGAACCAACCTGGTGAACGCCGTTGAGATAACAAAGACTTGGAATAATGATATTATTCCTTCTAGCCGCTTCCATTATGGTGTCGCCCGCTAAGGCAGTCACCCTTTTATCATTGATTGTGAGACTAATCATCTCCGCACCTCCTGTCGCATCTCAGACATCTCATAGCCTCAGCTATGGCATTTAGCTTATGGAAACCCACCGCAACTTCTTCAAAATTATGCCTTCGCTCCTTAGACGGCAAGTATTTCATAGGAAATCTCTCATGCTCTATCACCTCTTTTTCATCTACCGCCCTAGGTATATCTATTTCCTCACCAGTATTAAGCTCGCCCTTTCCACCTAGATATTTGTCTATAGCTTTTGCAGCAGTCTTTCCATCGGCAATTGCTCTAATAACAGTGTCCGAGCCACGGGCTACGTCGCCTCCTGCAAACACGCCTTTCATTTTTGTCATCAGAGTATCGCGGTCCGTAACAAATGTACCCCATTTAGTTACCTCAACCTCATCTCTATTTATGAATGGAAGGTCAGAATACTGACTAACTGCAGGAATAACATAATCAACCTCTATAATAAACTCTGTGCCTTCAATCGGTTTAGGCTTTCTTCTTCCGCTTGAATCAAACCCTCCCAACTCCATCCGCACACACTCTATCCCACTGACCCTGTCCCTGCTAATAAATTTTACCGGTGCCACCAGGGGAATAATGCTGATACCCTCTTCAACGGCATCCCTTACCTCTCTGGCATCCGCAGGCATATCATCAATAAGCCGTCTATACAGCACTGTTACCTTTCCCGCTCCGAGCCTTAAAGCAGTCCTTGCTGCATCAATGGCAGTATTTCCACCGCCAATAACTGCTACTCTGCCGCTGATATTAGTTTCATTTCCCAGGTTAACATCCCTTAGAAAATCCAAACCGTGGTATACCCCTTGTAAATCCTCTCCTGGAATATTTATCTTGTTAGAAAATTGTGTGCCAGTAGCAATATATATTGCGTCATGTTTATCTTTCAACTGAGAGAAGGTAATGTCCGAGCCGACCTCAGTGTCTAGGTGTATATTGACTCCCACCTGTTCTATCTGCTTTATCTCATGCTGCAACACATCCGACGGCAGTCTATACTCAGGAATACCAAATGCAAGAATTCCTCCCGCAACTGGCTGAGACTCGTAAACATCCACATCGTAGCCCAACCTTGCTAAGTAATACCCGCAGGTTAGGCCTGATGGACCAGCTCCTATGATACCAACATTTCTTCCCTTCTTGGGAAAAACAAGATCCATATACGGCTCCTCATGCTTTAGAACATAATCAGCCACATATCTCTTTAAATCTGCTATAGCAATGGGTTCATCTAACTGGGCTCTCCTGCATTTACTTTCGCATTCATGAGTGCATACCCTACCGCATACAGCCGGGAAAGGATTTTCCTTCCTTATGAGGTTATATGCATCCCTTAGCCTACCTGCCGCTACCAACGCAACATAGCCAGGTACATTTACCCCTGCTGGACAGGCATTCTGACAGGGTGAAATAAACATATCCGCGCATACGCCTGCTGTGCAGTATTTGTATTTGATATGCTCCTCATATTCCTCCCTAAAGTTATTTATCATGCTTAGAACTGGGTTGGGGGCAGTCTGTCCAAGGCCACAAACAGCAGTCTGCTTTATCATTTCTCCAAGCTCCTCCAGCCTTTCTATGTCGCCTTCCTCGCCCTGCCCTCTGGTAATCCTTTCAAGTATCTCCAGCATCCGCTTGGTTCCTAGCCTACATGGGACACATTTGCCACAGGATTCTTCCTGTATGAACTCCATGAAATACCTGGCCATATCCACCATACAGGTATCCTCATCCATAACAATAAGGCCTCCTGAGCCCATGATAGCTCCAAGCTTTGTCAGTGAATCATAGTCCATGGGAGTATTGAGATTCTCACTTCTAATGCAGCCTCCAGATGGTCCTCCTGTCTGTGCTGCCTTAAATTCCTTCTTTTTTCTTATACCCCCACCGATATTAAAAATAATTTCTCCAAGAGTTGTGCCCATTGGAACTTCAATAATCCCAGTATTGTTAATGGCACCAGCAAGAGCAAATACTTTGGTTCCCCTACTTTTCTCTGTCCCTATACCCAAAAACCATTCACTGCCCTTTAGTATGATAGGCGCAATATTTGCAAATGTTTCAACATTGCTAATAATAGTCGGTTTGCAAAATAAACCCTTTTGAAAAGGGAAAGGCGGTTTTTGCCTTGGCTCACCCCTATGGCCTTCGATTGAAGCCATTAGCGCTGTTTCTTCTCCACAGACAAATGCACCCGCTCCTATCCTGATTTCCATATCAAAATCAAAGCCCTTGCCGAGTATATTACTACCAAGAAGTCCTGCCTCCCGTGCAATTCTGATTGCATTTTCAAGCCTCTCGACAGCGAGGGGGTATTCTGCTCTGACGTATACATAACCCTTCTGTGCTCCAATAATATAACCGCTGATCATCATTCCTTCTATTATGCTGTGGGGATCGCCCTCAAGAATGCTCCTGTCCATAAATGCCCCAGGATCGCCTTCATCCGCATTACATATCAAATATTTTGTTTTGTCCTTTGCATTCATGCCTGCTTCCAGCTTAATACCCATTGGAAAGCCGGCACCACCCCTGCCTCTAAGTCTTGATTCTATTATTTCCTCAGTAGCCGTTTGGGGTGTGAAGTCCTCGAGGACTTTAGCTATGGCTAAATATCCATCATGAGCTATGTAGTCCTCCAATGATGCAAAGGTTATTGAACCACAGTTTCTTAAAGCGATTTTTGTCTGATTTTTAAAATATTCGATATCGTCGATAAATGGAATATGTATGTCCTTATTGCTGTCATAGTAGGTTTTTTCGGTTAATATCTTTCCCTGCAGCAGATGTCCTTCAATTATTTCAGGTATATCCCCGGGATTTAGCTTGATGTAGAATACGCTGCCTTCGACTGTAGAAATGTGAGAACCGTCCCCCTGCAAGCCGCTCTGTAAACCGGCCTCGGCTGTAGAAATGTGAGAACTGTCCCCCTGCAAGCCGCCCTGTAAACCGGCCTCAACTGTAGAAATGTGAGAACTGTCCCCGTGTAAGCCGCCCTGTAAACCGACCTCGGCTGTAGAAATGTGAGAACTGTCCCCCTGCAAGCCGCCCTGTAACGGAGTAATAAGCATCACAGGGCCTAGATCACAGGTTCCCATACAGCCCGTTTCTACCACATCAACCATATCTGTGAGCCCTTTTTCCTCAAGACAGGCTGTTAATGCATCCCTAACAATCAAGCTTTCAGAAGAAATACAGCCGGCCCCCGAACAGATCAATAGCTTATACCTTTTGTCGTGCTGTCTTTTATAGTAGTTATTTCTTATCTCAAGAAGGTCGCTTTTGCATTTTATAAAAAACTTTTGCTTTCTCATGCTGTTCCTCCTTTTCAATATCGCTCTATAATACTCGGTAGCTTATCAGGATTTACCTGCTTATAGACCTTTTCATTTATGGTCATTGCAGGTGCAAGGCCACAAGCACCAATACATCTCATTACCTCCAGAGTAAACTTGCCATCGGCGGTGGTTTCACCAACCCCAACACCCAATACTTCCCTTAGTTTATCAATTATCTTTTTTCCTCCCCGCACATAGCATGCAGTTCCAAGACAAACTCTTATGGTGTTCTCGCCCCTTGGCACAGTCGTGAATAACGAATAAAACGAAACAACACCACTGACCTCAGAAAGTGGTTTATCCAACTTTTCTGCAATAAACCTCTGAAGCTTAAGAGGAAGGCAGCCATATATTCCCTGAGCCATATGGAGTATTTGAATCAGGCTTCCCTCTCTTTCTCTGTACTCCTCAATCACCTTTGCTATTCTGTCGTACTTTTCCTCTTCGGTTTCATTCCCACATGTACAAGTTTTGGATTGAATGCTCATAAAAACCTCCTTTACGCACCTTAATAAATACGTATGCCGGTTAGTTGCTTCATTATTATTTTTTATTGAGTATTATGAAAATCCTTCGCGTCGTTAGCCACTGTCGGTCTACTGTCGCTAGAAAGCCATCCATGGAGTTGAATGTTTAAGTGTTCGAAGTGAGTTTTGTTAATTATTTAACTACGATTACAAGAAATATTGTATCATCATCCGCCAGTTTTTTCAACTGCAGAAATGGGTACCGCCACGGCCCACATATGAAAGTATTTTTCAGCCAGCAGTCTATTATCTATGTCTTCAGAAGATGCCGACCTCTTTATGTCAGAAATGAATGAAGACGAATTGATTAACTTCATTTATCAGTTGGAGTTCAGTCTCCACCTGACTCCCTGAGCGATGCAAATTGACTTTTTTAGAGATGTTATATATAACTGCTGCAGTATATGGCTATCTTTTCAATTAATGGGCGCCGTTTCATGAACAATTCACTAAAATATTCATTTTTTTAGTAATAATTGACTTTTATTTGTGGTTATGTGTACTCATCTGGGATTTTCTTGCATTTCCGCGCCCATTACTTGCAAAGTCATCCACTGGACATAGCATTAGGAGGCACCATAAGACAACAGTTTGTATAGGAGAAAAAGTCATCCGCTGGACATCGCATTGGGGGCACACCATAAGACAATAGGGTGTATAGTAGATAAAATCATCCGCTGGACATCGCATTGGGGGCACACCATAAGACAATAGGATGTATAGTAGAAAAAGTCATCCACTGGACATCGCATTGGGGGCACACCATAAGACAATAGGGTGTATAGTAGATAAAGTCATCCACTGGACATCGCATTGGGGGCACACCATAAGACAACAGTATGTAT
>CAZEIH010000006.1:78480-94355 GCA_964512095.1 uncultured Oscillospiraceae bacterium
AAAGTCATCCACTGGACATCGCATTGGGGGCACACCATAAGACAACAGTATGTATAGTAAATAAAGTCATCCGCTGGACATCGCATTGGGGGCACACCATAAGACAATAGGATGTATAGGAGAAAAAGTCATCCGTTGGACATAGCATTGGGGGCAAACGATAAAAGCAATAGGATTAGAGTAGAAAATTAAACACCAGCTACGTCCCCATGCCTCACTTTACCCCATGCTTCACTTTGTCCGATGCTCCACACTTCACACCCACACTCCACACCCTTGCTCTACGCCCCACGCCCTATGCTCCACAAAAAAAAGCGGTGGTCACCTACGACCACCGCCCTGTGCCCTGTGCTTCTATTATTATCCCATTACTGCTTCCACTTTGTGGACCTTGCCATCTTCGAAAATTGGTAACACATTGTCACTGCATTCCTTTCCATCAACGGTAAGCTTCTTTATACCCTTGCTTACATGCTGTGGGTTAGCTACATTGATTTCATACACGGCGTCCCTGAAGCTTCTGGTGACAGTGAAGCCGTCCCAATCCTTTGGTATACATGGATCCACTACAAGTCCATAGTAATCAGCCTTGATTCCAAGTATGAACTGAGATATAGCCACAAAATTCCAGGCAGCAGTACCTGTGAGCCATGAATTTTTAGCCTCACCATGTCTCTTCGCATCCTTGCCTGCAATCATCTGGGAATACACATACGGCTCCATCCTGTGGAGATCGCTTATATCTTCCCTGTAAGCAGGTGCTATCTTCGAATAGCATTCAAAGGCTTTGTCGCCCCTGCCTAAAATTGTCTCTGCGCACATAATCCAGGGATTGTTATGGCAGAATATTCCCGCATTCTCCTTGTACCCCGGCGGGTATGATGAAATCTCGCCCAGCTCCAAACGGTATGTTGAATAGGCAGGATTCACCAGAACCATACCATGCTTTGAATCAAGGTGTTTCCATGCCGAATCCAGCGCCTTTTCCACTGCACCGCTTTCCAGTCCGATACCGGCCATAGAACAGAAGCCCTGGGTTTCGATGTATATTTTACCTTCGTTATCTTCCTTAGTTCCCACCTTGTTTCCGAAATCATCATATGCCCGCAGGAACCATTCACCGTCATAACCATATTTCATAACGGTATCCTTCATTGTGTCAATATGCTCATTTGCGGCCTTAGCCTCATCGCTTCGCCCTGTATTCTCACAAATCTTCACAAACTCCTTGCCAATGTATACAAACATTCCTGCAATCAAAACCGATTCTGCTACTTTGCCGTCTTTGCTGGTGGTGGTCTGATACGATTCATCCGGCTCAGTAGAGAAGCAATTCAGGTTCAGGCAGTCATTCCAATCCGCACGTCCAATAAGTGGAAGACCATGGGGTCCCAGGTTGTTTATTACATGATAGAAGGATCTGCGCAGATGATCAAACATGTCTGCAGCCTTTTCAGGATCATTGTCATATGGCACCATTTCATTAAGTATACTGAAATCACCAGTTTCCTTTATGTAAGCCGCAACAGCTAGGATGAGCCACAACGGGTCATCATTGAAATTGCCACCAATCTCATTATTGCCCTTCTTTGTAAGTGGCTGGTACTGGTGATATGCACCGCCATTTTCAAGCTGTGTTGCCGCAAGATCCAGGAGCCTTTCCTTTGCCCTGTCAGGTATCTGGTGCACAAAGCCCAAAATGTCCTGGTTGGAATCCCTGAAACCCATCCCTCGTCCGATTCCTGACTCGAAGTAGGATGCGCTTCTTGACATGTTGAATGTAACCATACACTGATATTGGTTCCATATGTTAACCATACGGTCCAGCTTTTCATCCCCGCTACTAACCGAATACTTGGACAACAAGCCATCCCAGTATTCCCTTAATTCTGAATATGCGTCCTCTACCTGCTGGACTGTCGAGAATTTCTCAATCATAGTTTGGGCGTTCCTCTTGTTGATAATACCCGGTGCCAGCCATTTTTCTTTAGCTTCGTTTTCAACATATCCCAGCACAAACACGATGTCCTTCTTGTCTCCTGGCTGTAAAGTTATATCAAAGCCGTGGGAGGCAATTGGCGACCAACCATCTGTCAACGTATTCATGGATTTGCCTTCGATGACAGCCTTTGGTGCACTAAAGCTGTTATATCTTCCGACGAATTCATATCTATCGGTGTCAAAGCCTGAAACATCAGTATTTGAAGAATAGAAAGCGTAATGATTACGTCTTTCCCTATATTCTGTTTTATGATAGATTGTGTTGTTTTCGAATTCCACCTCACCGGTGTTGAAATTTCTCTGGAAATTGGTCATGTCATCGTAAGCGTTCCACAAGCACCACTCAATGAATGAAAATAGCTTGATATTCTTTACTTTCTCACTCTTATTCACTATGCTGACCTTATGTACCTCACCATTGAAATTCTGCGGAACAAAAAACAGAACCTCTGCACCAATTCCATTACGTTCCCCATATATTTTGGTATAGCCTAGCCCGTGTCTGCATTCGTATTTGTCTAGTGTTTTTCTGACTGGTGCCCAGCCCGGAGCCCAAAAATCGCCATCTTCATCACGAATATAAAAGTATCTACCCCCATCATCCACTGGTACATTATTGTATCTGTACCTCATAAGGCGCCTTAGTCTTGCATCCTTGTAGAAGCAATATCCACCAGCTGTGTTGGAAATAAGCGAGAAGAACTCCTGATTACCGGAATAGTTAATCCAAGGGCTTGGTGTTTCAGGTGTGGTGATCACATATTCTCTGTTTGCATCATCAAAATAACCGTATTTCATCATGTCCCTCCAATATATTATCTATTATGCCGTCTCTTGCAAGTCATGATGCAGTTTTTTTGCAGCTTTGACCATGAACTGGAGCGTCTGGCAAAACAACTCCAGTATTAATATTATCATTGACTATCATCATTTAGCAATATGGTAATTCCTTAAAACCACAGACCCATCATCCACATCTGCTGTAATAACTGAGCCAGGTTTCAATTTGCCAACAAAGAACTGCTCTGTCAATTCATCTTCAATATATTTCTGAATCGTTCTCCTCAAAGGCCTGGCTCCATATTTAGCATCATAGCCCTTCTCCAATATGAATTCACAGGCGGCATCGGTGAGGCTTATGTCTATGCCCTTTTGAAGTGCTTCCGCCCTCACTTCGTTGAACATTAGATTTACTATTTGCTTGAGCTCATCCTTGCTCAACTCGGTAAATACGATTATTTCATCAAGTCTGTTGAGGAACTCAGGCCTGAAGGTTTCCTTCAATACATCCCTAACCCTGTTTTCAAGTGCCTTGTAGCCGTCATTGGCAAAGCCAAGTCCATTAGCCTTTAGTGTTGTACCTGCATTTGATGTCATAATAATTATTGTATTTTCGCAATTCACCACTCTGCCATGGCTGTCAGTCAGACGCCCATCCTCAAGTATCTGTAACAGCATATTGAAAATGTCCGGGTGAGCCTTCTCTATTTCATCAAGAAGAATGACTGAAAAGGGCTTTCTCCTAATCTTTTCAGTCAACTGGCCTCCATCATCATATCCTATATAACCCGGAGGCGACCCGATTAGCTTTGACACTGTATGTTTTTCCATGTATTCCGACATATCCAGCCTAATTAATGCATCTTCTGTCTCAAAAAGTTCAATTGCTAGGGCTCTCACCAATTCTGTCTTTCCAACGCCAGTAGGCCCTACGAAAACAAAGGACGACGGCCTTTTCTTTTTTCTAAAGCCAGCTCGGTTTCGCCTAATAGCCTTTGAAACACTTACAACCGCTTCATGCTGGCCAATAACCCTCTTATGCAGTCTTTCTTCAAGGTTCATCAGCTTCTCTGCTTCTACTTCAGTAAGCTTCTGTACGGGTATTTTTGTCCAGGCCTCTATAACATAGGCTATATCCTCTACAGTGAGTATGTCTTCCTTGTTTTTATCCTCAAATTTCTTTATTTCCTCCAGCAGCTTACATTCTCTAACCTTCAGGTCTGCCGCCTTCTGATAATCTTCTATTGAATCGGCTGAAATTGCGTTTTCTTTTTCCTCTTGTACCTTCTTTAATTCATCCTTTAAAGCCTCAAGCTCTACAAGTCCGGTGTTTTTTAGATTGGCCCTGGAGCCCGCTTCGTCAATGACATCTATTGCCTTGTCTGGCATGAATCTGTCTGTGATGTATCTATCTGACAGGCGTACTGCTGCTTTGATGACTTCGTCACTTATTTTGACTCTATGGTATTTTTCATAATAGTCACGGATGCCCTTTAATATTTCTATAGTATCCTCAATAGAGGGTTCATCAACCAAAACAGGCTGAAATCTTCTCTCTAGTGCAGAGTCCTTTTCTATATGCTTGCGGTATTCATTAAGGGTGGTAGCGCCGATTATTTGGATCTCGCCCCTCGACAGCGCAGGCTTTAATATATTGGCAGCATTCATCGCTCCCTCAGCCTCGCCTGCTCCCATAATATTATGCAGCTCATCTATAATGAGGATAACATTTCCCAACGACTTTGCCTCTTCTAAGATACCCTTCATGCGGCTTTCAAACTGGCCTCTGAACTGGGTCCCTGCAACGATGCTAGTCATATCGAGCAAATATATCTCTGCATTGAATAATTTCGCAGGAACCTGGCGTTTTGCTATCCTAACAGCCAGCCCCTCCGCTATCGCTGTTTTCCCAACTCCAGGCTCACCAATGAGCACTGGGTTGTTTTTTGTCCTTCTATTCAATATCTGAACAACTCTGTCTATTTCCCTCTGCCTTCCGATTACACGGTCAATCTTGTCATCCTTTGCCATGTCCGTTAGGTTGGCTCCATATATGTCTAGATACTTCTTTTTCTTAAGGCTCTTTTTCTCCTGAGTTTTGGTACGAGTGCCGCTTTGCTTGCTTTCCTTATCATCCAATGGTTCCTTGGGGTCTATGTTTTCTCCGCCATCTTCGTTTTTCGAAAATGCTCGGTTCAGAAAGTTGAAAAACGGATTCGGTTTCCCAGCATCTGACGATTCTATAGGAGTTGCGTCAATGTTATCTACGCCTAAATCCATATTATCAAAAAGACCACTCATTTGTTTATTCAGGTTGTCTATATCCTCTTCGGTCATCCCTGTTTGTTCAATTAGTTGGTTGATAGGTTGGATACCCTGCTTTTTGGCACAGGATAAGCACAGCCCTTCCTGAGTTTGTTTGCCCTCTACTATTTTCGTTATAAAAACCACTGCATAATTTTCCTTGCAAATGGAACACATGGTCACTGTGAATCAACTCCCTTCTTTGTCTCTACCCGAGTGCTTCCGCCAAGCTACCCAAGCCTACTGCTATGGTCTATTCGTTAACGCTTGCTGCTGTAGCCCTTCCTGTTGCGGCCTGTTGATGCAACCCTTTCTGTTAACGCTTGCTGCTATAACTCTCATCCTAACACTCTGTTTACTTTTGTTGTTGTAGCAGATACCATATATAATAATACGCACCCGCATATAAATTTGTCTATTTTCAACGGGGTAATAGATATCACCGTCACGTTGAAATCCAGTAGTGTTAGGAACTTCTCCCATATCTAAAATATTTACTTTGAACCTATTCATTATAGCAAATAAATATATTTCCCTCACTTCACAACTTACTCTCAACCATTAGGTTGAAACATCCTTTACAACTGTTACAAATCTCTGAGAGATAAACCCCAGAGTGTTCCATTAAAATTGAATAATACACTTAAATGGAACAAGGATAAAAAGCAGTCCGAACTGCGCAATCATCCTATTGAAATAGTATAACATAATTCTCTTTTAGTGGTCTACGCTAACCTATAACCTTTTTTACCTTGTTTTGTAACCTATCTGCCGACTTATGAATATATTTATACTAGCAATAGGTCAAAACATATCATAATTGCACAAGAACACGAGGAGGTGTTTTCAAGTGTCAGACAGAGGAGGTATTCTCGGCGATTTTTTCAGAGATGATTGCGCCATTTTATTCTTTATTCTTGTTTTCCTGTTTTTGTTCGTCAGCCCGCGTGGTGTCGGCGGATTCACAGGTACCAAATGTTAGCTGGAGGAACATACTCAGATCTGTTAGTATAGAATCGGAGTCTCCATGCTATATATCCTAAATAAAAGCTCGAGCTATCGGGCTTTTATTAAATTCATACTCCTGAATCATCTAAGCCACGTAACACAGTTTTTAAGAATACACCGGTATATGAGAATTCATTTTCCGCCACTTCCTCCGGCGTTCCGTGGGCAATAACCATACCACCCTTGTTCCCTCCCTCAGGACCTAAATCTATAATATAATCAGCTGTCTTTATTACATCCAGGTTATGCTCGATGACTATAACTGAATTACCGGCATCCACTAAACGCTGCAATATATCTACCAGACGGTGAACATCTGCCACATGTAATCCTGTCGTAGGCTCGTCTAGTATATACAGTGTTCTGCCCGTTGCCTTCTTGGATAGCTCAGTAGCCAGCTTGATCCTTTGGGCTTCTCCACCGGACAGTGTAGTCGAAGGCTGGCCAAGCTTAATGTAACCAAGCCCTACATCATGAAGCGTTGAAATCTTCTTTAATACCCTTGGAATATTCTTAAAATACTCCAATGCATCCTCAACAGTCATTTCCAATACATCGGAAATATTCTTCCCCTTGTACCTGACCTCCAAAGTCTCCCTATTGTAGCGTTTCCCCTTACAAACCTCACATGGTACATAAACATCTGGCAAAAAGTGCATCTCAATTTTTATTATTCCGTCTCCGGTACATGCTTCGCAGCGACCGCCTTTGATATTAAAGCTGAACCTCCCTGCATTGTAGCCTCTCATCTTCGCCTCAGTCGTATTGGAAAAAACAGTCCTGATCATGTCAAAGACACCTGTGTATGTCGCCGGGTTTGACCTAGGTGTTCTACCGATAGGAGACTGATTGATATCGATAACCTTGTCAAGATAATCAATACCCGAGATAGCATCATGGTCTCCCGCCCTTGTTCTGGCTCGGTTTAGCTCAGCTGCCAGCTTTTTGTATATTACTTCATTTACAAGAGAACTCTTTCCTGATCCGGAGACGCCTGTAACTGCAGTTAATACTCCTAATGGTATACCAACCTCTATATTTTTAAGGTTATTTTCCCTAGCTCCCACCACCTTAATCCATTTGCCGTTAGGCTTTCTCCTCTTTTCCGGAACAGCTATGCTCTTTTTCCCGCTTAAGTAAAGTCCTGTTTGTGACTCATCGCATTTCTTAATATCTTCGATGGATCCTTCTGCAACCACACATCCGCCGTGGATACCTGGGCCGGGGCCCATATCTACAATATGGTCGGCCGCATACATGGTGTCTTCATCATGTTCTACAACGATCAGTGTATTTCCCAGATCCCTGAGTTTCTTCAATGTCCTGATAAGCTTTTCGTTATCGCGCTGATGAAGCCCTATACTTGGCTCATCAAGAATATATAACACTCCAATAAGGCCCGAGCCAATCTGGGTAGCTAGTCTGATACGCTGAGCTTCCCCTCCTGATAACGTATATGACGACCTGGACAGAGTAAGGTAATCCAACCCCACATCTATAAGAAAGCCTATTCTGGCGTTTATCTCCTTCAGTATCTGATTGGATATCATCTTATCCCGGCTTGAAAGGGTAAGCTTAGCGAAGAAATTATTAATTTCTTCAATAGGCATGCTAGTCAGTTCATGAATATTGATCCCACCAACGGTAACTGCAAGGCTTTCCTTTTTTAGCCTGGCTCCATTACATTCCGGACAAGGATTATTGCTCATGAATTCTTCGTAGTGCCGCTTCATGCCGTCGGACTGGGTTTCTTTATATCTTCGCTCCATGCTTCTGATGACGCCTTCAAATGCCGCTGTGAACGTACCGCTCCCATAATCCTTTTCATAATTAATTTTAATTTTCTCTCCCTTGGTACCATAGAGGATAATATCGATTATACGCTCAGGCAGCTTGTTGACAGGGGTTGATGTTTTGAAGCCATAATGCTTTGCAATGGCATTTAGGTACATCCTGGAATAGCTGTCGCCATTCGCAAAATTCCATCCTCCCCCTCTTATAGCTCCTTCCTCCAGGGATTTGGTTCTGTCGGCCAATACCAAATCGGGGTTAATTTCCATTAGCGTACCAAGGCCACTACAGGTGGGGCATGCTCCAAATGGGTTGTTAAAGGAAAACATCCTAGGTGCTAACTCTTCAATACTTACACCACAGTCGTTGCACGCGAAATTTTGGCTGAAGAGCAGCTCTTGTCCATCCAGTACATCTACTAACAGTATGCCTCCGCTAAGGTGAAGCACGGTTTCAATAGAATCAGTGAGCCTTTTTTCCATGTCCGGCTTGATAATAAGCCTGTCAACAACTATTTCTATAGTGTGCTTTTTATTTTTATCCAATGTAATTTCTTCATTTATATCACGCACTTCGCCATCTATTCTTATCCTGACATATCCGTCTTTACGGGCATTCCCTATTAGCTTGTTGTACTCACCCTTCCTGCCTCTGACAACAGGCGCCAGAAGCTGTATCTTGGTACCCTCTGGAAGCTCCCTAACAGCATCTACCATCTGGTCCACTGTCTGCTGAGCTATTACCTTTCCACAGATAGGGCAATGGGGTATACCTATAGTGGAATATAGTAATCTGAGATAGTCATATATCTCTGTCACTGTGCCTACTGTAGACCGTGGATTTCTGCTGGTGGTTTTTTGATCTATTGATATTGCCGGAGACAATCCGTCTATATAGTCAACATCAGGTTTCTCCATCTGCCCAAGAAATTGCCTGGCATATGCAGAAAGAGATTCGACATACCTTCTCTGGCCTTCAGCGTATATGGTATCAAAGGCCAAAGAAGATTTACCCGAACCACTTAGGCCTGTTATTACTACAAACTTCTCCCTTGGGATTGTAATATCTATGTTTTTCAGATTGTGCACCTTCGCACCCTTAATGAAAATACTGTCTATGCTCATAATCCACCTTCTATTAACATCCTTTTATTATAATTCGAACCTGGATGCAGTATCCGCTATTCGCACCTTGTATACATACAGCAATACTGTAATCTATTCCAAGCCCCTATTTTACTTAAAATAATATGATATCAAATGAGTTGTCTAGCATCAATGGAAATATTCATGAGTGAACGATATCACTTATTTTCAAATATTATATCTAATACGAAAGCAAATTGCAAACATTTGTTCGATATATTTATAATTATTTTTGCGTTTTTTGATGGCCAGTCAATTCGCTTCGCTCAGGGAGTCAGGTGGAGGAAGTTAACTAATTCGTCTCGATTACGCCGCCGACCTATAGAGGTCAGTGTCTTCTGAGGACATAGATAAAAAATGAACCCCGCAATAATTCGCTATCTGGCGGAATTCACTTTATCAAGCATCTGTATCATATTAAGGCATTAACCTAAGTGTATTTCCTAATTATCTCAGCAATTAGCTTTACCCCTACTTCTATTTTGTCCTCAGTCATATTAGAGTAATTGAGTCTCATAGTATTTTTGCCGCCCCCATTCGGAAAGAAGGAATCACCAGGGACAAAAGCGACATTATGTTCCAGACACTCCACAAGTATTTCCCTTGTATCAATGCCTTCATCCAATTCGACCCATGTGAAAAGGCCTCCCTCTGGGTACGTAAATCTAGTTCCTTCAGGAAATTTTTCAGAGATGGCATTGTGCATAACATCCCTTCTTTTCTTATAAACCGACCTAATTTTTCGTATATCATCATCCAAGTCATAGGTGTCCATATACATGGAAATGTTCCGTTGGGTAATACCGGCTGTATGCAGATCTGCGCCCTGTTTTACTAATACGTATTTTTCAAGTATCCTCTCATCAGCAGCAACCCAACCAATTCTCATTCCCGGACAGAATATTTTTGAGAATGTACCAAGATATATAACGCTGCCATCTTTGTCAAAGGATTTCAATGAAGGCAGCATTTCACCTTCGAAACGAAGTTCACCATATGGCGAATCCTCAAGTATGGGGATATCTCTTCCCTTCATGAGCCTCATAAAACCCTGCCTACGTTCCAGAGACCAGGATCTGCCGCTGGGATTCTGAAAATCCGGTATTGTATACACAAGCTTAATATTTTTTACTGTATCCAGGATATGTTCGAGCTGTTCCAGGAGCATACCCTCATTATCTGTAGGCACCTCGAGCATATTGGGCCTGTATGCATTAAAAGCATTGATTGCCCCAAGGTAGGTAGGGCTCTCGCAAAGCACAACATCACCATCATTGATAAATATCTTCCCTGTAAAATCAAGCCCTTGCTGGCTACCACAAATTATTAGGATGTTTCTTTCAGTCAGGTATGTTCCATATCTCTTGTTCATTCTTTCTGCAATTTTCACTCTCAAAGGTGTATAACCTTCTGTAGTCGAATATTGCAGTGCATTAGTACCTGATTCCTCTAGAACCCTGATCGTAACTTCCTTCAGACGCTGGACCGGAAACAGTTCCGGTGCAGGCAGACCACCAGCAAATGAAATCATGCCTGGTCTGTCTGTTATTTTTAGCAGCTCTCTGATATCTGAGGCTTTAACATTTTCCATTCTATCTGCATATTTCACCATTCAAAACACCCCTTTTTTCGTTATGTTGCGTATCCTGTGTTGTCACCATCACCGATAACTTCTGGCCTGGCTTACATTCGCTACCCTTTATAAAGCTTAACCCGATTACAAAATCATCCCTAATGCAGAAGATTGCATTTCACCCATATCATTTATTTGCTCTTTCACCAAATTGTTATATGCTATCGCCAGCCTTTTAACGCCCTCTTTTATCTGTTCAGGTTCCGGATATGTAAAATTCAGTCTTATGTAGTTACCTGTTGCATTTCCCGGAAAAAAACATTACCAGGAACAAATGAAACCCCATTATCAACAGATTGCGAAAGAAGCCTTGACTGCAGCATTACATCAGGCAGCCTACACCACAGGTACAAGCCTCCCTCGGGTCTGTTCAAGCTTAGCCCCTCCAGTTTCGCATCCATAAGCTCATCATGCATTATATCTCTTCTTTTACGGTTCTCCTTTATTGCCATTTTCATGTGACTGCCCATCAAGCCTTCCCGTAAAAAGCGGTTAAATATCAGTTGAGGTAGACTGCTTGTATGTAAGTCCGCTGTTTGTTTTAATATGGTAAGGCGGTGCAATACCTGCTGTGGTCCGGATATCCACCCTACTCTAAAGCCTGGGAATAATAGCTTGGAAAATGTACTAAGATACAAAACATTGTCGTGGACATCCATTGCTTTGAGGGCCGGAACGCCATTGCCTTCATATCTGAGCATACCGTATGGGTCATCCTCCAGTAATATAATCTGATTTTTGTGAGCCAGTGATAGCAACTCTTTTCGCCTTTCGATGCTCATGACTGCGCCAGAAGGATTCTGAAAATCTGGTATTGTATAAATAATTTTCGGCTTGAACCTTTTAAGTAGCATAGAAAGCACGTCAGTACGCAACCCATCACTATCTATGGGAACTCCTACAACTCTTGCACCTGCAGCCTTAAATATGTGTATTGCGCTAAAGAATGTAGGCTCCTCAACAAATACAATGTCCCCTGGATCAATGAATGCCCTTGCTACTAGGTCAAGGCCCTGTTGAGAACCGGATAGCACCATTGTTTCAGCAGCTGATCTGTAGATACCTCTATCGCCCATAAATTTAGATATACTCTCCCTCAAAGGATAAAATCCGTCTGATGGCAAATGCTGTACTGCAGTGTGACCATGGCTTTTTACTACTTCAGTTTGGATTCGTTGAAGTGCTTCCAATGAATCCATTCCGGGTGCAGTTACTCCGGCAGCAAATAGAACCATATCCTTCTTGCCCGATAATTTAAGAAGGTTTCTGACTGTTGTATCCCGCATACGTAGCGAACTTTCGCTGAACAGTTGATCCCATGGCATTGGTGGCATTGGCAAGTTACTACTCATTTCGCCTGACAACGCCCCATTTGTACTGCTGTACAACACACCATTTGTGCTACCGTACACCGCTCCATTTGCGCTACCGTGCACTACTTCATTTGCGCTACCGTGCACTACTTCATTTGTGCTACCGTGCACTACTTCATTTGTGCTACCGTGCACTACTTCATTTGAACTGTCGTAACCGGCATTGCTCATGTTTTTGTATATCGCTTCGCTTGAACTGTCGTAACCGGCATTGCTCATGTTTTTGTATATCGCTTCGCTTACATCTTGTCTTTTAGATATGGCCTCCCTATTGTCTTGAGCCATTCTCCTATTTGCCTCTTCTCCAACCGCTCCGAGAACGAAATCAGCTACTACAGTGCCCCTACCAATATGCGAGTCTATCAACCCACTTGCCTTGAGTTCCCTGTAAGCATTGAGCACAGTACTTCTGTTCACACAAAGCCTTTGGGCAAATTTGCGTTCCGGAGGTAATTTATATCCGGCAGGCATAGCTCCAGAAAGAATCGATTCTCTTATGTGATTACTTATCTGCAAATAAATTGGTATTGTGCTTTTTCTGTTTATATTTATTTCCATTTGTACCAGGCCTCCCGCCCAATTGGTCCCATCCAATTTTATATATAGGTCAAATATACACCAATTATATACTATATTTTTATTTATCAAACATCCAATTCGAAAATATTGGTGCCATCCAATTTTCAAAACAAAAAAGAAACCCTATTATTATGTAATAAGATTTCATTTGGTGATGACTAGTAACGTATAACAATGGGTAACAACAACAAAGTCGGCTTTCCAGTGAGGTTGGCGGAAAAAGTACCCACAGTTCACAGTCTAATAAGCACGGCCACCTCACCATGATAAGGGTACTCATCACAGTAAGTCGTTGCACTGTTTAGCGGTGCACTGTTTGGCGGTGCACTGTTTGGCGGTGCACTGTTTGGCGGTGCACTGTTTGGTGTTTAATAATTTGACGAATTTTCCGGGTTATTTTATATTCTCAATTACTATAAATTGAGTTTACTCATACCTATTACCTTTGATCCTCTCCTTCAATTCCTTCAGCCTGTCCCTCAACGCTGCTGCCCTCTCAAACTGAAGTTCCCTGGCTGCTGCTTTCATTTCCTTCTCCAGCTTGTTCACCAATCCCTGCAAATCCGTCTCGTCCATCTGCTCAACATCTTGTGTAAACGAATACTTTGTGTCGGTTTCAGCAATCTTTATAGTCTCAAAGGTATCTCTTACACTCTTTTGGATTGTCTTGGGAGTAATACCGTGTTCGGTATTGTAATCCATCTGAATTTTCCTTCTTCTGTTCGTCTCACTTATTGCTTTTTCCATTGAGTCTGTGATTCTATCTGCGTACATAATAACAGTACCTTCTACATTTCTTGCAGCCCTGCCGATTGTCTGTATCAGTGATGTCTCCGAACGCAGGAAACCCTCCTTGTCAGCGTCAAGTATTGCAACAAGACTAACCTCAGGAAGGTCCAATCCTTCTCTTAATAGGTTGATTCCAACCAGTACATCAAACACTCCCAGCCTTAGGTTTCTAATAATTTCAATTCTGTCTAGTGTTTCTACATCCGAATGCAGGTACTCGACCTTGAAATCCAGATCCTTTAGGTAGGTAGTCAGGTCCTCGGCCATTTTTTTTGTTAAAGTGGTAACAAGGACTCTCTGCTCCCTTTCAACACGTATGGAAATTTCTCCAATCAAATCATCAATCTGACCCTTTACAGGTCTTACGATTACATCGGGATCAATCAAGCCGGTTGGCCTAATTATCTGTTCAGCAATCTGCTGTGAATGGCGTTTTTCATATTTTCCTGGCGTGGCACTGACATATATGGCCTGCTTTACCTTGTTTTCAAACTCCTCAAAGCGCAGCGGCCTGTTGTCGTATGCAGAGGGCAATCTAAATCCGTATTCCACTAATGATTCCTTCCTTGAACGGTCACCATTGTACATACTGCTTATTTGTGGCACTGTTACATGGGACTCATCAATTATGACAAGCAAATCCTCCGGGAAATAATCTATCAGTGTATATGGCGGGCTTCCTGGAGCTCTTCCACTAATGTGCCTGGAGTAATTCTCAATTCCCTGGCAAAAACCAATTTCCTGGAGCATTTCAAGATCATACCGAGTTCTCTGCTCAAGTCTTTGGGCCTCAAGCAGTTTTTCCTGGATCCTAAGCTCATCCAGTCTCTCTTCAAGCTCATGTTCTATTGTTGTAATAGACTTAAGCATTTTAGGCCTAGTTGTTGCATAATGGTTAGCAGGAAATATGGCAACATGAGATCGGACACCTAATATTTCGCCCGTCAGATAATCTACCACCGACAATTTCTCGATTTCATCACCAAAAAACTCAATCCGCAACACCTGTTCTTTCGAATCCGGTGGAAATACTTCCAAAACGTCGCCTCTGGCCCTGAATTTACCCCTCTTGAAGTCTATTTCATTTCTTTCGTATTGGATATCCACGAGCCTTCTGATCACTTCATCCCTATCCTTTTTCATCCCTGGCCTCAGAGATATCATTAGTTCTGTGTAATCCTCCGGATCGCCCAAACCATAAATGCACGATACACTAGCTACAATTATTACATCACGTCTCTCAAAAAGTGCGGCAGTTGCCGAATGTCTAAGTTGATCGATTTCATCGTTTATAGATGAATCCTTTTCTATATAGGTATCAGTTGAAGCGATATATGCCTCTGGCTGAAAATAATCATAATAGCTCACAAAATATTCCACCGAATTATTTGGGAAATACTGCTTGAACTCACTACAAAGCTGTGCTGCCAGGGTTTTATTATGTGCTATGACCAAAGTCGGTCTCTGAACTCTTTCTACAACATTTGCCATAGTAAATGTCTTACCCGACCCGGTAACCCCCAGCAATGTCTGGTGCCTGTAACCCCTATTCAGGCCCTTCACCAATCCATCCACAGCCTCCGGCTGATCGCCACACATTTTATAATCAGAAACAATCCTAAACTCAGCCATCTCAAACTCCTTTCGTGAACTGTTCGGGGACATGAATTGTTCGGGGACAGTTCTCACCTTTCTATGTTCGGGAACTATTTCGGGGACAGTTCTCACCTTTCTACTATATCTATAGTAACTAATGAATCTACACCAGGTTGCTGGTTTGAAATTCTTTATGGTTACCATGTAAACTATACTTGTTGTATCTAGCTATAACCCTGTCTGTGTCGCTTATACACAATTACACTATCAAAATCTATTACAAGTGTCATTACAATTTAATGCTAAATAACAGAGCCATCCCCAAGCTTTTCACATTCTGCATTCTGCACTAAATGTCAAAACCGTTCACAAGCTTTTTCACATTCTACACTCTGCACTAAATGTCAGAACCGTCCCCATGCTTTTTCATTCTACACTCTGCACTAAATGTCAGAACCGTCCCCATGCTTTTTCACATTCTACATTCTGCACTAAATGTCAAAACCGTCCCCATGCTTTTTCACATTCTACACTCTGCACTAAATGTCAGAACCGTCCCCAAACTTTTTCACATTCTACATTCTGCACTAAATGTCAGAACCGTCCCCATGCTTTTTCACATTCTACACTCTGCACTAAATGTCAGAACCGTCCCCAAACTTTTTCACATTCTACATTCTGCACTAAATGTCAGAACCGTCCCCATGCTTTTTCACATTCTACATTCTGCACTAAATGTCAGAACCGTCCCCAAACTTTCTCCACACATTATAGCACAAATGTATCGCGTTTCAAACGTATGTTCGCAAAATATATTATTTTGGTCAATTGAAAAGGTAACTTCCAGTTTGCAAAAGTAAATTCCACAGGAAACCG
>CAZEIH010000007.1:0-2121 GCA_964512095.1 uncultured Oscillospiraceae bacterium
AAGCAGTTATTTGAATAATGTGTGAGATAAATTATCAAAAAAGCAGAAATGTCCCGCTCCCCAGCTCCCCAGCTCCAGGTTTAATGGCTTTTGCTGGTGCTTGAGTTGGTGCTTGAGTTATTGATGGACAGCCAGGCTGTGATCAGCAGGATTAGTAAGAGCGAAGTATTGCCCAATATTGCAAAGAAGCTGTTGAAATTGAATGCTATGTTTGTAGTTACGGGTATTGCCACAGCTGGTGCAGCAATTAGCGATGTGGTGTCAAGTAGGAGTATACCTATCCGGGTATATAAGGCGGCAAGTATTCCCTGAATGAACTTTCCTGCCAGATAAGGGCGGATATTTATGTCTGTTTCGGATACTATGCTCATTACCTGAGAGTGGACAGATAGACCTGCCCAGCCTATAAGAAAGCTAATGGCCGGTAGCTTTAGTGCTAAAGGCTCACTGGTCCCCTGGCTAATAAGCCCCGAACCTGTAGTTATCTCAAACATACCGCTCAAAATACCCGACACTAGGTTTTTTATTGTATCTGCTGGTATTATCTGCTTCAGTAGATGTGAAATAGCTTCAGAAATTGAGTTGATAGTTCCCGTCTCATTCATCAAGGCGATAATTACAGAAAATAGAACAATAAAGCCACCTATTGTTAATATGGTTGAAACAGAGCTTTTTATTGCGTTGCCTAGTAATGAACCAAAGTTTATTTTTGTGTAATTGGTCGTTAACATCTGATTTTTAATGTCGGAGAGTCTTTTTTTATTAGTATTATATTGCATCAGTGAGCTTCTTTTTTTTGTGACCTGAGAAGAATTCTGCTTATAGTACCTAAAGATGAAGCCTACTGTGATGCAGGATATAAGATGACATATAAATAAAAACAGACCGATGACTGGTGAACCAAGCATTCCTGTTCCCACTGCGCCAATAATGAATAGGGGACCGGAGTTGTTTGTGAAGGCCAGCAGCCTTTCAGCTTCATGCTTGGTCAACGAGCCGCTTTTTCTCATATCAGTTGTTATTTTAGCGCCAACAGGATATCCGGATGTAACTCCTAGAGCCAGAGCAAAGGAGGCGCAGCCGGGGACATTGAACAAGGGCCTCATTAGTGGCTCCAGTAGACTCCCGGCAGCTTTAGTAAAGCCCGAAGAATTCATTATTTCACTGGCAACAAAGAAGGGAAATAGTGAAGGCACAACGACAGAGGCCCACAGACTGAGACCATTTAGTGCGGATTTTACAGCGGTATTAGAATATATGATAAGACATATGATGAAGATTAGACATATTAATGGAATCGACAAATACCTAATATATATCAGTATCGTCGGTTGGAATGTAAGCATTATTATAAGAAACACAGAGGCAAGGAGAATAAATGCTACTATCATAAACCCGTCTCAATTATTTACGTTACTAAGAAATGTATTTCCAAAACAAAAAAATATTACATGGATTCATTGGGGGCATATGTTTTTGAAAAAAAGGGACGGTTTGTTAGGCTACAGCATAATACTGTGTCATACAAAACCGTCCCATAAATACTTTTTCCTATGTCTTCATTCATCGCTGACTTCTATAGGTCGGCGATGAATGAATGGAGTTCAGTCTCCACCTGACTCCCTTGGTGAAGCGGATTGACTATTACTTAATTTCAGTTATCCAATTGAATTCATCCTTCGCTGTACCATTTTGAATACCGGTTATAGTGTCGTATAGCCTTGAAGATATATCTCCGATCTTTCCACCGCCTACTGTAATAACTTTTCCGTCCCAGTTCAGCTCACCAATTGGAGAAATAACAGCTGCAGTGCCGGTGCCAAATGCTTCAACTAGATTGCCCTGTTCATGAGCTTCAAACAATTCCTGAACTCCCAGCCTTCTTTCGGTGACCTTAATGCCCCAATTTCTAAGTAGTTGTATGCAGGAATTTCTAGTTATGCCAGGTAGTATGCTTCCGTCGAGGGAAGGGGTAATTACTTCATCGCCTATCTTGAAGAAAACATTCATAGAGCCGACCTCTTCTATGTATTTTCTCTCAACGCCGTCAAGCCACATTACCTGTACATATCCTTTGTCGTGAGCTATTTCCTGGGCCTTCAGGCTTGCAGCATAGTTTGC
>CAZEIH010000007.1:2221-91322 GCA_964512095.1 uncultured Oscillospiraceae bacterium
TCCTTTGCCTTGTAGGCCTTTAATCCTTCAAAAATGGCCTGGCCGTAATGGAACACCATTGTTGATGGGTCAAGGGATAAAGGACCATATGGAATTATCCTCGGGTCGTACCAGCCTTTTTCTACACTATAGTCCATAATGAACATATGATCTGAAAAGTACTGTCCAAAGCCAAGCTTTGTCTGATCAGGTTTGGCTTTTGGGTTCTGAGTTTTCTGAATGCTTATTTTTTGAGTCATTTAAACTCCTCCTAACTTTTTAAGCTTTGAACACTTTTTTCTATTATGCAACTTTTTCTCCAAAAAATCTAGCTATATAACGAAAAATTATATAAAACACTGGGCTTTTATTATATAGAGCCTGCTCAGCCAGCTTATTTATCTATGTCTTCTGAAGACGAATTAATTAACTTCCTTGGTCAGGTGAAGTTCAGTCTCCACCTGACTCCCTGAGCGAAGCGAATTGACTCCTCGAGCTTCGTTTGTTCAGCTCCAGGCAGCTCCAAGCAGTTCCAGGCAGCTCCAGGCAGCTCCAAGCAGCTCCAAGCAGCTCCAGGCAGCTCCAGGCAGCTCCAGGCAGCTCCAGGCAGCTCCAAGCAGTTCCAGGCAGCTCCAGGCAGCTCCAGGCAGCTCCAGGCAGCTCTCGCGTTTATCTATGTCTTCAGAAGGCACTGACCTCTATAGGTCGGCAATGAATGGATGGAGTTCAGTCTCCATCTGACTCCCTAAGTGAAGCGAATTGACTATATAGCCCTATCCACTCCCAGTTAATGGAGAAGTCAGCATATTGCCAATCAAGCAATTATTTGCTATTATTACAAGCATACAATTAGTAGCAGGAGGAGCAATGAAAAGCATTTTCTTTCCCCGAATATATGTCAGCGGAATAAAGGATATTACAGACCAGCTTTTGAAGCAAAACAATATAAAAGGTCTTATACTAGACATTGATAACACTTTGGTACCTAACCACGTGGCTGACGCTGACGAGAGTGCTGTGAAATGGATTGAAAAAATGAAGGATTCTGGCTATAAATTGTGTATAGTATCAAATGCAGCTAAAAAGCGCGTGATTAGATTTAATGACAAAATAAAGCTTGATGCGATCCACAGAGCCATGAAACCAGCTACGGCTGCCTTTAAAAGAGCAGGAAGAGTAATGGAGCTGGAAAGCAGTAGTATAGCAGTAATAGGTGACCAAATCTTTACTGATATACATGGTGGCAATCGGGCAGGTATGTTTACAATATTGGTAAATCCCATTGATTCTCGAGAAGGAAGTCTTGTCAAATTTAAGCGCATATTTGAGAAACGGATTCTAGAGAAATATAAAAATTTAGTGTAGTAAGGTAATGACATGGAACTGGATATAAGAGTAAACGGATCAACAAAGCTGACAGGTCTTATTGGAAACCCGGTGGAACATACAGTTTCACCTGTTCTTCATAATACTCTTTTTTCAAGAATGGGACTAAATGGTATATACATTCCAATTAAGCCGGAGAGGGACTGTCTTGGCCAAGCTGTTGCCGGATTGAAGGCTGCAGGCTTTACAGGCTTCAATGTTACAATTCCATTTAAAGAGGCTATTTTGGAACACCTTGATGATGTAAGCTCAGAGGTGCACCTCCTTGGAACAGCTAACACCGTACATATCAACAAAGGTAGGCTTGTAGGATATAATACCGATGGGGATGGGTTTATTCATGGGTTTAGAACGCAGACTGGTGCTGAGCTGGTAGGAAAGTCGGTTTGTATACTAGGGGCCGGCGGTACAGCAAGAACACTGGCTGTTAAGCTTGCTGTAGAGGGAGCGGATAAGATCTGTATTATCAATAGAACCCAGTCAAGAGCTAATGAAATCGTAAGCTATATTAATTCCGGCCTTCCAGATGGTACCGTAAAGACGAAATTTGTCAGGTCAGCAGTCGCTGAATCGAATGATGCATATGATATTCTTAATAAATATGATGTGATAATAAATACCACTTCTGTAGGTATGTTTCCTGAGGTAAATAAAAGCCCGATAAAAGAAGATTTTGAGTTTATTTCAAAACCTATTGTATATGACGTCATATACAATCCAGCCGCGACAAAGCTCATTCACAATGCCCAAAAAAATGGGTGCATAACTGCCAATGGTACAGGTATGCTTTTTTTTCAAGGACTGAAGGCTTTTGAAATATGGATGGGTATAAATTTACACGAAAATGATGTAAATGATCTTTGGATAGAATTCCTGAAATATTTAGAAGATTAAAGGGTTTTTTATGCTATGTGGAGAATATCGGATGTAGATTTCATAACAAAATATACAATGTAAGGTTCGGGGGAGTTATGGTTGCTTTTTATATTTTTATTTTTTTTCTTGGACTGATTATAGGATCTTTTGTGAATGTGCTCATATATCGCATACCTGAGGGTAAATCGATTGTTAGCCCGCCATCTTCTTGTACAACCTGCGGAAACAGGCTTACCACCATTGATTTGGTGCCTGTATTCAGTTATGTATTTCTCAAAGGTAAATGCAGGCATTGCGGAGATAAGATTTCGCCACGGTATCCATTGATAGAGCTTTTAACGGCAGTTGTTTTCACAATTCTGTTTATAAAATACGGTTTTACTGTTCCTTTTTTTGCATTCGCATACCTTATGATGATACTGATTGCTGTGTTCTTTATTGATATAGATCATAGAATCATTCCTAATGGCCTTGTTTTAGCAGGACTTGCAGGAGGCCTTGTCTTTTTCATTTATAATTGCATTAGCCCAATGCCGGAGATTTTTGGTGATAGCAAGTGGTGGACACCACTTGTTGGACTTTTCCCAGGCTCAGGCTTTCTCCTTTTGGTTGCTATACTGGGCGCGCTGATTTACAGGACTGAGGATGCGATGGGTATGGGAGATGTAAAGTTGATGGCACCCATAGGACTGTTCCTTGGATGGAAACTATGTATAACAGCCCTTGCTGCCTCAATCCTCCTTGGAGGAGTTCTTTCCATGGTGCTTATACTGTTACGTATAAAGAAAAGAAAAGACACTGTTGCATTTGGCCCTTTTATAGTAATAGGAGCATTTGCGACAATTATGTGGGGCTGGGAGCTTGTGCATTGGTTTTACGGTTATATGGGCATATAGGATAATAGATTATATAAAAATTTGCGTATTTGGGAGGAAATAAAATGGTACAGATCAAAAACTATATGGAGGAGCTGGTATTTAGTCAGATGAAGGAGATTTTAACAGATATCAATATGTGCACCTGCGAAAAATGCCTTCTTGATATTGCAGCTATAGCTCTTAATGATCTTCCTGCGAAATATGTTGTTACTGAAAAAGGAGAGCTTTATTCCAAAATTAATACACTGGGACAGCAGTTTGAGGTGGATCTTGTTTCTGCAATCACAAAGGCTGCAGTACTGGTTAAAAGAAGGCCAAGGCATAGTGAAAACCACTCGTGAGGCTAATGTGATGATGGATATATGCCATTGTAAAGGGGAATTATACTGATATGCAAAACAGGGTAATTGTGTTAAACGGTCCCAATTTAAATCTCCTTGGAACAAGGGAAAAGGATGTTTACGGAACAACCACTCTTGCAAATATAGCTGCTGATGTAAACAGCGAGGCTCAGCTATTGGGACTGGAGGTGGATTTTGTTCAGACTAACCATGAGGGTGAGATTATTGACAAGCTTCACGAAGCTAGAGGTAAGTATGATCTAATTATCATAAACCCTGGGGCATATACGCATTACAGCATAGCTATAAGGGATGCTGTTAAGGCTGTTGAGTTGCCATGTATTGAAGTGCATATTTCCAATATATATGCTAGGGAGGAGTTTAGAAGCAAATCAGTTATAGCTCCTGTATGTACCGGGCAGATAAGCGGGTTTGGGGTATACAGCTACATAGTTGCCTTAAATGCAGCTTCGATACTTTTAAGTGAGTAGAAGTGAGTAGAAAGGGAGAACTTGAATTGTCAGAAATATACCAGAACAGGTTAAAGAATTTGCGAGCTAAAATGAAGCTTAAAAATGTAGAAGCAGTGTTAATAACAAAGAAAGTCAACTACATGTATATGTCAGGCTTTACCGGAACATCGGCAATACTATATATAACTCATAGCAAAGCGGTGCTTATAACCGATTTCAGGTATAATGAGCAGGCAGCTAAGCAAGCTCCGGATTTTGAAATAGTACGATATATAGGCAGTATTTTTGAAGAATTGAATACAATGTTGAAAAATGACAACATAGAGAAGCTGTCATTTGAAGACTATGATTTAGTATATTCTAAGTACACTGAGTTTTCTGAAAAGCTTAATGCACAATTGGTTCCTCTGGGTAGAATGCTTGAAGAGTTACGGAGAGTGAAGGATGAAGCTGAGATAGAGCTTATAAAAAAATCCGCGACTATAGTTGATGGGGTTTTTTCTTATATACTGGGTTTTATCAAGCCGGGTCTTACAGAAATTGAAATTGCTGCTGAAATGGAACATCAAATGAGACGTCTAGGGGCAGAAGGTCCTTCCTTTGAAACGATTGTGGCGTCGGGCAGACGTGCTTCAATGCCTCATGGCGTAGCATCTGATAAAATAGTAGAGTCTGGAGATGTAATAACTATGGACTATGGAGCAATATACAAAGGTTATTGCTCTGATATAACAAGAACCATATTTCTTGGTGAGCCTGAGGAAGAGATGAAGAAAATATACGAAATAGTTCTTGAGGCCAATTTAAAAGGGCTGCAGGCTGTGAAGGCTGAAATGTCAGGTAAATCAGTAGATGCAGTTGCAAGAGAATTTATTTCAGAGGCAGGCTATAGAGATTATTTTGGACATGGACTTGGACATGGAGTTGGCCTTGAGATTCATGAGGATCCAACATTGTCTACAAGAGGAGATATGATACTTAAGGATGGTATGGTCGTTACAGTAGAGCCGGGTATTTATATTCCTAAGCTGGGAGGCGTGAGAATCGAGGATATGGTGGTTGTAGACGGCGATAGTGCACAGGTTTTAACAGCATCAACTAAAGAAATGATTTTACTTTAAAGATTTAAAGGAAAAATATATCTTGAAATGAAGGGTATTTTAATTTACTATTATATAGTTGCTATATACATATGGAAGCATCTGTTATATTAAATTTTTTGTGCTATAAAGTAGAAAATTGTGGAGGTAAGGATTTATGATAAGTGCGGGAGAATTTAGAAATGGCGCCACATTTGAGATTGATGGTCAGGTTTTTCAGGTTATTGAATTCCAACATGTTAAACCGGGAAAGGGTGCTGCTTTTGTCAGGACAAAACTAAAGAATATAATAACAGGGGCGACAGTTGAAAGAACCTTTAGCCCATCTGACAAAATGCCTAAAGCGCATATTGAGAGAAATGATATGCAATATCTGTATAATGATGGTGACCTTTATTACTTTATGGACACGGAATCATATGAACAGCTGCCCATAAATAAGGAGACTATCGGCGATACGTTTAAGTTTGTAAAAGAAAACATGATAGTCAAAATACTTTCATTCAAGGGTAATGTTTTCGGCATAGAACCTCCTACATTTGTAGAGCTGGAAATTACAGAAACCGAGCCTGGCTACAAAGGTGATACTGCTACCGGAGCAACCAAGCATGCTACTCTTGAAACCGGCGCCATCGTAAAGGTTCCTCTCTTTATAAACCAGGGTGATGTTATCAGGATTGATACCAGGACCGGTGATTATTTAGAAAGAGCGTAACCCTTATTTGTATAACGTGACATTCGATGGGAATATTATCTAGAAGTAATAATGCATATAAAATATTATGGAGGTACTTATGAATTACTTAAAGGAAAAGGTTGCTTATCTAAAGGGCTTGGCAGAGGGTATGCGGCTTGATTACACAACTAATGAGGGTATGCTTCTAAAAGCTATTCTGGAAGTTCTTGACGATGTGGCTATTTCAGTAGACGATATTGAAGAGGTTCAAGAGCAGCTCTGCCTGCAGGTGGATGAAATGGATGAGGATTTGGCTCAGATTGAAAGCATTTTATACGATTTGGATGATGACGATGACGATGATGACGACGATGATGACGATGAGATCGAAGAAGAGATAATAGCAGAATTTGACTGTCCTCACTGTGGTGATACAGTAAATCTGGAAGATGCTTTTATGAAGAAGGATACTGTGCTTTGTCCTCATTGCAACAAGGAAATCGAGATTGAGTGGAGCTGTGATTGTGAAGACTGTCATGAATGTGAGGATGAATCAGAAGAATAATATCTAGCATTAAAAAGGTGGGGTTCTGGAAACAGAAGACCCACCTTTCTAATGATACCACGGTAATAGATCAGTTCAAGGGGTGCTAATATGTCAGTAAAAGCAGTACTAAAAGAGGTGTGGGAATGGGTTGCTGTGTTTGTGGTAGCATTTATTATTGTGGCATTGTTAAACACAGCAGTATTTGCAACAACACAGGTTAGGCAGACTTCTATGCAAGATACCCTTGTTGAGGGGGATCACCTGTTTGTTGAAAAGGTGAGCTATGCTTTTGGGGATCCTTCAAGAGGTGACATCGTAGTTTTTCTAGAAGATAAATACCCGAATAATTATTTTGATAGAGTAAAGATATTTCTAACTGATGTAGGGGATATTTTCAAGCCAGTGGAGAGAAAGACTAACATCAGGCTTGTTAAGAGAGTTATAGCAGTAGCAGGTGATGAAGTAGATATACGTGAAGGAAAGGTTTATCTCAATGGGAAGGAGCTCCCGGAGCAATATGTCAGGGGCGAGACTTATCAAAGAGAAGTGCCCTTTCCAATTAAGATCAAGGACGGAGAATTGCTTTTACTGGGTGATAACCGTGAGGTTAGCAAGGACAGCAGGACCTTTGGAGTAGTTAATCGCAGTCAGGTTGAAGGAAAGGCTGTATTCAGGTTTTGGCCTTTAGATAAGTTTGGAAAATTAATATGAACGTGAAATTATAGAATATTTCAAGGAACTGTTCAATCCCATGAGCGGTTCTTTTTTTTGAGTTAATTCTAACAACAATTCAGATTGAATAATGTCACAGTCCCCCTCCTCTTAGGTGTGAGTTACCGATTGAAAAAAGCTGTCAGTGGCGAGTACAATCTCCCAGTCAGGATGCATGGGCGAGCAGATGACGAAGTCATCAACCAGCCGACCTTGTTCAAACGCCACGTATAGGCGTGGCGTACGGAGTGTAGCGTAGGACGAATTCATTTCGCCCGTAGCGAGGGGGTATGGTGGCCTGCCCCATTGGAAACTGAATACTTTATAGTCATAAAATTGGACAAAGCCTAATAGTATAAATAACAAGTAGGGCATTTGCTAATGAAAAAGATACCTGAGAATAATCAATAAGAGAGGTACCTATGAAAATCTACGCAGAGGGCAACACAGCCTGTAAGGGTACAAGCTGTCTTAAAAAGGATATACTTCCCGTGCTTTCAAAAAGAGTTGCGGCGGCCATAGAAGGTGCAATGAGCCATGACCTCCAACAGCTTGAGGAAATCCGTCTCAGAGCAGATAAGCCACTGATGCTTCTAAATTATTATAGAGAATGGTTTATTGGATGGGATGGATTGCCTACTTCAAAGCCTTCAAACAGCCTAATCATTACTCAAGAGGACATAAGGGATTCTGTAGAGCTGATGAGTGAGAACTCTATATATGCTTACCAGGAAGAAATCAAAAATGGTTATTTGACTATCAAAGGCGGCCATAGAGTAGGCCTGACTGGAAGAGTAGTCCTTGAAGGTCCTTGGGTAAAAAACATAAAGGACATATCAGGACTCAATATTAGGCTATCTAATCAAATCCTTGGTTGCTCGGCAAGGGTTATGAATTTCATAGTTAAAAGTCCCTCTGATATCTATAATACTCTTATCATTTCACCACCTCAATGTGGAAAAACGACAATACTAAGAGATATTGCCAGAAACTTAAGTAATGGAATGCCTGAAATTGGCTTTAGCGGAATTAAGGTGGCAATAGTAGATGAAAGATCGGAATTAGCCGCGTGTATGAAGGGGATACCTCAGAATGATGTGGGTATTAGGACAGATGTTTTGGATGGCTGTCCAAAGAATATTGGCATGAGGATGATGATAAGATCCATGTCTCCCAAAGTAATAATCACCGATGAGATAGGAAACGAAGGGGACAGGGAGGCAGTGCATAGTGCCTTGAATGCAGGTGTCAGAATCATTACTACTGCTCACGGCTATAACATATCTGAACTAAAAAGTAGACGGGAGGTACTTATGCTGGTAGAGGACAAGGTGTTTGAAAGATATATTGTACTCAATGACATAAAGGGTCCAGGATCACTAGTTGAGGTAATAGACGGGTCAAATATGAGAGAAGTGGCAGGAGTTGATGTAAATGATATTTAAAATCACAGGTAGCATTATTGTTATATTATCATGCAGCTTTTTGGGATTTATCCTGTCCAGAGATTGCAGTAAAAGGCCTCAACACCTAAGAGAGTTACAGGGATTACTGCAAATGTTTGAAAATCAAATCAGTTTCCTATCGGATATTATAACCGAGGCATTTGAAAGAATTGGCAGGGTCAGCGACAGTGAGATAGGGGTCTTTTTTGGAAGGACTGTTGAGCTTTTAAAGGACGGAAAGGCCTTAAATGCTTCTGAGGCATGGGAGGAGTCGGTGGAACAGTGTATAAGGATGACAGCTTTGAATAGGGAAGATGGAGAGATACTATCATCCTTTGGAAAGCTTCTTGGAAAAACTGATATTGAAGGTCAGATTAAGAATATACGACTAACACTAGGGCAGCTGGTACTTCAGGAGAGAAAGGCAGAGGAGAGTAGGAAAAAGAATGAAAATATGTACAGAAGCCTTGGAACCCTTGGTGGAATTGCTGTGGTGATAGTTCTTTTATAGCTGCATATTTTTACTGAGTCACTAATAAGGTTACATCAGATACAGGTTGAATTATTCAAAAAGGGGTTGTTCATTTTATGGGAGTTGATTTAATTTTCAGAATAGCAGCTATTGGAATACTTGTAGCGGTACTGAACCAACTGCTGATAAGATCCGGCAGAGAAGAGCAGGCTATGATGACTACTCTTGCCGGCCTGATTGTTGTTCTTCTGATAGTGGTGAAGGAAATTGCAATTCTTTTTGATACGGTTAAAACAATTTTCAGGCTGGACTAATGGCTAGGAGAGAATATCTATGGAAATTCTGCAGATAATCGGTATCGGGCTTGTATCAACTGTAATAATAATTATTTTACGGAAACAGAAGCCAGAGATAGCAGTTCAGGTAAGCATTGTGGCAGGGATAATAATTTTTATGATGCTAGCCTCAAAATTATCAGCGGTGGTTGATTTGCTGGAGGAATATGCGAACAAGGCTGGAATCAAGCCGGTTTACTTCACTACTGTTCTTAAGATTACAGGTATTGCATATATAGCTGAATTTGGAGCTGAGATATGTAGAGATGCAGGCGAAGGTGCTATTGCATCAAAAATCGAGATGGCAGGTAAAATCATTATAGTTGTTATGGCTGTACCAATAATTGCATCGCTAATGGATTTGATTCTGAAAATAATGCCATAATAGGGGGATAAAAAGCATGAAGTACAAAAGAATAAAACTATGCTTTACAATTATTTTGACGATTACATTTGTTCTAGCATTCTCAACAGCGATTTGTATGGCTGCTGAGAATACTTCTGTAAACGAAGCAACTGATAATCTGATTGAACGCCAGTCCGAAACCGGTGGTATGGACAGGATTAGAGATGAGCTGAAAAATTATACTGATAGTGAGAGCCTAGAATTGCTAGGCGGATATAGTGCTGACGAGCTTATGAGTGACCTGCTGAAGGGCTCGCCGATACTTAATTTGAAGGGATTTGGAAGCAAAGCCTTAGGGCTAGTGTTCAAGGAGCTATATCAAAACCTTGGTATACTAATAAAAATCACTGTGCTTGTAATAATTTGTGCTATGCTAAAAAATTTACAGACTGATTTTATGAGTGAGGGTGCTGGTCAGATTGCTTTTTTTGTCTGCTATATTGTGATAGTTTCAATATTACTTGTTAGCTTTAGTACGGTTATGAATATGGCATTAGGTATGATTGACAATATGGTAGGTTTTATGTATGCAACAATTCCTGTTTTGCTAGCTCTACTTATTTCAGGAGGCAACATCACAGCAGGGGGGATTATGCACCCGGTTCTTTTGCTAATAGTGGAAACAGCTGCAACACTTATAAGAAACTTCTTTGTTCCTCTTGTTTTTATGTCAACTGTATTGAGTATTGTCAATAACATATCAGATAAAATACAGCTAACAAGACTTGTTAGCCTAATAAAGCAGATAGTATCGTGGGCGCTTGGCATCATACTGACTGTATTTATAATTTCTGTAACGCTACAGGGATCTCTTGGGGCTGTAATCGACGGAGCCACTCAAAAGGCTGCAAAATTCGCCATAAGTACATTTATACCTGTTGTAGGAAAAACTCTTGCTGATGCTGCAGACACAGTCATTGGCTGTACCCTTATGATTAAAAATGCTGCAGGAGTAGCTGCAATGATAGGCATACTGCTTATTTGTATAGTGCCACTTATAAAAATAATTGCACTAGTGGGGTTGTTTAAGGCTGCCAGTGCTTTACTGGAGCCAATATCTGATAGTAGGATAAGCAATTGCATAAATGACGTTGCAGGTTCAATGCTTCAAATGTTTTCGTTGACAGCTATAATAGCAGTTATGTTTATTATTTGCGTAACCGCCCTAATAAGTGCCGGAAATCTCAGCGCGATGCTAAGATAGGAGATGCTATGCTTGAATTTTTAAAAGCCTGGGCAATAAATATAGTAACAATTGTCCTATTTATTGCAATGATAGAAATACTACTTCCTAGAGGTAAGATGAAAAAATATGTAAGTTTGCTAACCAGTACAATACTGATGATTGTTATAATCAACCCAATTATCGGATTGTTTGGGCAGAAGTTTGATTTTTCATTGTCCCAAATGTCAACAGCCAGAAATCTAGATAAAAGGGAGATTGAAAATTCAAGTAAGCTTTTGGAGGAGGAACAGATAAAGCAAACAATCGAGCTATACAGAAATCGTATCACTGAGCAGATTTCCCAAAGCGCAAGGGAAGTAGAGGGAGTGAAGAATGCACAGGCGGACATCATTATTAATGAAGACTATGAATCAGCGAATTTTGGTGAGATCAAACGTGTTTACATAATGGCAGTTGTTGAGGGAAGCAGCAATAATGAGTCCAATGAAGTGGAGGACGAAGAGGCAAACGGAGGCAACAACAAGGGGGACAACAGGGGGGACAACAGTGGGGACAACCATGAGTGCGACGAAGAGGCAAACAGAGGCAAAAACAAGGGGGACAACCAAGAGTGTGACGAAGAGGCAAACGGAGGCAACAACAAGGGGGATGGCCAAGGGGTAGCCAATGGTGATAACGAAAATAAGGGTTTTTCCTTAGGTGTCAGTGATAAAGATAGTATTGAAATTGTAAGGATAGATAAAGTTCAAAGCATTAGTATAGGTGAGAAGACTAAGGAGGATAACAGCTGTTCAGTCTTTGATGCTGAGCTAAATGAACGGCTGTCTCGAAGAATTAGAGATGTGTTTGGCGTAGACATTGAAAATATAGTTATTGATCAAATACAGAGGTGAGGAAAATGGAATGGATAAACGGCATAATTAAGAAAATAAAGGAATTGATTATAGGGCAGGAACGAAAAAAACTTATTGAAAACTCTGCTATTGCAATAATCATAGGAGTGATAATAATTATTGCAGGTTCAGTTATGCTAAAGCCCAGTAGAAAAAAAGAAGAGCCTGATGATAGGCAGCATAGCCAACAAATCAATGCAATAGACCCCTATGAGTCGTCAGAGGCCGGAGGGGACTTAGAAACACGGCTAAAGGCACTTCTGGTTCAGGTGGAAGGAGTAGGAAAGGTTGATGTTATGATCACTTACTCAACCTCAAAAGAAAATGTACCTGCTTATGATATTAAGAAAAGCGGTAGTGCCACTGATGAACAAGATAGTGAAGGGGGTTCTAGAAAAGTTAGACAGGAGGATTACGACAGTACACTGGTTTATGAGGATTCTCCGGCAGGGGGAAAAAAACCTGTGGTGCTAAAGCAGCTTGAGCCTGAGGTAAAGGGGGTTCTTGTTGTGGCAGAGGGGGCTGATCAGGTCGAGGTTAGAAATAGAATATGTAAAGCTGTAACAGTGGTGTTGAGCGTGCCAATGCATAAAGTTGAGGTGATTCAAAGGAAAAAGTAAAGTATTCAAAAAAACAGATATAAACCCATAAAGACTTGAATATATTATTTAATAAGATGGACAAAAATAAAATGAGCATTTGTGAAGTTTCATAAAGGGGGCAGAAATGATGATGGTATTTAAAAGAAAGCAGATAGTTATTCTAGCATTGATCCTTCTAATCGTAGTGGCCGGCTACCTGCAGTATAGCTACAAGCAGGAGGGCACACTGGCTGAGAATGAGGGGAAGTTAGGAGAGGCAGTGTATGTCGATAATGAGATCTATAATGAAGAATTTACTGAAACTGACCTAAACCTGGTGGAAAGCATTGATAATCAGACAAACATAACTGCATCAAAAATTGCAAACGACTATTTTGTCCAGGCTCAAATGAGCAAAGAACAAAGCAGGAGTGAAGCAACTGAGTCTTTAAGGACTATAACAGAGGATATAAATGCCAGTGTGGATATAAAGGATGAGGCCCACAGTAAAATGATGGATATTGTTGAAAACACTGATAAGGAAGTGAGAATCGAAACCCTTATTAATAAAATGGGTTTTGAAGAAAGCTTTATACTCTTTGCCGACAATGGTAGTATAGATATTGTTGTTAAAACGCCAAGCCTTTCCACCTCACAGACAGCCCAGATTACAGATATTGTAACACGCCAGGCCAATGTGGAAGTAGCCGATATACATATAAGAACTATGTTCTGATGGTTACAGGCAGATTTGAGCTACAAGCTAGTTATTTCAGCAGTTTTACAGAACATTTGCTAAGTGTTATAATATTTACACAATAACTAACCTATGGAGGTAAGTGATGGAAGAAATTTTACAGAGCGAAGTCAATGAAATAGGAGCAATAAAGATTACCGATGAGGTTGTGGCAATTATTGCTGGGATAGCAGCAATGGAGGTTCCGGGAGTTACATCCATGAGTGGCGGCATAGCTGGTGGCATAGCAGAAGCACTTGGGCGAAAAAATCTCTCAAAGGGCGTTAAGGTAGAGGTTGGTGAAAAAGAAGCGGCAGTTGACCTGTTTATTATAGTAGAATACGGCTATCGCATACCAGAAGTGGCTTGGAGCATCCAGGAAAAGGTAAAAAACGCAGTTGAAGATATGACAGGTTTGAATGTTGTAGAAGTCAACATACATATACAGGGTGTAAATATAGAAAGAGAGCAAAAGAAAGACCTTTTGGAGGAACCGGCAAAACAAAATAAAAACATATGAGAGAATAAACCCGTCAGGGTTTATTTTTTTGGTAAAATAAACTATAATGTTAATAATACTAATATGAAATTACAAATGATGAAAAGAAAAATGAGAGGTGGTATAGCAATGAAATTATTTTTCAGAATTATGCTAGCTATATATGCTTTCTGTCTTGCAGTATTTTCTGCTGGCGCAATGTATGTGGCCATATATCCCAATACATACATTGAAATTTCAGAGAGCGTAGTTCAGGTTATTTCAACAGACAATGCCACTGCACTAAGAGTAGCGGTATTTGTTACAGCCTTAATTTTTTTCGCACTAAGTATAATGTTTTTATTGTCAGGCGTTAAAAGCAACAAGGATAAAAAGGCTGTCAGTAAACATACTGACATAGGAGAAATAATGATATCACTAAATTCCATTGAAAACATCGCTAGCAATGCGACAAAAAGATCAAACGGCATAAAGGAGTCTAAAACTTTAATCAAGAAAGCTGATGATGGAGTTAGTATTGAAGTAAGAGTGGTAGTGATGCCTGATATTAGTATACCTGTCATATCAGAAGAGGTACAAGGACGGGTTAAAAGGTCGGTCGAGGATGCTTCCGGCATAACAGTAAAGAATGTCAAGGTAATAGTTGACAGTATATACCCCGGTATTACATCCAAACCCAGAGTGGAGTAGGGAGGCTTTGGCATGAATGTAGAAAAAATATTGGCATATTATAATGAACACAGGGGCGCTGTTAAGGGTTCGGCTATTGGCTTTATTCTGTCAGTCCTCATACTGGTACTGGGCTTTATGAAAGTGCTTTTTATTGCAATATTTACTGGATTAGGTTATTATATTGGCAAAAGATTGCACGAAGATAAAAACTACATAAAAAACCTACTGGATAGGGTTTTGCCGCCCGGCACCTACCGTTAATCAGGAAGGATTTTTTACCGCAGGTTACAAGGAGGGTAAACAATGGGACGCAGAGCCTCCAGAGAGATGGCTATGAAGCTGTTATACCAATTGGAAATACAAAGGGATGACAGAGAAGCTCAAAAGAATCGATTTTTTGAAGAGAATTCTTTGGAGCCAAATGACAAAGCATATATAGAAGATGTTATCGATGGTGTATTTGCCAATCACGAAGCAATCATCAGTTTGATTGAAAAACATTCTAAGGGTTGGAAGATAGGCCGTATATCAAAAATCGATCTTTCCATAATGAGCTTGAGTATTTATGAGATTTGTCAAAGGGAGGATATCCCTTACAATGTATCAGTCAATGAGGCTGTGGAATTGGCAAAGCGTTACAGTAGCGAGGATGCTGGTTCTTTCATCAATGGTATACTCAGTAAAATATCCACCAACGATTTAGATAATGAAAAAAAAAGTAATGGCGGTTGAAAATTATGCCTAAAATGAATGCCCTTTCTGTATCAGAAATAAATAAGTATATAAAGGAGCTTTTGGCAAAGGATATAATTTTATCTGGGCTATGGGTGAAGGGCGAAATATCCAACTTTAAAAACCACTATTCCGGCCATTTTTATTTTACACTGAAGGACGAGAAGGCTGTTCTCAAATGTGTAATGTTTAGATCACATGCATCCTCCATGAGCTTTGTGCCGGAAAATGGCATGAAGGTATTAATAAGAGGATATATTTCACTATTCGAACGAGATGGGCAATATCAGCTATATGCGGAGGAAATGCAACCTGATGGAATAGGAGCATTGTACATTGCTTTTGAGAAGCTTAAGAATAAGCTCCAGGCCGAGGGTATGTTTGATATGGATAGAAAACGTAAGCTACCATATATCCCGCGCTCTATTGGGGTTGTTACCTCATCTACAGGGGCTGTAATTAAAGACATAATCAATGTTCTCAGCAGAAGGTTCTATAATGTAAGCATAAAACTATATCCTGTACAGGTCCAGGGTGAACAGGCAGCAGGACAGATAGCTGCAGCCATGCGTCGTTTCAATGAGCTGGACAATGTAGATGTAATCATAGTAGCCAGGGGCGGAGGGTCCCTGGAGGAGCTTTGGGCATTTAACGAGGAAATTGTGGCAAGGAGCATACATCAATCTCATATACCTGTTATTTCGGCAGTAGGTCATGAAACCGACTATACCATATCTGATTTTGTAGCCGATGTAAGGGCTCCTACTCCTTCGGCTGCAGCAGAGCTTGCAATGCCTGAAAGGGCTGTTGTTGAGAACAGGCTGGATGGATTGAAAATGCGTCTAAGAAATGCAATAAACAAAAAGACGTCTATGGACAGGCTGCATATAAAGCGATTAGAGGGCAGTGTTGCATTTAAGCAGCCATATAACAAGATATACCAGGATAGAATGCTAGTGGATGTACAGAAGCGATATATGGAGAAGGCTCTGGCGGCACTAAGTAGTGAATACAGAAACATATTATCACTTCTAGCGGCAAGGCTCGATACGCTTAGTCCGCTTAACTCGCTAGCAAGGGGATATTGCATAATCAGGTCCAATAAAGACGATACTCTAATAAAATCAGTAAGCTCTGTCAGTACTGGAGATAGGCTGGAGGTAAGTCTCACCGATGGGAGACTGGACTGTACTGTTAATAGTATTAAGGGGGATAAAGATGAGTAGTGAAGATGTTACATTCGAAAATGCTATTGCTGAGCTTGAGGTAATAGTTAAAAAGCTGGAAAAGGGAGAACTGACTCTGGATGATTCCATTGGATTTTTCAAAAGGGGAGTTGAGCTTACAAAGTATTGCAATAAGAAGCTGGATGAAGCTGAAAGAAGCATTACTATGCTTGTTGAAGGAGAGAACGGTATTATAGAAAAGGAGATGTCCGTTTAAGGACATATTACGTACCTATCATGGACTTTAAAGCGAGATACGACGAATATGTAAATGAGACAAATACTGCATTGGACGGTATCATTACAACAGGTGAAGGGGCAGGCTCTAGCATATTCAATGCGATGAAATACAGTGTGGCAGCCGGAGGAAAACGATTTCGACCAGTGCTTGCCCTTGCTGTGTGTGAATTGCTTGATGGTAATAAAAAGGATGTTATGCCATTTGCTTGCGCTATAGAGCTTATACATACTTACTCTCTCATTCATGATGACCTTCCGGCCATGGATAATGACGACTACAGGAGGGGTATGCCCACAAATCACAAGGTATTTGGTGAGGCTATGGCAATACTAGCTGGTGATGCTCTACTTAACAAGGCATACGAACTGATGATATCTCATATTACACAAAATAATTCCTATTCACAAAGCTATACTAATGCAATGAACATTATAGCTTTCAATGCCGGCGCTGAAGGAATGATTCGCGGTCAGACAATTGATATCGAATCAGAAGGCATAACTATTTCACAAGATACGCTAAAGCTTATGCATAGCTGTAAGACCGGGGCATTGATAAAATCTCCCGTGCTTGCAGCAGCCAGTATATGCGGGGCCTCCCGGGAGCAATATGAATGCCTTGAAAAGTATGCACAGGCTATTGGTCTAGCATTTCAGATAAAGGATGACATAATGGATGTAAAGGGCAGCTTGGAACAGATGGGAAAGCCTGTTGGCAGCGATGCAGTAGCGAACAAGTCAACATATGTTACATTATATGGAATAGATACAGCACTGGAGCTTCTTAACCAGTCTGTATCTACGGCGGAGGAGTCCCTCGCATGCTTTGGAGATAAGGCGTTTTTTCTTAGGGAGCTTGCGTGCTTCATTAGAGATAGAGACAACTAAATGCCAGGTAAGTGAAGCTTACCGGTGAACCCCCAATATAATTAGCATTATTAGTACGTATAGAGACGATAAATTGCAATAGAATCAGAAATGTGTCAATTAAGTTGTAAACAGAACAAAAGTGATTCTTTATCAGCTTTTGAAAATATGTTATAATAAGATTTCAAAAAACATGGTGGCGCAGTATTCTAGTCAGTACTGCCGCTTCTCAAGGCGGGCCTAAAAATCCGTTAAAGGGCATATCGATGAAGTTCCTTGTGTCGGCTTGTTGCGCCCAGCGGTGGGTCGATGCTGGGAGTTAAGGTTTAGGGGCGATCTGCAATGGCATGCAGGCGTTGACCCCTTTACCGTGGAGACCCTGACTTGTGGAAGAATAGCCGGCATGAAATCCTTTTGTATGGAGACAGCTTCAGACTAAAAGGACGAAGGCCGCATGTCGACTACGATCAGGGATTAAACCTGTTAGGCGGTATCGTATGATGCTGCGAACAGCGTAGCCTGCCTTGCGTGGGTATGGTGGATAATGGATCAGATGCAGGAGTACTGGCCGGTATGAGCGCATTATCGCTGTTTGAAACCATATTTGCAAAAGAGGCTAGGAAGCGGTTTGACTGTTGGGGAAAACCCCTAGACTGTTCTGAATTGAGATATAATGGGGATTGTAGTGTGGACTAAGTGGTAATCAGGCTCTTCCAGTGGTAACACGGTAGCCGCAAATTCAAAGGGAAACCACTGATTTGGCGACATTTCAGTATTTACGGGGGAAATCCTGCCTGACCTAAGCCGCAAAATTTACTCATTGTGTCGCCACCTGTTTAAATAAAATTATCGAGACATAAATGGTGCATTATGGAATAATACAACTTTATGTCTCATACATAGATTTTGGAGGAGTTTGGAGTTGGAGGAAAATTGTAAGCATCCGATCGATAGAAAAAGGGTGAGGTTCAAATCATCGGCGGTTGCTGGTTCCAGACGCAAAAACATAATATGGGTACTGTTAATAACCGTCGTGTCTTTTCTTATATCTTCAGTACTTACAGCAGCGTCTTCTGATGTTTTAAAAGAAGCCGATATGTTTACGGCATTTCTTGTAATTTTAATTATTATTCTCATCAATATAATATTCGACATAATAGGAACAGCAGTAACAGCGGCAGAAGAGGCACCCTTTCATGCAATGGCCTCCAGAAAGCTATATGGTGCCAAGCAATCAATTAGGCTGATTAGAAATGCAGACAAGGTTTCTAATGTTTGCAATGACGTAATAGGTGATATATGTGGTATTATTAGTGGTGCGGCAGGTACATATATTATAATCAGGATTATTGGTTCAAGAGGCGGTATATCATTAGAAGAGCTTGCCATCACAGGCTTAATAACAGCTCTAACAGTAGGAGGCAAAGCACTAGGGAAGAATATTGCACTACACAATAGCAATTACATAATATATAAGGTTAGTATAATTATTAGATTTGTACTGGACAAAATACTATTCTTCAAAAGAAAAAGGAAACCCCAAAATGATAGAAAAAGATGATAATAAAAAGCTACTTGATAAAATAAAATCTCCTGATGATATTAAAAAGCTAACCTTAGCTGAGCTTAAGACTTTAGCTGAAGAGATTAGGCACTTTCTAATAGAAAGGGTTTCAGTAACAGGAGGCCATCTGGCATCCAATTTAGGTGTTGTTGAGTTGACATTGGTTTTGCACAGTGTGTTTAATGCCCCTTTTGACAAGATAATATGGGATGTTGGTCATCAGTCCTATGTACATAAGATTATTACAGGGCGTAAGGATTGTTTTGATACATTACGCCAGTATGGTGGCTTATCAGGCTTTCCTAAGGACTCTGAAAGTGAGTATGACTGCTTTAATACCGGCCATAGCAGCACATCAATCTCTGCAGCACTTGGGTACGCTAAGGCACGGGACTTGATGCAGGAGGACTATGCAGTGGCAGCGGTGATAGGTGATGGTGCATTAACAGGCGGAATGGCCTTTGAAGCGTTGAATGACGTAGGACGTTCCTCTAATAATATGATTATTATACTTAATGATAATGGAATGTCCATTAGTAAAAATGTGGGAGGATTTTCAAGGTATCTTAGTAAAATAAGAACCCAGCCCATTTACTATAAAGCCAAGGAGGATTTTGAAGATTTTCTCCATAAGCTTCCCGGTATCGGTAATAAGGCGGCAAAGGCTTTGAAAAGGGCAAAGGGTACAATTAAATATATCGTTATACCAAGTATGCTTTTTGAGGAAATCGGCCTAAAGTATTTGGGGCCTATTGACGGTCATGATATTGGAGAGCTTACAAAGGTATTATCCAATGCAAGAGGCATGAAGGGTCCTGTGTTGATCCATGTGAAAACACAGAAGGGAAAAGGCTACCAATTTGCAGAAAGCAAGCCTCAGAAATTTCATGGTGTGTCGCCCTTTGAAATTGAAACTGGTGAGGTCAAGGTGAATAACGGTCATACATATTCGAGTGTTTTCGGAGAAAAGATAGTGGCCTTGGCAGAAAAAGATCCTAAGCTGGTTGCAATAACTGCAGCAATGCCTCTTGGTACTGGGTTGGATGAATTCTCCAAGAAATACCCCCGGCGGTTCTTTGATGTTGGTATTGCCGAGCAGCATGCAGTTACCTTTGCAGCGGGATTGGCCAAGTCGGGAATTAAGCCAATTGTGGCTGTTTACTCCACCTTCCTGCAGAGAGCTTACGATCAAATAATCCATGATGTAGCTCTACAAAAGCTCCATGTTGTCTTTGCTATAGACAGGGCAGGCCTTGTAGGAGATGATGGAGAAACCCATCAAGGATTGTATGACCTGTCATACCTAAACCATATACCCAATTTGGCAATAGTTGCGCCGGCTGATTATAGTGAATTTACAAGTATGCTTGATTACTGTGTTTCACAACATAAAGGTCCTATTGCAATCCGATACCCCCGGGGTACAGGGGAGGAAATGCTAGTACAGCCTTTGCCTATCGAATACGGTAAGGGGGTAAAATTGACAACAGGAAATGATATTACCATTGTAGCAGTTGGAAAAATGGTGGAGCTAGCTCTTCAGGTTAGTGAATTGCTACTGAAAGACGGTATTCATGCTGAAGTCATAAATGCCAGATTTATAAAGCCCTTGGATACAAGGCTGATAATGGAAAGTGCTTCTAAAACTCGCATTGTGGCGACAATAGAGGATAACTGCATTAAGGGAGGTTTTGGGAGCAGTGTGCTAGAGCTTATGAATGAAAATGGAAATTTAATTAAAACGAAGGTTTTTGGATTCCCTGATATACCGATTCCCCATGGCTCCAGTGACATATTATATAAAAAGTATAAATTGGATGGGGATTCGATTGCCAGTGAAATAATAGGACTGTTGAAAAAAAAACAGCGATAATATAGAGTGAAAATCAATTAATTATTTAGGAGGGATTTGCTTGAGTAAAGAAAGACTTGATGTGCTACTTGTACAAAAGGGGCTCTGTGAAAGCCGTGAAAGGGCAAAAAGCTCAATAATGGCTGGGCTGGTATATGTTAACGGAGAGCGGGCTGATAAGGCGGGCAGCTTATATCCAATTGACGCATACATTAAGCTAAAGGAAGAAATCAATCCCTATGTAAGCAGAGGTGGACTCAAGTTTGCCAAGGCAATTAAATACTTCGGTATAGAGCTAATTGGAAAAACAGCATTGGATATCGGAGCATCTACAGGAGGCTTTACAGACTGTATGCTTAAAAACGGCGCAGAAAGGGTTGTTGCTGTGGATGTGGGATATGGACAGCTAGCATGGGATTTGAGAAATGATGAAAGAGTTATCAATATGGAAAGGACCAATATTCGTTATGTGACGCCTGAGGATGTTGGATTTTTCTCTGATTTTGCATCTATTGACGTATCCTTTATCTCATTAAGTAAGGTGTTGTACCCTGTAATGGAATTATTGAAGCCTGGAATTGGAGAACTGGTTTGCCTTATCAAGCCTCAGTTTGAGGCGGGGCGGGATAAGGTAGGAAAACACGGAGTTGTCAGGGATATTGAGGTTCACCGTCAGGTCGTGGAGGAAGTAGTGGAATATGCTTTAAGAATCGGCTTTTATTTCAGGAATATAACATTTTCACCCATTAAAGGTCCTGAGGGAAATATAGAATATTTGTGTTATTTATCACTGTATAATGGTTCTTCAGATTTAAAAGAAATATTGCCCAGGATTGCTGAGGCTGTGAAAAGCTCTCATGAGGATTTATAATAGTAAAAATCTACTCTATAATGTATAATGTTAAGGAACTCTTACACCTACCCTCTCTTGATTAGGAGGTATTGATGAAAAGGATTGGCATAATTACAAACTTGGATAAGGATGTTGATTATACATATACAAAGCTTCTAGCCCAAAGCATTACGAGGCATGGAGGACAGGCCTTTATGGCAGACAAGCTGGCTGAAGCCACCGATATGGGAGTGAAATGCGGCAGAGAGGAAGACATGATTAACTGCTGCGATTTGCTTGTATGCTTGGGAGGAGACGGAACTCTACTCAAGGCTGCAAGGGGGATATACGCCACTGAAATGCCGATAATGGGAATAAACCTTGGCAACTTGGGTTTTCTCACCGAGGTTGACAAAAATAATATTGACACAGCTATAGTCCAGCTTTTCGAAGGAAACTACCAGATAGAAAAGAGGATGATGCTTGAGGCTGCTATTATCAGAAAGGGCAGAGAGACGATAACTGATGTGGCCCTTAACGACGTTGTGATTGCCAGGGGAGCAGAAGCAAGGATATTGCATGTAAAAACATTTATTAATGATATGTTTGTTGATACATTTCCAGGAGATGGACTGATAATATCCAGCCCTACAGGATCTACAGCATATTCTCTGTCAGCAGGAGGACCGATAGTAGAGCCGGATACCAATCTGATGGTTGTGACACCGATATGTCCCCATATCCTTTATTCCAGATCTTTTATTACAAAATCAGACAGTGTAGTTAAGGCCATGGTGAATGAAGGGGCCCAACATATTGCAATGGTTTCTCTTGATGGTCAGCTGGGGCATGAAATGCAGGGCGGTGACAGAGTCGAAGTAAGAAAGTCCCAATACTCTATCAATTTGGTGAAGATGAACACAATGAACTTCTTTAACATACTCAGAACAAAAATATATTATAGAGGAGAGAGTCTAAAAAAAGATGAAGTACAGTAGACAATCCAAAATACTGGAACTGATTGATAAATTTCAGATTGAGACTCAGGAAGAGCTTGCTGAAAAGCTAAAGGAGCATGGTATGGATGTCACACAGGCAACCGTATCTAGAGACATTAAGGAGCTGAGACTTGTGAAATCAATGGTGGACAGTAATCACTACAGATATACTTCTATATCTCAGAGTGACAACAATATTTCAAATAAACTGCTTACAATCTTTACAGAATCCTTTGTTGGCTGCGATTACGCAAACAATATCGTAGTAGTAAAGACATTGCCAGGCATGGCCCAAGCGTCAGCTTCAGCAATGGATGCGCTTAAATGGGCTGATATCGTTGGTACCATTGCCGGCGACGATACCATTTTAATTGTATGCAGAGCTGAAAAAATTGCAGAGGAGCTTGTTAACAAGCTTAATAAAATGACTAAGTAGTTTATTTCAAGTGATATTAGGGGGCAAATATGCTTTTGCAGCTTGATATTAATGACATTGCATTAATTGATAATATCAGTATTGAGTTGGGAAATGGTCTGAATATACTGACAGGTGAAACTGGTGCGGGCAAATCGATAATAATCGATTCAATAAAGGCTGTTCTTGGTGACAGGGTGTCCAAGGAAATAATAAGGACCGGTTCCGATAAGGCCCTAGTTGATGCTGTGTTCCAAACAGATATGCCAAAGATATTGGACATATTAAAGGAAATGGGTATAGAGCCAGAAGAAGACGGCACCCTCATATTATCTAGAGAGATAACCCAATCTGGCCGCAATACCTGCAGAGTAAATGGCAAAATGGTAACAGCATCTTTTTTAAAGGCCATTGGTGAGGAGCTTATTGATATACACGGACAGCATGATAATCAATCATTGCTGAAAACCGAAAATCATATTGAGCTCCTTGATGCATTTTCTGGGGACGTTATAGACAATTTGAAACAAGACTATTCGCAGCTGCTTCAACAATATAAGGATGTAAGAAAAAGAATTAAAGAGCTATCAGCTGACCCCGCTGAACGGGAAAGAAAAATAGATCTTTTAAGTTTTCAAATTAATGAGATAAGAGAAGCTGCATTAAAACCCAGAGAAGATGAGGAACTGAACAAAGAAAGGCAGCTGTTGAACAATGCAGAGAAAATTGTAGAATCACTGTCTCGGGTACATAATCTTATTTTTTCCGGTGAGATATCAGGTGAATCTGCCCTTGATGTCATGAATGAATCACTATCTAGCCTGAGTACAATTGCTAGGCTTGACAGCAAATATGACGATATGCACAAAAGACTTCAGGATATTATATATCAGTTGGATGATCTTGCCTCAGATGTAAGAGGGGAGCAGGAAGTATTAGAATACAATCCGACTCGTCTTGAAGAGATTGAAGAGCGCCTTGATTTCATAAGCAGGCTAAAACGCAAATATGGATCCAATATTGCTGAGATATGCAGGTTTGGAGAGGATGTTGAAAAACAGCTTGAAGAAATACAAAGAAGTGAAGAGATTTCAAGAACGCTGACTGATAGGCAAACAGAGCTAGAAAATCATCTCTACCTGACCGCGTGCAAATTGAATGCCGAAAGAATAAAAGCGGCTGAGTTGCTTGAAAGCAGGATAGGTAAGCAATTAGAAGAACTGGAAATGAAAAAGGCCAAATTTAAGGTAGATATACAGTTTGATACCTCATCGGGAAACACATCTAGCAGGAGGTATGCACAAAATGGATTGGACAAGGCGGAATTCCTTATATCTCCAAATGTAGGAGAACCATTAAAGCCCTTGGCAAAAATAGCATCCGGGGGTGAAATGTCGAGAGTCATGTTAGCCATAAAGACAATATTGGCTGAGGTAGATATCATACCTACAATGATTTTCGACGAAATCGATACCGGTATCAGCGGAAAGGCAGCACAGCGTGTAGGGGATAAGCTTTCACTCATATCCGGGCAGCATCAGGTATTGTGTGTGACACATCAGGCACAGATAGCGTGTATGGCAGATAATAATTACCTTATTGAAAAATTTACCGATAAGAGCAGCACAAGAACAGTAGTAAAAAAACTAGCTCCTGATGATAAGGTTAAGGAAATTGCCAGACTTATAGGTGGTGAAACAACGGAAGCCTCACTGAAATATGCCGCAGAACTGATAAAACGTACAAAAAACCGCAAAACAGTTTGAAAACCAGACAAATTCAGTAAAATCCGGTTTATATACCGGATTTATCTATGTTCTTATTCTTTTTTACCTCCTGTTCATTTATTTGTTTGAATAAATGATTTTGCAAAAGGTTAACTTACTTGCAGGAGGTTAACAATGAGAAAAACTATATTAATTAAAAAGGCTCTTATTGTTTTAATAGTATCTGTACTGGCCGTTATCTGCGCATCTTATATAAAGGTCATATTAACCATACCCAGTGATATGGTTCTGATTGAAGGAGAAGAATACTCTTATAATATAGATAGCTTATTCCCCATAAGCATTAAGGCAGACACAGAAGGTATTCTCAGAATTAATGGCAATAACTTTAAATCTTCTTATAATCATGTAGATATTTCAAAACCTGTTTCCTTAAGCTCAGACAGGAACGGAAGCTTAAAGCTTGATTTCAGATTTTTTGGATTACTTCCTGTAAGGACTGTAAATGTTGATGTTGTCTCCAATAAAAGCCTGATAGCCTGCGGCAATACAGTAGGTGTCAAGCTTAGGCTCGAGGGCATACTTGTAATAGGTATATCAGATGTTCAATCTAGTAATCAGAAGATAATTCCTGTCAAAAATACCGGTATCAAGCCAGGAAATGTTATTACACGGATAAATGAAAAAAATGTTGAGAGTATCGAGGAACTTGTCAGCTTAGTAGAAAACAATGGGGGAAAACCCCTTCGAATTAACTACAGGGCTGGCAATGTAATAGAGGAGGCTATGGTGTCACCAGTTAAGTCTTCTGAAGACAACAAGTATCATTTAGGGCTTTGGGTAAGGGACAGCACGGCAGGAATAGGTACACTTACCTTTTATGATGAAAAAACAGGAAGGTTTGGGGCTTTGGGCCATGGTATAACAGATATTGATACCGGTACCCTTATGTCGGTAAAATCAGGAGAAATATTAGAATCAAGCATATTAGGGGTGAAAGTAGGTAAATCCGGAATGCCAGGTGAGCTAAAAGGTGTTTTTACCGAGGGGACAAAGCTGGGTACGATACAGACAAATACTGAAATAGGAATATACGGTAAGCTTGATAAGCTTTCATCCCAGAGAATAGATGGAAAACTATATCCTGTAGGTGTGAGGGCTGATATAACAGAAGGTCCTGCTACAATTCTGTCAAATATAGACGGCAAAAAAATTGAAGAATACGATATCCTAATTCAAAAGGTATCCAAGCAAAATCTCAATGGCTCTAAGGGTATGATTATTAAGATAACCGACCAACGCCTCTTGAACACCACCGGTGGGATAGTGCAGGGGATGTCAGGAAGTCCGATTATACAGAATGGAAAAATTGTCGGAGCAGTAACCCATGTGTTGGTAAATGACCCCACAAGAGGCTATGGTATATTTATTGAAGCAATGCTTAGAAATACATTGTTATAACGTGGCGATTGCCTGGTTATAACCCGCCAGGGACGTGGAATATAGGAAATGGATGGAAAATTAAGGAAATAATTCACCGTATATTCTGTAATAACATTTTAGGGCATGTTGTTACAATGCTTGAAAATAAAGGCTTTTGGCGCATATGTCAATTATATGTGGGCAAATTATGGAACAGGTGATAAAATAATACTTGATTAATATACAAAACAAAAATATAATGAAGACACAATAAATCAAACAAATATGAATGAAATGGAGGGGAAAGTGCTTGCTTGATAAAAAGATACAAATCGTCATAGCAGATGACAACAAAGAATTTTGCGAAATACTTTTCGATTATTTGAACAATCAAGGTGATATTGAAGTAATAGGCACAGCAAAGGATGGTAATGAAGCATGTGAATTAATTGCTGAAAAAATGCCTGATATAGCAATATTGGATATAATAATGCCACACCTTGATGGATTGGGTGTCCTGGAAAAAATCAGAGCGATGCCTCTGAAAAAGCGTCCGTTATTTATTATCCTTTCAGCAGTAGGACAGGATAAAATTACCCAGAGGGCTCTTGCTCTTGGAGCAGAATATTACATTGTCAAGCCTTTCGATATGGATGTTCTGGTATCACGCATCAGACAGTTGAAGGAAACAAATCACAACCCCATCATAAGATCTGATTATGTTATGGATACAAAAGCTACCTATCGCCCACCGGTTCAGCGCAATCTCGAAGTAGAGGTGACTAACATAATGCATGAAATTGGTGTACCCGCACACATAAAGGGTTACCAGTATCTAAGAGATGCAATTATGCTAGTAGTCAAGGATCTTGATATCATAAATTCAATTACAAAGCAATTATATCCCACAATTGCCCGAGAGTATAATACAACACCCAGCAGGGTAGAAAGAGCCATTAGGCATGCTATCGAAGTAGCCTGGAGCAGAGGCCAGGTTGAAACCATAGACGCACTCTTTGGCTATACTGTCAGCATAGGCAAGGGTAAGCCCACCAATTCTGAATTTATTGCCATGGTAGCTGATAAGCTTCGCCTTGAAATGAAGGTTGGCTAAGGCAAGACACAACTGAATACATAAGAAAACACCACATTGGTAAAACAGGTGGTGTTTTTTAGAATTCTCAGTCCTAATTTAAGGCCATTATTTCATTTTGAAGATCTTTGGAAAAAGCTTTTTCACTAGATTTTTACTATTTTTCTCCCGCCATTTGGACAGCGCTTTATCTATTTGGTCATAATGTTTATCCATTTTATTCTCAAGCTTTCGTACACTGTTTTCAACACATGCTCCCAGTTCAAGCTTTGTTTTTGAAATCTCTCCTATAAGGTGTTCTCTTGTATTATCCAATTCATATGATATTTCCTTTGTTAGTTCCTTGCCCAGCTTGCTGAATATAACCTGCATTGCTTCATAATCATTTGTTGCTGCAGGTACAATGGCAGTGTCGGTGCTTTCGGCTATAACCTCTGTTTGACTAAAAACGCAGTTCTCGTGTAAAATTTTTCTTATTGCCTTAATTTCCAGTCCTTCACTACGCATAACCTTTATCTTGTACATAATATTAGCCAGGTCTGTAGTGTAATATCTGCGTCCTCGTTCATCTTTAGGTATGATTAATTCGCATTCCTTTTCGTAAAACCTTAGGGCATGGTCTGTTAACTGTAGTATTTTACTCAATTCTGTGATTGAATATCTTTCCTTTAGTATTTCCATAGGTATTCCTCCCGGATAGACAAGCTACCATCATAATACCATAAATGTTAATATAAGTAAAATACTTATTTATTTTCTCAATATTTCCAATGCATTACGTATGTCATCTGGAATCCTTGACTCAAGAATAATATGTGAGCCAGAAACAGGGTGGGTGAAAACAGTTCTGATGGAATGAAGAGCCTGTCTGTTCATAAGGCTTAAATGGTCTTTTTCGTATTCAGGCAGATAATAAAGGGTATCCCCAAGAAGTGGGTGACCAATCGCTTGGCAATGCACTCTTATTTGATGTGTTCTACCTGTTTCAAGGCGGAAACGCATATATGCAGTATCAGTGAATTGTTCAAGCACCTCATAATGTGTTATTGATGGAGCTCCATTTGGAGTTGTTTGACGAAGCATAATACTTCCTGGGAGTCTTTCAATAGGCATATCAATCTTGCCCTTAGGGTTACTGAGCTTGCCATGGACAATGCCGATATAATCCTTTATATAAGTATTACTTCTCATTTGACGTATAAGATTATCCTGTATGTAGGGATTTAGAGCAAATACAATTATACCCGATGTATCCCTATCCAACCTGCTGACAGGACGTATTAATGTCCTGACGCCCTTATTAAGCAAATAATGCATCAAACCATTTGCTATAGTGCCGCTAAAATGCCTAAAGGTTGGGTGCACCACCGTATTTGGGGGCTTATTGATTGCAATCAGGCAGTCATCTTCATATATAATATCAAGCTCCATTACTTCAGGAACAATATCTTCATTCTGTTCCTCCGGCTCTATCACTGCTTCAAGAATGTCTCCTTCAGATACTCTGGCGTTGACATAAACAGGAACTGAATTAAGAAGAATTTTCTCAGACATTTTAAGCTTCTTAACTAATCTTTCCGATAGAAGCAATTTGCCTTTCAATAGCTGCTTAACTGTTTTGGAGCAGTCATCAGCGGAAACTGTTATAGTGAGTTTCATTTTTACCACCAATCATAAATATTATTACAATGTTATACCAGTATCATTCGCAAATCAAGTGTAGCCAGGTTATACATGTGATGCTTCTTAATATTTCACTGCTTGAAATGGTTATCCAAGTAGGATAAAATGGATTTATAATTGAATGTATAAGAGAGGCTTATATGGATCAACTTTGTCGGGATTTTCTCAGTAATGAGTTCGGAATTGATGATGCTATTATTAAAATGACACGAAGTATCGAAAGTGAAATTGTTGGTGTTTTTAAGGATATAGATGCTATTAAGGAATTAAATCAGTACAAGGTAATCGCGGCCATGCAGGCGCATAATCTGAGCGATACACATTTCATAGGGTCCACCGGCTATGGATATGATGACCGGGGGCGGGAGGTGCTAGAGGATGTGTATGCAGCAGTTTTTAAGGCAGAGGATGCTTTGGTAAGGCATCAGATAGTTGCCGGGACACAGGCGATAGCACTATGTATGTACGGAAATCTTCGTCCTGGAGAAGAGCTACTTTCGGTTACAGGAAAGCCCTATGATACTCTTGAGGAGGTAATAGGAATCAGGGGAGAGGGCGAGGGCTCACTTAAGGATTTTGGTATTGGATATAGGCAGCTTGATTTGCTTGAGGATGGGCATATTGATTGTGGTGGAATAAAAGAGGCTCTGTCTGATAGGACAAAAATGGTGCTCATTCAAAGGTCTCGAGGCTATAGCTGGAGAAACTCTATAAAAGTCGAGGAAATTAGAAGGGCTATTCAAACTATTAAAGAAATAAATAGTAAGGTCATCGTGATGGTGGACAATTGTTATGGAGAGTTTACACAGGCTGAGGAACCAATTGAAGCCGGTGCTGATATACTTGCAGGATCATTGATAAAAAATCCGGGAGGAGGCCTGGCTCCGTCAGGGGGTTATATTGTAGGCAGGAAGGATTACGTGAGTAAGGCAGCATATAGGCTGACAACCCCAGGCCTTGGGAAGAATGTTGGTCCTACCTTGGGCAATAACAGACTGATGTTTCAGGGACTATTTTTAGCACCTCATATGGTATCAGAAAGCCTAAAGGGAGCAGTATTCACCGCCGCAGTGATGCAAAGACTTGGATTTAAAACATCACCTATGCCGGATGAGTTAAGAAGTGACATTATACAGGCAATCTGCTTTGAAAATCCAGAAAGCATGATAGCTTTCTGCCAGGGTATACAAAAGGGCTCGCCGGTTGATTCCTTTGTTACCCCTGAACCGTGGGAAATGCCGGGATATGACAGCCCGGTGATAATGGCTGCAGGCGCTTTTATACAGGGCTCATCCATTGAGCTGAGCGCAGATGCTCCGGTGAAACCACCATATACGGCCTATATGCAAGGCGGATTGGTTTATGAGCATGTTAAGCTAGGTGTTATGATTGCTTTAAAATATATGCAGGAAAGAAAACTGGTAAGGTTTTAGCTATGAAGAAAAGGAAAGATACTGAAGAAAAATCGCAAAAGATGATAGAGCTTACTGTCGAGAGAAAAAAAAGAGCAGGATCTGCCGGTGTGTCAAAGCCTGGCAGTGGTTCTAAGTCGTCAGTTCATACTAAGCCTGGTCAAAAGCCTGGTAAATCCGGGTTGGTATCGGATGGCGAAAACCCCATTCCTGAAGGTGTTGTTCAAGGAAAGAATAAGACAATCAGGAGAGTCACTCTTGGAGGCTTGTTATTGGTTGCATTTATGATAACTTATATTCCGTCGCTGTTCAATTGGCTTTCAGGCTCAAATGTAGTACAGGATGTAATAACGAATGGTGTTATAGAAGAATATATATCGGCGGATGCTGTTATTATCAGGGATGAGGAGCTTCTTGATCCTGCGTCTATTGATGGTATATGTATTTCGGAAATAGATGAAGGAGAAAGGACTGCCGCATATTGTCGCATAGCGATGGTAACAGGCATGGAATCTGACCAACTATTAAAGAGCATTGAAGATATTAATGAAAAAATTGTAAAAGCGCGGATGGAGCAAGTCGAAAAAAGTGATTTTTTTTCTGCCGACCTAGCGAAGCTTGACGAGGAAATTGGTCTAAGGGTACAGGAACTGATAGTTGCCTGTAACACAAAAAGCTTTGGAGAAATGGGCAGGCAAAGGTCTGAAATACGAAAGATAGTAGAAAAAAAGGCTGAAATAGTTGCAGGTAATTCCACAGATGGATATATCAGCTCTTTGCAGCAGCAGAAGGAAGGAATCCAGAAGGAAATTAACGAGAATACAAAACAGGTGCGCACGAATGTTTCAGGAATAGTATCATACAAAATCGATGGGTATGAAAGAGTTCTTACACCAAAGACAATTAATAACCTTACATACGACAAATTGGAAAAAATCATTGAATACAATGAGGTCTCATCGAAAGAAACACAGAGAGTACAAGCAGGTCTTCCCTTTGTAAAAGTTATTATGGGTACAGATATTTATCTGGCTGCTGTAATTACCCAGGATAAGGCTAAGGCTTTTGAAGTGGGTAACAATATTAAGCTTCGTATTAATAATTCATATCTTGAAACCTCCGGTGTCATAACTAATATAAACAAAGAAAAAAGTGACAGGATAGTGGTGACAGTCCGAATCAGTAGAGGTGTCGACTCCTTATCTGATCAGCGTGTCGTAAATGTGGACTTTATTACAAAAACAGAGGAAGGCTTAAAGGTTCCCATTAAAAGCCTACGGGATATAACGCAGGATGGTACCAAAGCAAGACTAATGGTTATTAGATACAATGTGGCCGTCAACAGACAGGTTGACATTTTATGCAGTGATGAAGAGTATGCCATCATTAAGACACCCGAGGGTGAATATGTAAAGACTGTAAATCTATATAGTATTTATCTCATAAATCCGGATAATATAGAGGAAGGAGATATTATAGGCAAATGACAGTGGACAATGATTTGATTAGAAACAACATTGAGGCGATCCAAAAGAGAATTAGCGCCTCAGCGGCCAAGGTGGGAAGAGACCCTGAAGATATTAAGCTCATTGGGGTATCAAAAACTGTCGATGTTGCCCGCATTAGAGAAGCATATAAATGCGGAATTGAAATCTTTGGAGAAAATAGGGTTCAGGAGCTATGCGAAAAAACCGATATATTAGATGGAGAATGCATGTGGCATATGATAGGACATTTACAGACCAATAAAGTAAAGTACATAATTGACAAAGTAGATTTGATTCATTCCCTTGACAGTCTAGAGCTAGCAAGGGAAATAAATAAGAGAGCGGAGAAGGCCGGCCTGATAGCGAATGTGCTTGTTCAGGTCAATGTAGCTAGGGAGGATACTAAATTTGGCATAGGTCCGGAGGATACCATCAGGTTTGTGAGGGAAGTCAGCCGAATGGGTAATATTAGGATAAAGGGCTTAATGACCATAGCGCCATTTTCCCAAAACCCTGAGGGGGTAAGATGGGTTTTTGCAGGACTTGGAAAATTACGTATTGACATAAGCAAGGAAAATATTGATAATGTAAGTATGGACTACCTTTCAATGGGTATGAGCAATGATTTTGAGGTTGCCATAGAGGAAGGGTCCAATATGGTCAGGATAGGGACGGCTTTATTTGGTAGTCGGTGATGCCGCCCATTACAAAAGATTTGCGCCTGATTATTCAGGATTTTGCGTATGCTTATACGTGAAGGATTACTAAAGAAAAATGGAGGGTATACAAATGGCAAAGCTTCTTAACAAGATGCTTAATTTAGTTGGCTGGGAGACTGAAGAAGAGGAATACGATGAATTACAGGATGAAATTGAGGAGGAGACAACTCAACCAGCCCAGTATCTTCAGTCCTTTGCAAGAAAGTCTCAGCAAAACAAGGTAGTAAATATCCATTCCAGCAGCCAGTTCAAGGTTGTTATTATGCAACCTGCTACATTTGACGATGCAAGGGAAGTCTGCGATCACATCAAAAACAAAAAACCAGTCGTTGTTAATCTTGAAGGCCTTACCAAAGAAACCGCCCAAAGAGTGGTTGACTTTCTTAGTGGTTCGGTTTATGCAGTGGATGGCGACATACAGAAGGTATCTGCTGGCATATTCATGATTGCCCCCAACAATGTGGACATTATGGGGGACTATAAAGAAGAGTTGAAGGGCAAAGGAGCATTTCCATGGATGAAGTGAGATGACTAATATACACTCATGCTTGGACGCTCATTTGGAGGCTCATAATGTACAAACTGATTAAATTAATCTTTGGTATTGCTAGGTTAATTCTTTTAGTTAGAATATTTATTTCTTGGTTGCCTGTAAACAGAGATAATCAGCTTATAGAGTTGATTTATAAGATTACTGAGCCGGTTCTATCTCCTGTCAGGAACCTTATCAGAAGGATTATCAAGCAGCATATTCCGATTGATTTTTCGGGTATTATAGTTCTTTTGTTGTTGGCTATTTTAGAGTATTTTATTCTTCGCATTATTACTTGATAAACATGAAAAATAACAGGACGATATTTTAAAAAAGCATTGAAAAAGCAGATGACAAGCTGACTGTGGCAAAATTACTGGATCGGTGGGGGTTTACCAGTAAAACAAATAGGCCGGCGCTTTCTGATTTTTTAGATCCCAGGCAGCAAAAGCTGGTTGATAGGGTTTTGAAGTCCATGGGACTTGTTGGATACAGGAAATATATATAAGGGGTGAAAACTTTATGAATTATACACCAAATGATCTGCAAAATCTAACATTTAAAAAACGTCTCGCAGGCTATAGTGAAGACATGGTCAATGATGTCCTCGACAAGATTATAGAAGATTATTCTGTATACATAAAGGAAAATGTGGAGCTTAAGGATAAGCTTTCACTTTTAAACGAAGGTCTGCAGCATTATAAAACTATTGAGGAATCATTGCAGAACACGCTTATTGTTGCACAAAAAACAGGCGAGGATATAAAAAAGAACGCCTACGAAAAGGCTGACAACGTAATCAGAGAGGCTGAAATCAGAGCTCAGAAGCTCATTAATGATGCCAATCAGGAGGTTGTCAAAATCAAGTTCGAATATGAGGATTCCAAAAAGAAGCTTCACGTTTTTAAATCAAAGAGTGAAATGCTGCTTATATCTCAGTTAGAGCTGCTAAAGCAGATGTTTGAGGATGACGACTAAGCTTTTGTTGACATTGAGCTTGGCATTGTTGTATAATCTTGTTTAATATTCTAAATACTATGAACGGAACGAGTAAAGAGCTTGAGCCTCGCAGAGAGCAGGCAGATGGTGAAAGCCTGCAGGTATGGTTCTTGAAAATCCTCCGGGAGTAGCTGTCAAAAAGCATAAGGCCATCTTTTTTAGGGATGTCTAAAGCAAGTACGATTAGCCGGTGAACACCGTTATATGTGAAAACAAGAGACCGTTGGGCTATCAGCGTATATTTGAATTTTGATAAGCTGCAGGGTAATTTGGGTGGTACCGCGTGAGAAAATATCCTCTCGTCCCTTTTGTGGGATAGGGAGGTTTTTATTTATGTCTTCAGAAGACGGTTGACCTCTATTAATTAACTTCCTTGGTCAGGTAGAGTTCAGTCTCAACCTAACTCCCTGAGCGAAGTGAAATGATTTTGGTAAGAGACTGATAAGTATTGAATGAACCTAGATATTATAGAAGGAGGAAGTCATGTATAAAAAAGTTGCAACAGATTTGAAGTTTGTAGACAGAGAAAAGGAAGTTCTCAAGCACTGGAAAGAGAATAAGATTTTCGAAAAGAGCCTAAAATTCAGGGAGGGTGCAGAAACCTTTACATTTTATGACGGACCGCCCACAGCAAATGGTAAGCCTCATATAGGCCACATTATAACGCGTACAATGAAGGACATGATTCCGAGATACAAGAGTATGAAGGGTTATAATGTCCTGAGAAAAGCTGGCTGGGATACCCATGGTCTGCCTGTTGAATTGGAAGTTGAGAAGTTGTTGGGCATAAATGGTAAGCCGGAAATTGAGAGGTATGGAGTTGGGCCCTTTATACACAAGTGTAAGGAAAGTGTTTGGAAATACAAGCGTGAGTGGGAAGAAATAAGCGACCGTGTTGGTTTCTGGGCAGATATGGAGGACCCATATGTGACCTACCACAACAACTATATTGAGTCGGAATGGTGGGCACTGAAGCAAATATGGGACAAAGGTCTGTTGTACAAGGGACATAAGATAGTACCATATTGCCCTCGTTGCGGCACTTCACTTTCGAGTCATGAAGTGGCTCAGGGCTACAAGGATGTTAATGAACCCTCTGTTTATGTAAAATTCAAGGTAAAGGGGGAGCCGGGTGTTTATTTACTGGCTTGGACTACGACTCCATGGACCTTGCCTTCAAATGTTGCATTGACTGTTAACCCGAAAGAGAACTATATAAGGGCAAAATGCGAAAATGATGTTTATATACTGGCTGAGGCCCTGGCATCGTCTGTTCTGAACGGCGAATATCAGGTGGTCGACACATGCAAGGGCTCTGAACTCTTTGGCTTGGAATACGAACCATTATTTGATTTTGTAACACCTGATAAGAGGGCATATTATGTTGTGAGTGACAATTTTGTTACTCTTACAGATGGTACAGGTATAGTTCATACAGCTCCTGCCTTCGGTGAAGACGATGCCAAGGTAGGAAAGGAAAATGATCTGCCTTTTGTGCAGCTTGTAAATGAGCAGGGCGAATTTGTGGAGTCTGTGAAGAATTGGAAGGGTATGTTTGTCAAGACTGCTGATCCTTTGATAATAAAGGATCTAGACCAAAGAGGACTGGTTTACAAGCTGATGGACTATGAGCATTCATACCCCTTCTGCTGGAGGTGTGACACCCCATTAATTTATTACGCAACAGATACATGGTTCATAAAAATGACTGCAATACGTGATAAGTTACTGGAGAATAACCGTAGTATAAATTGGATGCCTGAAAATATCAAGGAAGGACGAATGGGCAATTTCCTTGAAAATGTTGTGGACTGGGGCCTAAGCAGATCAAGATATTGGGGAACTCCTCTGCCGATATGGGAATGCGAATGCGGACATAAACATTTGGTGGGAAGCATAGCAGAATTACAGGAGCTAGGGGAGGATGTGCCGGATGATATAGAGCTGCACAAGCCCTTTATCGATGAAGTACAGCTGAAGTGTCCCAAGTGCTCCGAGAATATGAAAAGGGTGTCCGAGGTCATCGATTGCTGGTTCGATTCAGGAGCAATGCCCTTTGCACAGTGGCATTATCCCTTTGAGAACAAAGACAAGTTTGAGGCTACTTATCCTGCAGATTTTATCAGTGAAGCTATCGACCAGACAAGAGGTTGGTTCTATACACTTTTGGCAATATCATCGCTACTTTTTGATAAGCCTGCTTTTAAGAATTGTATTGTCCTTGGCCATGTAAATGATAAGGATGGCCAGAAAATGAGCAAGCATAAGGGAAATGTTATAGATCCATGGACAGTATTGGATAAACAAGGCTCCGATGCAGTGCGCTGGTATTTCTACACAGGCAGTGCGCCGTGGCTCCCAAGTAGATTCTATGAGGAAGCTGTAAGCGAAAGCCAGAGGAAATTCATGGGCACGCTTTGGAATACCTACGCATTCTATGTGCTTTATGCTAATATAGATAAGTTCAATCCGACCCAGTATGAGCTTGAGCATGATAAGCTGTCAGTAATGGACAAATGGGTTCTTTCCAGGCTGTACACACTGATTGGCAACGTGGACAGGAATCTTGAAAATTACAGGATAACTGAGTCTGCTAGAGAGATACAAGAATTTGTGGATGAACTCAGCAACTGGTTTGTTAGAAGATGCAGGGAACGGTTCTGGCAGAAGGAAATGACCCAGGATAAGATAAATGCCTATATGACGCTTTATACGGTGATTGTTGAGCTGGCAAAGACCATAGCCCCCTTTGTACCCTTTATCAGCGAGGAAATATATCAAAACCTGGTGAGAGGGTTAGACACGGATGCTCCTGAGAGCGTGCATCTCTGCGATTACCCGGTTGCAAGGGATGGATTCATCGATACAGAGCTGGAAAGCAATATGGATAAGGTGTTGAAATATGTTGTTCTGGGCCGTGCCTGCAGAAATACTGCTAATATAAAAAACCGCCAGCCTATAGGCAGGATGTTCATAAAGGACAGTGAGGAATTGCCAGATATGTATGCCAGCCTGGTTATGGATGAGCTTAATATAAAGAAGCTTGTATTTACCAAGGATGCTTCAGGATTTACCACCTACAAGTTCAAGCCCCAGCTGCGTACTGTGGGACCAAAATACGGCAAGCTGGTTTCAAGAATAGGTGAGTACCTGTCTAATGCTGATGGGAATGAGTTGATGGACACTTTCAACAAGGCTGGAAGGATAAGCTTTGAGATTGATACTACAGGTGTGGAGCTTGAATTGGCAGATGTTCTGGTTGAGACAGTACAAAAAGAAGGATACGTTTCTGAAAGCGAGAGGGAAATAGCAGTAGTACTTGATACTAACTTGACGCCAGAGCTGCTGGAAGAGGGCTTTGTCCGCGAAATAATAAGTAAGCTTCAGACTATGAGAAAAGAAGCGGGATTTGAGGTCCAAGACCATATAAAGGTATACTGGGGGAACAATGATAAAATCAGCAAAATATTCCAGCGCAACGGGGCACTAATCAGTGAAGAAGTTTTGGCTGAAGAACTAGTTCAGGGTTCTGGTGATGGCTATAATAAAGAATGGAGTATCAATGGAGAAAGCGTGATTTTCAGCGTAGCAAAAATCTAATCTGAAACAACAGAATTCATAACGTACATCGAAGCCATCCTGCAATGATATTTTGTTTAGAGTAAACACCGAAGGGGGGTATCAAGTGGTTAAATTAAATGTTGATTTGGCAGAAAGAGGCTATCCAATATATATAGCAACTGATTTTTCAGGACTTGAAGGGGCAGTGAACAGTGCGAGACTGAGGGGCAAAATTTTGGTGGTCACAGACAGCAACGTCAGTGGCTACTATCTAAAGGAATGCATTGATGTACTTGAAAGGACAGGAGCTGAGGTTTCCAGCCATATTATTGAGGCTGGTGAAGAAAGCAAGACCCTTAATACGGTAAATGATATTTACAGACTGCTTGCAGTAGGATTATTTGACCGAAGCTCAACAGTAATAGCCCTTGGTGGCGGTGTAACTGGTGATATAGCAGGCTTTGCTGCAGCAACATATATGCGGGGTATTAATTTCGTACAGATCCCTACAAGTCTACTTGCCCAAGCAGACAGTAGCATTGGCGGGAAGACCGGTGTAGATTTTGAGGGCAGCAAAAATATGGTGGGTGCCTTTTATCAACCACGATTTGTCTACATTAATGTAAACACTCTCCGAACCCTTCCAAAACGTCAACTCAGCTCAGGTCTGGCAGAGGTTATAAAGCACGGGCTTATACTGAATTCTGAGTTTTATGAGTATATTAGTTATAATACCGATAAAATTTTTCTGTTTGATGAAAGCTCACTTCAGTATATAACAAAAATGAATTGCGACATTAAAAAAAGTGTTGTTGAGCAGGATGAACGTGAGAGTGGCCTTAGGGCTATACTTAATTTTGGGCATACCTTTGGCCATGCAGTAGAAAGCGCTTCCGAGTTTTCACTTCTTCATGGAGAGTGTGTTTCAATAGGAATTTCAGGTGTATTCCGCTTAGCTTTTAAAATGGGCATGGTGACAGAGGGGATGGTCGCTGGAGTGGAGAACACTCTTATGGCTGCAGGGCTGCCAATACGGACATCAGGAATGGATACCGAAGTCATCTATACAAATATGTTTCACGACAAAAAGTCTAGGGACGGAAGACTGAATTTCATCCTTCCCAAGGGTATCGGAGAGGTCATTACCTGCCCAATAGAGGACCAGGTTATTCTGAAGGAAGTTATTGACGAATTGAAATAAAGTTTCCACATATGTGTAATACAAATCTACAAAAGCGTCTATGCTTATTATGCAGGGCGCTTTTTTGATTTCCATAAAATTTACTTATAAAAACTGCTCATTTAGAAATTATATATAGTATCAAAGTATCGATATTTATTTTTCAGCTAAAGCAGGTGAGGCTTCCATGTTCAGAAGAAAAGCAAATATCAGGCTATTGACAGACAAAGTTGACAAGCTTGCACTGAATATGGAAAAGTCCAAAATTAAAGATTATGTATATTACCTTGAAAAACCGAGAAAATTATTTTTCCCTAATTTTTTGGCTGGACTGGCCAGAGGATTTGGAGCTTCTGTGGGTTTCACACTGCTCACAGCTTTATTGCTGTATATACTGCAAAAGGTAGTAAGGTGGAATCTGCCGATTATTGGTGAATTTATAAGTGATATTGTGAAAATAGTCGAAAATAACATCCATAAAACAGGAGGCTAGTCAGATGAACAGAAATGATGCCGGACACTATCGGGATTTATTATTGCAAATGCTTGACGGTGTAGATAATACGATAGAAATGATGAAGGATAATAGGGAGGGGGAACAGGACAAGTACTCCTCAGGGGAATTGTCAAATTATGATAATCACCCAGGGGATCTTGCCACAGAGCTTTTTCATCTAGAAATGAATAATGCCCTTAAGGTTCATGAGGAAAACATTATAATGGATATTAAGGAAGCATTGGGAAGGATAGATAAGGGGACATATGGGACGTGTGCCTATTGTGGGGCTGCAATACCCCATGAGAGGCTTGAGGTCCACCCTTATGCAAAGATGTGTATTCAATGCCAGGAAAGCTTAGAAAGCGACCCTCGTAGACAGATGAAGGGAAGACCGAACGAAGAGCTGGTTATAGATGTACCATTAGGAAGAAAGTATCTAAATAAGCGTGAGGATGACGAATATGAGGGGCTGGATCAATTAAATGATCTGATGAAATATGGCTCATCTGACACCCCACAGGATCTTGGTGGCTACCACGATTATAAGGAGTTTTATACGAATGAGGTGGATAAGCAGGGGATTGTTGATGATATGGACCAAGTTTCCAATGAAGAATACATGAGGCAGCTGCCGGATTGACATGATTTTCGCAGATAAAAACAAAAATAAGGAAACAATAGATAAAAAGTTGGACTTATTTCAATAGAAATATATAATGAGTATAGACAATAGTAAATATAGACAATCTTTGAAATGCCAAGGGGGCAGAATGGGTTTTTGTATAAGAATGTTTTATACTGCATTTTCATATTCTTATGTCCTTATTAAAGGTGATATAGGAGATATGCCAAACATACTCACTATGATGCTTATTTTTGGTGAGGGCACAAGCATAAACCCCATAAACCCTATAGGGATACAGTCTCAAGCTCTTTTTTACATTATAGCAGCGGTCATCATTTTAGTATTGACATTTATTTTCAGAAGGTTCTATATTACTCCGCTAAAAGAGAGACTGAGAATTCAACAGAAATTTTCACAATCCATTATAGAAAATACAAAAACTATGATGATTATTTGTTCCAATGACGGCAAGGTATTAATGTTCAATAGGTACGCACGAGAAGTGACGGGTTACAGCCTTGAAGAGATAGAAGGGCGAGACATCGGGGAGCTTTGCTTCCTGCATGATAATACCGTGTTGGGTGAAATGATTAGGGAAGCAATGAAAAACAAAAGGGTAATTCGAAATTATGATACCTGTTTGACATCAAAGAATGGCAGGAGTGTTTCTACACTTTGGAATATAGATATAATCAATGATACACATAATGAACCTATTTATACTGTAGCTATGGGGGCGGATATAACAAACCATAAAAATACTGAATCCAAGCTGGCGGACAGTTACCAGGAGTTGGAGTCACTTTATGGTGAATTGGTTACTAAGGAAATAGAGCAGAGATTGCAGCTTGATGATCTCAATACAAGGGATTGTGATCTGCGGTGTAGTGAAGAGCGTTACAGGCTGGCTGTTGAGGGTGTTAATGATGGAATATGGGACTGGGATGGCAGAGACGGTAAACTTTTTTTATCCAATCAGAGTAAGAATATACTGGGCTTATCCTATGATGAGGAGTACACGACAATAGAAAAGTGGTTTGGGGTCATTGATAGGCAGGATATTAATATGTTTATTAAAAGCCTTAACAAGTACATTAGCAAGCCTCAAAAGCAACATATGCAGATGGAGTACAGGATTAGAGGCGAGAATAACGAGATAAAGTGGATAAGGACCAGGGGAAAGGTGAAGTGGGATAATAATGGCATCCCTGTCAGGGCAGCGGGCTCCATAACCGATATTACTGAACAACGTAAAAGTGATGAGAGAATACACAGGCTTGCCTATTACGATTCAATGACCGGTTTGCCAAATAGGACTTTGTTGGCGGACAGATTTGTAACTGCATCCGAAAGTGCTACGAGGAAGGGGAAGAAGGTAGCTGTGTTTTTCCTGGACCTGGATAACTTTAAAACAATTAATGACACCATGGGCCATACATATGGGGATCAGTTGCTTATAAAGGTCAGTGAGCAGCTGGTGCTTAGGATGAATGGAAAAGACACCCTTGCCAGACTTGGCGGTGATGAGTTTATAATACTGCAGGCCAATGTGGGCAGCATAGAGGAAGTAAGCAGGCTAGCGGCTAGAATGATGGAAGTATTCAAAAGGCCTTGGCTGCTGGGTGAGAGAGAATTCCATGTAACAGCGAGTATAGGTGTGTCAGTTTACCCAGATGATGGGTCTGATTTACAGGAGCTGATGAAAAATGCTGATACTGCTATGTACCGTGCCAAAGAAAACGGTAAGAACAGCTTCCAGATATTCACCCAGGAACTGAATCTACGCATAATGGAAAAGCTGGAGATTGAGAACCGTCTTAGAAAGGCAGTCGAAAGGCAGGAATTTGTGCTGTATTACCAGCCGCAGATAGATTTGACAACGGGAAGCGTAAAATGTGTCGAGGCACTAATTAGGTGGTCAAATCCGGATATTGGATGGATAATGCCTGACTCATTTATACATATAGCAGAGGAGACGGGTCTGATAGGTGACATAGGGGAGTGGGTATTGTTTACAGCCTGCACACAGCTTAAAAATTGGCACCAGGAGGGGAAGGATTATATTAAGGTATCTGTGAACCTGTCACCAAGGCAATTTCACCAGCCTATGCTTTATGAAGCTGTCATAGATATAATCAATAAGGTGGGAATAAAACCAGAATGGCTTGAGCTTGAAATAACGGAGAGCCTAGCCATGCAAAATCTTGAGCTTACAATAGATATTCTCAGGAGATTTCGGGAAGTAGGTATAGGCGTTTCACTTGATGATTTCGGCAAGGGCTACTCTTCTTTGAATTATCTGAAAATACTACCTATAACTAACCTGAAAATAGACAAGACATTTATACACGGCATAGAAAGCGGCTCTAATCAGTCGAAGATTGTAAAGGCACTGATTTCATTAGCCCATAGCATGGACCTGTCAGTAACTGCTGAAGGAGTGGAAAATAACATACAACTGGAATATCTCACAAAGGAAGGCTGCAACATGGCTCAGGGCTACCTGTTCAGCAGGCCCAAAACAGCCAAGGATTTAGATATGGCCTCCTATGAATCAAGCCTGGTAAGGTTACCGTAAACTAGGCTTATCTTCTGCTGTCGACAAACCATTTATCTTCCTCCAGCCATAAATAGGTTTCTATGCCATTTATCCTGCACTTGTATCTGATGCCCTGGCCGCCGGCTTTGAGTGATGCTGCACGGCGAACATCGGTGACCTTGTCGATATCAAAGCATCTTCCGTCGTCCCATTTGATTATTAGAGGAACTTTTTTTCCGTCCTTTGTGAACTTTGCTATTACTTCAACAAATACCTTTGCCACTTACATACCTCCTTGCCTTACCAATCCAATGTAGCATTTGTCATATTTCTCTTTAACGAAAATATGATACGGGGTGTATCACGTTCTCTTCCGCGGGGTTTGCGTTTAGACCGTCACTTTTTAGGAGTAGGGCCCGCTGTACCGAATAGTGACCAAAACGCGTCCTTATACCGTCTAAGCTGCTCTCAAGCTGTTCGCGGCGTATCCGTCTTTCATCGTCAAAAAATGATAGCTGACCGCATTCATTCTCCATTACTAGATTGGTGACCCTGATGCCTAGGGTTCTGATGGTTTTGGACCAATCCCAGGATGCGGCGAATACCTCTAGGGCCTTTTTGGCAATCTCCGAGGATGTATAGCTATAGTGGGGAAACTGCCCCTGCCTTTCAATAGAGGTCAGGTCGTTGGATCTGATGTATATCTGTACGGTTCGCCCCTTAAGGTGATGACGCCTGAGCCTTTCGGCCACACTGTCCGCCAATACATAAGTGAGAATCTTTACATCATTGTTACTACTAAGGTCTCGGGGAGTGGTTAGGGAGTTGCCCACACCTTTTATGCATGGCTGGAAATCGAGCTTTGTCACAGGAGAGTCGTCATATCCGTTTGCAAATATCCACAGTGTGCGCCCCCATTGTCCAAAATGTCTCTCGAGAAATCTGGGCGGCGCACATGCAAGATCGCCTATGGTGCTGATGCCGATATCAGCAAGCTTCCTGCGGGTGGATGGTCCAACGTATATCATGTCACTTGCGGGCAGCCCCCACACCCTTTCCTTGTAATCCTCAGGAGAGATTACTGTGGTCGCATCAGGCTTCTTCATATCGGAGCCCAGCTTGGCAAAAACCTTGTTGAAGCTGACACCCACGGAAACTGTGAGGCCAAGCTCATACTTGATCCTTCTGCGCAGTTCGTCCGCAATGTCCTTCCCGGAACCAAACAATTTGGTGCTCTCTGTCACGTCAAGCCAGTTTTCATCTATACCGAAGGCCTCTATCAAATTTGTATAATTCTCATAAATTTTCCTGACCATCATGGAAAACCTGAGGTATTGCATGTAATTGGGCCTGACCACCACAAGCCCCGGACATTTGGACCGGGCCTCCCAGATGGCATCTCCCGCTTTAATCCCATACTCATTGGCTATGAGATTTTTTGCCAGCACGATACCGTGTCTAGTGGACTGGGAGCCGCACACTGCCACTGGACTGTTACGTATTTCAGGGTTGTAGAAGCATTCTACGCTGGCATAAAAGCTATTTAAATCACTATGCAGTATAACTCTGCTCATTGATATATCACCTATATTCTGCTTTATCTGCTAATGAGGCACTTTCCCTTACTTCGAACGTATGTTCGTATTCTAATTATAATACCCTTCTGCCCAAAATGTAAAGAGCAATCTTTATCCAAAAAAAAAGTCAATTCGCTTCGCTCAGGGAACCAGGTTGAACTGAGTCGACCTATGGAGGTCAGCGTCTTCTGAAGACATAGATAAAAATGGCCCGCTCCCAGTAAAACGGGGAGCGGGCCATTGCGCAGTAATCTAAGTATTATTTTTCAGTAAGGAAATCCACAATGCGGGTGGCTATTGTTGCCATCTGTGCACGCGTGAGCAGTGTATCAGGCTCCATAGTGCTGTAATCCTCACCAATATATGTTCCTTCAAGTATACCGTACTTGATAGCTACTGCAATGGAAAGAGTTGCTTCTTCTGTCAAGCCTTCCAAATCGTTAAATGATGCCAGAAGCTCGGCCCTTTCGCTTTCATCTAGAGCGACGTCAAAGCCTAATGTGGCTAAAATGTCTTTTATCAGGATTGCTGTATCGGCTCTGGATGTATAGTCAGTATTATTGAGTTCTGATGCATACTTAATGTCTTTTGCCACAGCGTCTTCTAAAACGCTGTCGTAGCTGGCGTTAAAACCAATGGTACGCATAAGCATTGTAACTGTTTGCTGGTTTGTTACTGTGTCATTAGGTCCAAACAATGATCCGCCGTAGCCTAAGATAATACCCAGCTCAGAAGCAGTCTTTGCATATTCTGCAAACCAGCTGTTTGCTGGAACATCGCTGAAGCTAGTATTTATAGTTACCGAAATCAATGTCTTTTCCTCATCAATTAATGCATATACCGTGCCGTTTTCATCAACGTATGTGGGTACCGGAGTGAAGGAACCATCTGGGTTAGGTGATACAAGAGCAGTAAATTCGGTTCCTTCTGGTAGTGGTACACTTACAGGGGTCAGGCCGGAATTTTCTTCTGGTGGTGCAGCCAGTGTAATGGGGTATGAAGATACTACAAAATCCTTGTTCCTTCTAAATGCATTTGCTGCAATATCTAAGATTTCCTGCGGAGTATCTTTTACAGTTCCCTTAACCGGCTTGTTGACAATATTCGCCAGAAGAGTGTCGTCTGTAGTCTCAGGGTCTTTAACGGCTGGTGTTCCACCGCCACCGCCACCGCCACCACCACCGCCACCGCTGGACGATTTTTTGTGGACATCAATGACTTTTACTTCAGGATCCACGCCTTCCTTGGTAATCTTGAGATTAATAGTGCCTTCATTTTTAACTCCACTTATCCCAAGTATGTACTTGGTATTGTTTGATCCATCTACTACTGTAAGTGTTCCTTTTGTTGCACTTGAAGTTCCAGAAGTGAGGGTAATGTCATCTGCTGTCAATCCAGGTACAGGTGTTTCAAACTCCAGTGCAACGGAGGTTGTAGTAGTGACCTTGGCTGCTCCACCTGCCACTGCGGTATAAGGAATGGAGGAATGGTCAAGGATTATCGATCCCCAGTTTACAGGAGTATTATAGCCGTTGGCGTCCAGATCGCTCCAAACCGTCATCAGACGTGTATCAGGACCTTCGGTTACATCGTTAATCTGCACATCAAAGCTAACGTTTGCACCGTGCTGGGGCTGAATGATCCGGAAGGGGATTTTCATCTCTACAATGTAGCCGTTGTCAGTGACAGAGGCCCAAGATTCAAAGCCTTCAGCCATTGCGTCGGACTTAAAGGACTCAAGGCCTTCAAAATTCACACGGTACTGGCCGTCGCCATCGGTATAGTTTGGATTGCGATTAGCGGTCTCACTGAAGAAAATCTCAACTGAATCCTGTTCCCAGGCATTAGTACTTGTTTTGTCCAGTACTGAATCGGCGACTTCTAAGCGAACATAGAAGTAATCGTTATCCCACAGAGCCTTTGCAACTGCGGTAGCACCTGCTGCTTCTGCCTGTTCGGAGGGTTGTGTATTGACGTTGATTATTTCAGCATCATCCCAGATTGCATCTTCAGTGCCGAGTATGGGTGTGCCATAATTAGATATTGCTTCCGGAATATCCTGTGGAGGCTTAACCATGCCCAGATACGGCTCAGGATTCAGGACAGCCTTGAAGGCTTCCTTAGCCCGAAGGTTTTTATCAAATAGGAGGGGGGCTTGGGAACCTCTCCAACTATCAGCGTCGTTGGTGCCCCAGAAGGTCACGCGCTCGATGCGGCCTTGACCGTCATTTGCTGGACCAGCAGCGTTTTTCATAAATATATCAAATAGCTGGGCGTATTTGATAGCCTGGTCCAATTCCTGTTTATCGGTTAGTGTGTTATTTTCTCCATATGTAATGTCAAGCTCGGTGATACTGATAGAAACACCAGGCAGAGACGAGAAGAGATTGATAGAATTCTCGACATTGGCCGGAACAGTGTTCTTGTTATTGTGAGCCTGCATACCAATACCCTCGATTAAGGGTTTACCGTTTGTACGTGTTTCCGCGTAGCGCTCATTAATGTCCTTAACCATATTATACACGGCTGCCGCCTTGTAAGGATCATCAAGGTTGTAATCGTTGTAGTAGAGCTTACAATCCCAACCCTTTTTGTCTACAATCTTGGCGGTTTCCACAAAAGTGTACTCGACCCACTCAGCGCCTAGAACTGTAAACCAGCCCTGGTTGTCACGGAGATTCAGCTTCCAGTCGTCGTAATTGCGACCGTCAGCAAATGCTTCATTGACGACATCAATAGAAGTGAGTTGAGGACCGTATTTGTTCATAACAGCTTCAATGTGGGCGGTCATGTTGGCTTTAGCCTTATTTTTAACCTCATTTTGAGCCTCTTCAGAGGAGGTTGGATCCAGAACGCCCCACATCCAATCGGGAGTCTGTGAATGCCAGCCCAGTGTATGGCCGATCAGATTGAGACCCTGAACCTTCTCGAACTGCTCATCAAGAGTTTCAAATGTAAATATTCCCTCTACATTCTGCATAGCCTCCGGCTTCATTTCATTTTCTGGAGTGAAAGCATTGAAGTGATATTTAATAATTTCAAGCTTATCATCACTCATAGCCCAGTTGCCTGAGGTTGTACCAATCAGGAAGTAATCCTTATAGACATCTTTCAGGGGTTCATATTCCATGTAATCCGGATCTTCATAATCAGGTGCAACTATTTTCTGGCTAATTTTAATATCATCTATATACCATACGTCAGGATGATTTACTTCATTATCTGTAGCAAAAAGGAAGTCAATGCTCTTTAACATTCCATTCAAGCTATCTGGCGCTGTTCTAACACTGACCTCTGTCCAGGAGGTTTCAATAGTGTCAGGCTCCATCGTGAGTTTGATGACACCTTCTGGGTCTATAAAGTCAGTAGTCAGGACGACGCCTGGGCCGGTGGTTACTTCTTTACCCTCGTTGCCTTCTTCTGGAACATATACACGATAAGAAATAGTGTATATTGCGCTTTTGGCCAAGGGTTCGTCAAAGGTCAATCGGATTGCGTTGTTTGCGCCGGTGTAGTCCGATCCGAGCTGATCAATGTGAGTATCCTTGAGGGAATAATCGTCTTCGTTACCGAAGTCTGAGACCCACTCAATAGCTGCGCATGTTGTGTTGGATACGGTAATTGCATCAATCCATTGATCCTTGTCGCTATCATTGAAAGTAATGACTATATCTTCGTCAAGAGCCTTACCATCTGCTTGTGGAGTGGCGGTGATTACGATGTTGTGAATATCAAAGTTGCCTGTCGAGATTTCAGACTGAATACGGAGCATCTTCAATGTCTGTAACTCAGCATATGTGAAGGTGCTTTCAAGAGAATAAGCTCCATCTTCGCCCACTTCATCAAAGTCATATGTATCCCATGGGTTTACCGTTTGAGCCAACTTCATCTTGGCGCCTTCACCGGTACTGCCGGTCACCTTGACGGTGTATTCAAACCCATAAGGGAGTGAGTCCAGATTCTTCAGATCAATACAGTGCCAATCTTCAGTACGTTCGGTGAGGCTGAAGCCCTTGACACCATCGCCAAGATCGACAATGGTATATGTTGGGTCTCCGCATTTTTGTAGCCAAGTGGAGCCTTCGAATGATTGGTCACCGATCTCTCTATTTTGTATTTCGCTATCAGTGGCCATCTCGTATACAGGCGGTGGTGCGACTTTAAGTATCTCAATGCCCGTAATATCAAAGTCGCCTGTCGAGATTTCAGACTGAATACGGAGCATCTTCAATGTCTGTAACTCAGCATATGTGAAGGTGCTTTCAAGAGAATAAGCTCCATCTTCGCCCACTTCATCAAAGTCATATGTATCCCATGGGTTTACCGTTTGAGCCAACTTCATCTTGGCGCCTTCACCGGTACTGCCGGTCACCTTGATAGAGTATTCGGTCCCGTCAGGGAGTGAGTCCAGGTTTTTTAGATCAATGCAGTGCCAATCATTAGTACGTTCGGTGACGCTGATACCCTTTTCACCGTTATTATCTACAATGGTCAGCGTCGGGTTGCCGCATTTTTGCAACCAGGTGGAGCCTTCGAATGTGTCGCCGACATTTTTGCCCTGGATCTCAGTGTCGGCCGCCATGGAATAAACGATGTCCGATGCCGCATATGCGTTTAACGGTGCTATGGCCAGTGACGACAAGACCATCAATGCGCAAAGCAGTAAAGATAAAACTCTTTTGGTCATTAAATTTCACTTCCTTAATTATGTTATTTTTTCCTCATTTATAACGAGTTGAGGACCCTCATTTTATGGCCTCGCTACAGACGCATAGCAAGAAAATAGTTTCTTTGTACCCCTGCGTTGTGCTTGGCTTGCTTTTTTGTAGTTAGGAACACCCCCTTTTACAACATACATCTTCATAGAAAAGAAATTTCTATTGTAGATTAAATCAAGCAAAACAACAAACTCAAGAAGAAAAAGCGAAAAATATGCGAACTATGTAAAATCACATACTACCATATTATATCAGAGGCACTTAAAATTCAATGCTAATAATCAAAATACAAGTAATTATTGAACATAATTACTTGTATTAGTATTACTGTGGTGGTTTGGATAAATCATTGTAACATTTGTGTTGTAGGGTATTTAAGCATAGAAAAATTTTAGTAGCATGTCACAAGGAAATCAATTTTTATTGCATGCAATCTTGGGAAATAACCATAAAGTATTTTTAAACTACTTTTTATCAGTACATTTGCAGCCGAGTTAGCGTAAAGTTATCGTAGGGGAATTAATGTAATAAAAAGGAAAAACAATAGAAAAGAAGATGCAGCCGACGTTGTTCAAACGCCACATTTAGGCGTGGCGCAGGGAGTGTAGCGTAGGGCGAATTCATTTCGCCCGTAGCGAGGGGGGATGGGTGCCTGCCCCCATTGGAAATTGAATAATAATTGTTTGTACGCTACTAATAGAAAATACAATACTGTATGATGTTAGAGTGGTTATGTGAGGAGGTATACAATTGAAACTCGGTTCCTTGCTAAACGGTTATGAATACATATTGATTCAGGGAAATATTGAAACAGAAGTGGGAGATATATCCTATGACTCGCGAAAAGTAATAAATAGTTCAATTTATGTATGTATTGTAGGATTTGACGCTGACGGTCACAACTATATATCTGAGGCAATATCAAAAGGTGCTACAGTAATAATCGTCGAGGATGATAAAAGAGAGATAACGAATAATGTTACTGTAATAAAACTGTAATAAAAGTTGATAACGCAAGAAATGCGTTGGCTTTCATTTCGTCAAAATTTTATGGCAACCAATCCGCTGAATTGGAGATATTCGGAATTACTGGAACAAGAGGCAAGACATCAACCGCTAATATTCTTTATAGGTGAACCTAAGTGAAATGGGGATCTTGGGTACAGTGGTTGTGAGGTGGAGTTAAAACCCCACCTGCACGATAAAACCCACCGCGTAGGTCGATTTACTTTTTTCCTTTGACTTCGGCAACGGGGCTCACATCAAAGGCCGGTTCTGTATTCGTGTAATCGGGCTTTTTCATATAAAAGGGTCTTTCGTTCAGCTTATCCTGAACGATCCGCAGTGCTTCGCCAAAACGCTGGAAGTGAACTACCTCTCGTTCTCTTAAGAAGCGAAGAGGATCGATTACATCCGGGTCATCAGTCATATTAATCAGGTTTTCATATGTTGCTCGGGCTTTTTGCTCAGCAGCCAGATCCTCTGTTAAATCAGTGATAGGGTCTCCCTTTGAAGCAATGTATGCTGCTGTGAACGGAACACCGGCTGCATTGACGGGATATATTGCCCTGTCATGATCTGCAAAATAACCACCAAGGCCTTCTCTTTCCATAATCTTTGCGGGAACTCCCTTTGTCAGCTGATGTACGATGGAGCCCACTATTTCAAGATGTGCTAATTCTTCCGTACCTATATCGTTAAGAGTAGCCTTTGCGACTTCCGTAGGCATACTGAAACGCTGGCTAAGGTATCTGAGTGAAGCTGCAAGCTCACCATCGGGCCCGCCGTATTGAGTTATAACATATTTGGCCAGTCTTGGATTGCAATTCTTTATTTTAACTGGGTATTCTAGTTTTTTTTCATAAACCCACATTTACACAACCTCCTTTATCAGTAATAAAATCTCTTAGACAGATTAAGCCTCCCAGGGCCAAGGGCTTTCGATCCATGGCCAGGGGAAGGAATTGCTTGAGCTTGCTGTAATTGGTCCATACATGCTTTCATAATTATTTCTGAGCATCTTTGCTCTTTGGGCAGTATTTACAAAAACCATCAAAGCCTTCTGATCATATGGATGGGTATTCAGATAAAGATTCAACTCTATTGCCATAAAATCAAGTGCCATTACTTCCTTTAGCATTTTATCGCGTGCATCACACATACAAACACCTCCAATCAAATCATGAACTAATAGGATAGCCGCTATCCATCATACGAGTAAGCGGGATCAGCTCCATATGGTCTGTCGAGCTCCGGGAAAATAGTGCCCTGTTTAAGGCCCAGCATCGGGGGATAAAGACAGCAAAGACACTGAAATGGTACATATGCATGTGCCAGTCTTGCTCCGACTATTGGTTGGGGATTATAATACTGCATTTTGCACATATCGAAATCATCACAGGACATTTTCTGGATATCAGCGACATCAGCCTTCACAGCAGCATTAGCTACCGGAAGGTTATCATAAGCTGAAGGCATTATATTATTAGCTAACATCAGGCTCCCTCCCATACACTTTTTGTATATAATATTCTTGTTTACATAAAAGTGTTCAATACAAACAAATAATCCATCATGACTTAATCATCGCTGACCTATAGAGAACAGCGATGAATGAAGACATTGATAAAATAAAACATTTACTTTATGGAAATAATGTGTTAGAATGTTGCAGTGCAATTAATCAACCATGTGCTCGGTTGCTGGAGGCTCCGACCAACTAGCTGGGCTCGTGGCGCTAAAAACAAGGAGGCAGTAAAATGTTAAAGGAAAAGAAAACCGAAATTATTGAAACGTACAAGCTTCATGAGGGCGATACAGGCTCTCCGGAAGTACAGATTGCTATCCTCACAGAGAGGATAAACCATCTTAACGAGCATCTTAAGGACCATAAAAAGGATCACCATTCCAGAAGGGGTCTTTTGAAAATGGTAGGACAGAGAAGAGGATTGCTGAATTATTTGATGGCCAACAATATCGAAAGGTATCGTATCATAATTGAAAAACTCAATCTTAGGAAATAGTATTGAGCGGGGTTTCCCGCTCATTATTTTTACATATAACGTCGTATTTAAGGGAAACCTTAATATAAATTACTACTGACGGAATGATTGCTGCAGTGAACAGAGAACAGAGACCAGTAGCCGTAAGAAGCAACTAAGATAATGAATTATGGTTTAGTTGGGCGAAAATTTGCGGTTTCTGGTGTCCGTTTTCTGTAATATCTGCCTCTGTTCCGTCATGTGGGAAAATACAAGGAGGCATTTTATGTTTAAAAAGTTCAGTACGAAAATAGCTGGAAGAGATTTAATAGTTGAAACCGGCAAACTTGCCCAGTTGGCAAATGGAGCTGCTCTGATAAGGTATGGCGACACTGTCGTTATGTCCACAGCAACAGCATCTACGAACCCCAGAGATGGCATCGATTTCTTTCCACTCAGTGTGGACTACGAAGAAAAACTATATTCCGTTGGAAAAATCCCCGGTGGATTTATCAAAAGGGAAGGCAAGCCTTCCGAAAAAGCTGTTCTCACATCAAGAGTAATTGACAGGCAAATTCGTCCTTTATTCCCAAAGGATCTTAGAAATGACGTAGCTGTTGTTAATACAGTCCTTTCAGTTGACCAGGACAATTCTCCTGAAATAGCTGCAATGATTGGCGCATCCATAGCTATCAGTATTTCAGATATTCCCTTCAAGGGACCTATTGGTGGAATAGTAATTGGTCTGGTTGATGGCGAAATTATTATCAACCCCAATGCCGATGAAAGAAAAAAGAGCGATATGTATGTTACGTTAGCTGGTTCCAGTGAAAAGATAACTATGATAGAAGCTGGTGCAAAGGAAGTTCCCGATGAAATCATGTTCGAAGCAATTAAAAAAGGACATGAGGAGATAAGAAAGATCACAGCTTTTATTAGTGATATCGTGGCTGAAATCGGCAAAGCTAAATTCGAATACACGTCTGCAGAAGTACCACAAGAAGTATTCCAGGCAGTTTATGACCTGGCACATGAAGGAATGCGTCAGGCTGTTCTGACAGATGACAAGACTGTTAGAGATATCCAGGTGGCAGCGCTTACTACGGATGTACAGCAGAAGCTTGAAGAAACGTTCCCGGATAGTGGGTCAGTCATTGCAGAAGCAATCTACAAGCTAGAAAAAAAGGTAGTAAGGAATTATATTCTAAATGAAGGCAAGAGAGTCGATGGAAGAAGACTTGATGAAATAAGACCTATGTCTGCTGATGTTTCATTGCTTCCAAGAACTCATGGCTCAGGGCTTTACCAAAGAGGCCAGACACAGGTAATGACCATTGTTACCCTTGGTGGTATAAGTGAATCTCAGATGCTTGACGGTGTTGACCTTGAGGATGAAAAAAGATATATGCACCACTACAATTTCCCCGGCTACAGTGTGGGGGAGGCAAAGACATCAAGAGGCCCTGGCAGAAGAGAGATAGGCCATGGTGCTCTTGCAGAAAGAGCATTGGAGCCTGTAATACCAAGTGAAGACGATTTCCCTTATGCTCTAAGGCTGGTTTCAGAAGTTATGATGTCAAACGGCTCAACTTCACAGGGCAGCGTATGTGCTAGCACACTGGCTCTCATGGATGCTGGCGTTCCGATAAAGGCTCCTGTAGCAGGCATATCTTCTGGTCTTGTAATTGATGAAGAAAATCCTGAAAGATTTGTCACATTCATGGACATACAGGGTATAGAGGACTTTTTTGGTGACATGGACTTCAAAGTAGCAGGTACTAAGAAGGGTATTACAGCTATACAGATGGATATCAAGGTGGATGGCCTTTCATATGAAATAATCAGACAGGCCTTCGAGCTCACTAAAAAAGGACGTTTCCAGATAATTGACGAGGTCATCACACCGGTTATAGCCGAGCCAAGACAGTCAGTATCCAAGTATGCGCCCAAAATGTACAAAATGAACATTGATCCTGACAAGATTAGAGATGTCATTGGACCTGGCGGAAAGGTAATCAACAAGATAATCGACGAAACCGGAGTCAAGATAGACATTGAGGATGACGGCAGAGTATTTGTGTCAACACCTGATGAAGCAGCAGGTAAAAAGGCTATGTCTATAATTGAGGCTATTACAAAGGATGCTCAGCCCGGACAGATATTCATGGGCAAGGTAACAAGGCTTATGACCTTTGGAGTATTTGTGGAATTCGCTCCTGGTAAGGAAGGTCTTGTACACATCTCAAAGCTTGACAACAAGAGAGTTGCTAAGGTAGAAGATGTATGTAAGGTGGGAGATGAAATGCTGGTCAAGGTGCTTGAAGTTGACAAGCAGGGACGCATCAACCTTTCAAGGAAAGATGCACTGCCTGAAAACAATAGCGAACAGTAATTAAGTGTATGTAAGGGCGGTTGCACAACAGGTATATTTGCTGTTGAAACCGTCCTTTTCTTTTTTAGAGCATTATATAAAGTTATATTCAGGGAGGTAGTATGCTAAACAAGTTTTCTCTTAAAAACGGAGTCACGGTAGTATGTGAGAAAATTCCCTATGTTAGATCTGTTTCAGTAGGCATATGGGTAAGGACAGGGTCCAGAGATGAGGACGCCAAGGTCAACGGTATATCGCATTTTATAGAGCATATGCTTTTTAAAGGCACTCAAAATAGGAGCGCTGCACAGATAGCTGAGGCTATCGACAATATTGGAGGACAGATCAATGCTTTTACCGGAAAGGAGTGCACCTGCTTTTATGCAAAAACACTGGATGAGCATATAGATGTTGCATTAGATGTTTTAAGCGATATGCTTTTTAATTCGAAATTTGCAACTAAGGACATAGCTCTTGAAAAAAAGGTAATCATTGAGGAAATAGGAATGTATGAGGATTCTCCTGAGGATCTTGTACATGATGTGCTCTCAGAAACTGTTTGGGGAGGAAGCTCTATCGGCTATCCAATACTGGGCACAAAAAAGTCTCTTCGCAATATCAATAGAGAAAGAATACTGGAGTATATGAATGAGCGCTATACCCCTGCCAATTCAGTGATTGCAATTGCAGGAAATTATGATGATGTACAGCTGAAGGAATTGCTGGAAATACATTTTGAAAAATGGAGCAACACAGAAGTACATAACAAATACGAGGGAAAAGTAGTGTTTAAGCCTGAAGTAAGAATTAGGGAAAAGGATACCGAACAGGTTCATATATGCATGGGCTTTCAAGGCATTAAAAACGGTGATAGCAACCTATATCCCCTTTTGGCAGTAAATAATATATTGGGTGGCGGCATTAGCTCAAGACTATTCCAGAGGATTAGAGAGAAAAAGGGGCTTGTATATTCGATTTACTCCTATCCCACTACATATAAGGATACCGGCCTTTTTACAGTTTATGCGGGGATGAAGCCTGATAATCTGGAGGCGGTTGTAAATCTTATTATTGATGAAATAAGTGTATTGAAAAAGAAGAGGATATCCCAATCTGAGCTTGACAAAACAAAAGAGCAGATGAAGGGTAATTACATACTTGGGCTTGAAAGCACAGGTAGCAGGATGAACAGCATAGGAAAGTCGGAATTGCTGCTTGGCTATATAAATACCCCTGATGAGATAATGGAGAAGATAAATTCCATTACCATTGAGGGAGTTGAGGACATTCTATCTAAAGTCCTTGATTTGGATAGAAAGGGGATCTCGATAGTGGGAAGTGTCAGAGATGGCCAGACACTAAGTTCTACAAGATAATCCTTCTAGTGAGGGCGAATTCATTTCGCCCGTAGCGAGGGGGTATGGGGGCCTGCCCCCATTGGAATTGAATTGCAAATGCTCCGGACTAACCGATAAGGTTCCGGGGCATTTTTTCATACAAGCACTTGTTTATGCCAATCTACATAAAATGAATTAGTGTTTATGCTTTATGTATTTGCTGGGGTAGACAAGGGGGAAAAAGTAATGAACAATATGAAATATACAGTGATTGGCGGAGATTTGAGAAATGTCAAGCTTGCTGAGGCTATAACTTCTGACGGAAACCAGGTTAATCTTTTTGGCTTTAGAGATGCAGGCTTTGAAACCATACTTAAAGAAATTGATGATCTAGACGGGGCTATTGACGATTCGCAAATTGTCATCGGACCTTTGCCATGTACAAACGACAATGAGACATTAAACACTCCATTCCACAAAGAGAAAATTCTGATAAACGAAGTTTTTATAAAGATGAAAAAAAGTCAATTGTTCATAGCAGGCAGAATAAGCGATAAGATCGCTCAGTTAGCAAAGGCATACAATGTCTATACAATAGACATTCTTGAGCGAGAGGAAATGGCCGTTCTTAACAGCATACCGACAGCTGAGGGTGCTATTCAAATCGCTATGGAGGAGCTGCCCATCACATTGAATGGCAGCAAAATACTCATACTTGGTTATGGGAGGCTGGGCAAGGTACTAGCCAGGATGTTGTCCGGTATAGGAGCAGATGTTTATGTAGAGGCTCGGAAATACTCTGACATTGCATGGTTGAAGGTCTATGGCATAAATCCTATTTACATAAATGAGTTAGATAAGTATTTAAGTAATATGGATGTCATTTTCAATACAATTCCTACTAGGATTCTCAACAGTAATATGCTGAAAATTATTGAAAAAAATTGTCTTGTAATAGATCTTGCATCAAAGCCCGGAGGGGTTGACTTTGAAAGGGCAAAAATGTTGGGTATTAAAGTTATCTGGGCCCTGTCACTGCCCGGGAAGGTAGCTCCTGTAACTGCCGCAAATTACATGAAGCATACTATATATAATATCATAGAGGAGCTGGGGGTGTAATCATGAAACTAAGAGATGTAAAGGTTGGGTTTGCTTTCACCGGCTCATTTTGTACCTTTGCAAGTGTAGTTATAGAATTGGAGAAGGTGGCTTCTGAAGGAGCAGATATTACACCAATTATTTCTTATTCAGTTGATAGCTTCGATACTAAATTTGGTAGGGCAGATGAGTGGAAAACCAAAATAGAGGCAGTAACCGGGAAAATGCTAATTAGGTCGATTACAGATACTGAGCCCATAGGTCCCAAAGCATTATTAGATATACTTGTTGTGGCTCCATGCACTGGGAATACGCTGGGAAAGTTGGCAAACGGCATTACAGATACCCCTGTAACCATGGCATGCAAGGCACATTTAAGAAACGGCAGACCCTTGCTTCTGGCCGTTTCTACAAATGATGGTTTAGGTATTAATGCTAAGAATATTGGCTTCTTGCAGAACTGTAAAAATATTTTCTTTGTACCATATAAACAGGATGATCCTCTAAAAAAATGTAATTCAATTATAGCCAGGTTTGATTTATTGGTTCCGGCCATAGAGTCTGCTTTGAGGGGAAAACAGCTTCAGCCGGTGCTTGTTTAGCAGGTCGTTAATGAAATTGGCATAGCTGGATTCACGGCTATGCCAATTTCTTTTTTTTAACTCTGATGATTATAAACCTATCGTCACTGTCTGTAATGCCTGTAATGTCTGCAATTACTGTAAGGTAGTTAGATTTAATGAAAACATGGCAATTCTCCTAAGTATATATTGTTATTTATCTATGTCTTCAGAAGACGCTGACCTCTATAGGTCGGCGATGAATGAAGACGAATTAATTAACTTCCTTGGTCAGGTGGAGTTCAGTCTCCACCTGACTCCCTGAGCGAAGCGAATTGACTAGCAGTTCCATTTCATCATGTCAGTGAGAAGATTTGGTAGGGCACCTGGCGAAAAAAGGGAGTCGTTTTATTTAATGTTTTTGTGATTTATTGTTCCTTGGTGGTATAATCACTTTGACAGATATATCTTTTTATCATAAGAATGATGGAGGTAATATAATCATGAACAAAACACGTTTTCTTACTAGAACAGCGTTATTACTTGCAGTAGCAATTGCATTTCAGATATTTGGAAAGTTTATACCCTACAATAACTTTATTGTTGGCCCTATTGTCAATGCTGTGCTTCTTGTTGCAACAGCAGCTGCCGGGCTTTGGAGTGGAGTGGCTATATCGGTTATCGCTCCCTTAGTATCGGCTTTTACTAACAAGGCGGCCATTGCTCCTTTGATTATTGGATTTTCGCCATTTATTATCATAGGTAACATAATCATAGTGCTTGCATTTCATTTTTTAAGGAAAAAGAACGCTGTTGTAGCGGTGGGGCTAGGCTCAGTTTTAAAGTTTGGTTTTCTTTATGCAGCGATTTCTGTTTTCACCTCCATGGTAGAAATGCAGCCAAAGGTTGCAGCGACACTGACTGGCCTTTTTAGCTGGCCTCAGCTCTTTACTGCTCTTGCAGGAGGGGCTATAGCACTAGTAATACTTAAGCTTGCAGGAAAGAGTTTGGGTATTAAGTAGTATCCTAAGCCATGTTAAATATGTCTCTGATTTGTAGTTAACAGCCCAGTTATAAAAACATAGTATAGTATAGACTATGAATTCAAGGAACTTACAATGATTTATCTAGATAATGCTGCAAGCTCCTTCCCAAAGCCCCAGTGCGTCTGCAGTGCTATGGACAGGTGCATGGGTGAATACTGTGCAAATCCAGGTAGGGGAGGGCATGCACTTTCGAAAAAAGCAGGAATGGCTGTTAACAATGCCAGGGATACAGTGTCTGAGTTGTTTAATATTAGTAGCCCAATGCAGCTTGTATTTACTAAAAATGCTACTGAAGCTTTAAATATAGCCATAAAGGGTATTGCCTACCAGGGCTGTCATATAATCACCACAGGGATGGAGCATAATGCAGTTATGCGACCCTTAAGAACTCTTGAAAGGAATATGGGCATTGAGATATCAACTGTTACTGGAAATCCCTTGGGAGAGATAGAAGCCGGAGATGTCAGGAAGACTATTAGAAGTAATACAGCTATGATAATCAGTACCTTGTCGTCAAATGTAAACGGCATTATTATGCCCGTTTCTGATATTGGACAAATTTCCTCTGAGGCAGGTATACCATTCCTTGTAGATGCATCACAAGGGGCCGGAGCAATAACAGTGGATGTGGAGGCAAGCATGATTGATATGCTTGCCTTTCCTGGCCATAAGGGGATGCTTGGGCCTCAGGGAACCGGAGGACTTTATGTAAGAGAAGGGGTAAAGCTGGGGACATTGATGGAGGGCGGCACAGGAAGTAACTCAGAATACATTTACCAACCTGAAATAATGCCTGATATGTTTGAAAGCGGGACATTGAATACTCCAGGTATAGTAGGGCTGGGAGCTGGGGTCGTATTTGTTGTACAGACCGGTATTGAAAGAATTCAATACCATAAAGCCTATCTTGTTAACATGTTGATTGATGGACTTAAGCAAATACCCGGAGTTATACTCTACAGTGTTGATGATAGGAAAAGGAACTCTGGAATAGTTGCTATGAATCTTGGAAATATGGATTCTACAGAGCTAAGCTATATATTGGACAGGGATTTTGGTATATGTACAAGGGGAGGACTGCATTGTGCCCCAGCGGCACATGAGGTGCTGGGGACAACCGGTCGTGGGACTGTTAGATTTAGCCCAGGGTGTTTCAACACTGAAAATGAAATTGTAGAAGCAATTGATGCCATAGAAAGAATAGCATTTAGTACAAGACGTTTTTTTTGATGCGAAGAAATAAGACATTAATTCACTAATATCGTATGTATTATCAGGAACATTGTTTTAGCCAAATGGAATAAATGGACTAAATGTAATGTAGAATGAAATGAGGAGTGATATTATGAATGGTGCTATTAAAACGGTTTTGTCTGTGGTTATTATTGCTATACTGGCCGTCATTGCTTTAAGGCTATTGGGCTTTGCTCTTAAAATTGTGCTTCCAATAGCAATACTTGCTTTTATTGCTTATGTGATTTATGTGCTGGTTACCGGGAAAAAACCGAATTTTTAAAGAAGCGGGCGAGATGCCTAACCTATCTGAAGGAACACTACAGACGGGCCTTCTGGACTGATAAAATGAAATAAATGCTTTACAACGGTGTTCGGACTATGCTATAATTCAAACTGCGCTATCGGGGTGTAGCTCAGTTTGGCTAGAGTGCTTGCTTGGGGTGCAAGAGGTCGCCTGTTCAAGTCAGGTCACTCCGACCAGTAAAATAGCGGGTTCCAGAAGTTTATGGAATCCGCTATTTCTCATGTAATTGTTGTTTTCTACTGCAGCTTATTGATTATTCTTTTATCTCCTTTGCCTAACAACCATGGACTTCCATTTTGTAGGCCGGACTGTTATGACCTAACTGGTAGATAAAACAGCATATACCGGAAATATTCATAATGATATGAATTAGCGTATGTGATATAATATCGGTGCAGTGCAGTGCAGTGCAGTGCAGTGCAGTGCAGTGAGGTGAATTGTATGGAAGATAAAACCTTTGAGCTTTTAACAAAAATATATAGTGAGTTTTCAGAGTTCAGGAAGGAAACAAACCAACAGTTTGACGATGTGAAATCAGAGGTCAAAACTATAGGAAATCAAGTAGCAAAACTTGAAAATGGCCATGGTCAAAAGCTGGATTCCCTATTTGATGGTTACAAACAGCTTGCAGAAGGACAGGAAGAAATTAAGTCACAATTAGCTGGCATATCAGCAAAAGTGGAGAACCAAGACGCACAAATAACTCTTCTCAAAGGCAGCAAAAAAGTAGCAAAGTAGTATATGTGGTATAATACTGGTGCGGTGCAGTGAGGTGAATTGTATGGAAGATAAAACCTTTGAGCTTTTGACAAAAATGCATAGTGAAATGACAGAGCAGTTTAATGAACTTAATAGAAAGCTTGATGGCAAAGCTGATAAAAGCGATATTATAAGATTGGAAAATGGCCATGGTCAAAAGCTGGATTCCCTATTTGATGGCTACAAACAGCTTGCAGAAGGACAGGAGCTAATTAAATCACAAATAACTACCATATCTGAAAAGATGGAGTGCCAAGACGTTCAAATGACCGTTCTCAAAGGCAGCAAAAAAGCAGCAAAATAGGTTTTTCAATGATGAGAAACGTCATTATGGTTGGATAATTACGGAGTATTAAAAATGCATATGTGAACAATTGAATAAAACACAACTAAAATGAGGATAATAATGGAGACCATAATATGGAATCCATTTTTTTGTATTATTACAAGGAGGGCTGAGTATGTCGGGGTTTCAATCAAACAATAGCATTGAGACTCAAAGGAATCCAAAGTATATCAAACTAATAAAAGGTAAGCCTCAAACAAGCATATGGGTAACAGTGGCAATGTTTCTAATTATCATACTGCTGTGCGGAAATCATTACAAACTGCTTACTTCTTACAATATGGTGAAGGATGAGCTATCAAGTCTGAATATCGCCTTAGATGAGGAGAAAATTGAAAATGCCAAGCTGATAGATAATGAAAATGATATGAGGGTCAGCCTTAATCAAATTAGTAAGGAAATTGTTCTATTAAAAGAAAGTCATGAGAAATTATCCAAAGCTGATGATTTCTCAAAGCAAATCGAAAAGCTTGAAGAAGAGAACGGGGAACTGGCTGCTAGGGTGAAGGAGTTAACAAATGATAACATAGCTCTGCAAAATTCACTAAAGATGGCTGCATCAGCAGGTATTAAGCCACAGAACTATTCTATTTTTGAAGGACTGGAGCACAGGAACACAATTAATAGAGGAGAATATATTGGGCAATTCCTTGGGACCGCATACACACCTAGCAAGGAGGAGTGCGGAAACAATAAGGGGATTACAAAATCGGGAGCACCAATTATTCCGGGAATTTCCCTGGCGATTGATGAAAATTATTGGCCCTTTGGAACTGTTTTTTATATAGAGGGTCTGGGATATACTGTCGCAATGGATACAGGAGGCGCAGTGAAGGGTAAGTATCGCTTTGACTTTTCAGTATTAGACAGAAATTTCGCAATGCAGTTGGGATCCAGAAAGTGGGATGTCTATTTGGTTAAAATGGGAGACGGCAAGGTGAAGGATATTGAGCTATAGAAGCAGGAGGACTGTGATTTGTCTTTTATAAAGGATCAAATAAAAAAGTATCTCATTTTTAAAGAGCCGGAAAAGCAGGAGAGATTCATATTGAAACCTGATGAGGATTCTTTGAAACGAAGGAATAGAAATACTAATAGCCTTCAAAGTGTGTTGGAGAGAAAAAGTGCTCAGCAGGAGAAAGCCCCGGAACCAGAAGACGCTATTGATAAGGATATTGAAACAAATCTCCAGCACATAAAGGCCACCTACAGCATACCTCTGAATAGTGATATTGCTATAAGAGAGTTTGATGTCATCTATGAATCTAAGCCCATTAGGGCTTTCATAGCCTTTTTTGACGGCATGACTGACCGAGAAATTATTAATAGCTTTATATTGAAGCCCTTAATGGTTAATGCAGCTATGGAAATAAAAGATGTAGCAGATGGTTTGGAGGACTATATTGCAAGACAGCTTATGCCTCACTGCCAAATGAAAATTGAGAAATCATATGAAAATGTAGTAAATGAGATAAATTTTGGAGGTTGTGGTCTGTTTGTAGATGGACTATCAGTGTGTTTTTCCTCTGATGTGAAGGGGTGGGACCATAGAGGCATAGAAAAGCCAAACAATGAGATAGTTATTAGAGGGCCCCAGGAGGCCTTTAATGAAACACTTAGGACAAATAGTGCCCAGATACGCAAAAGGCTTAAGGATAAGGATCTAATAGTTGAGGATGTGGTGGTGGGAAGGGTTAGCAAGACCGCATGCTCTATTATGTATATACGAGATGTTGTAAATGAGAAGCTGGTAGCTGAGACCAGGCGCAGACTCGAAGGTATTTGTATTGATTATTTGCTGGATTCTGGAGTCCTTGAACAGCTAATTGAGGACAGTACAGTTTATCCATCACCCCAGATGATCTCGACTGAACGACCTGATTATGTGTCTGAATTGCTTGTGGCTGGCAGAGTTGCCATTATTGTAAGTGGATCACCAAATGTTTTAGTCATTCCTACAACTTTTTTTGACTTGATGCATTCTGCCGAAGATACATATTTACGATATCCCTATGTTAATCTGCTTCGATATATTCGATATGTTTCCGGATTCCTTGCATTACTTCTTCCGGGGTTGTATCTAGCAATTACCAATTATCATCAAGAAATGGTGCCTACGGACCTTCTGCTGGCTATTGGGGCCTCAAGAGAGAAGGTGCCCTTCCCATCTATTGTTGAAATCATGTTGATGGAATTGTCATTTGAGCTTATCAGAGAAGCCGGAGTCAGAGTACCGGGTCCAATAGGTCCTACCCTTGGCATAATAGGTGCACTGATACTGGGACAGGCGGCAGTAGCTGCAAATATTGTTAGCCCAATCTTAATAATAATTGTTGCTGTTACAGGTATAGGCTCCTTTGCTATTCCAAACTATTCATTGGCTTATTCTATTAGAATAATGAGATTTGCATTTATTATTTTAGGTGCTTTGGCCGGATTTCTAGGTATAACTCTGGGGCTTTTCATCCTAGGACTCTGGTCTACATCACTCAAGTCCTTTGGAGTTCCATTTATGGCTCCTTTAGGGCCAAGAACCTCCAGTAAATTTAAAAATGTAATGTTCAAAGCACCTGAGTGGAGGTTGGAGAATCGACCGGACTATTTAAATACAAAAAAAAATATGAAGCAAGAGCACTATAGTATGCGGTGGAAAACAGATAAAAAGAAAAGGTAATGGGAGTAATAAAAGCAGATGAAAAATAAAATCAGGTTTGGAAAGTGGGAAGCTACAACCCTTCTGACTAATCTAGTATGTACAAAATTGTTTTTATACTATAGCAGGATGACTGTTGAAGATGCCGGTCCAGCTGGTTGGCTTTTGTCAATAGCTGCCAGCCTTGTTGCATTAGTAATGTTTGTGATTCTAATAAAGCTTTATAAAAGCTTCGGTAACAGTGACATCCTTGATGTGGCACAGAGGGGAGGTGGCAAGCTTTTGAAGATACTGACCGGCTTGGTTATGACGGCAAGTCTCTTTTTTTTAACCGTAATTGTTATCAGAGAGTTTTCTGAAGACATGAAAATAGTATCATTGCCTGTATCACCAATTAGCTTCGTCATGTTCTTTTTTATTGTAGGTATAGCTGTAGCGAGTTTTTTTGGAGTTGAGGCTATTTTACGATATCATGCTATAGCAATTCCTATCATATCTGCTGGGTATATTCTGATACTGATAGGAGCTATACCCCATATGGATGCCAGCAACCTGATGCCAATTTGGGGTACAGGTTTGAAGGAGATTGTTCAAAAGAGCCTCTTAAGGTCATCGATCTATGGTGAGATGATGGTGTTGTTTCTGCTTCCACCTTTTTTGGGAAGCTATAGCGAAGTAAAGAGTGTAGGCTATATAGCCTTTGCTATTAGTGCATTCTTCCTGATAACCGGTTCCATCACATACATTTTATCTACCCCATATCCTTCAAGTCTTGAGCCGTTTTTGCCTGCATACAGCATAGCAAGAGCAATTAATATGGGACGCTTTTTTCAAAGGATAGAATCCATGTTTGTATTCATTTGGGCTATGGCTGCGCTAATGTACCTGACAGCAACATTTTATTTTATGATTCATACTTTTGCTAAAACAGCAGGATTGAAGCACACAAGACCTCTTATATTGCCATTTGCTGTTATTGTGTTTAGTACTGCTTTTATTCCTGATAACTTAATATCAGTGATAAAGATTCAATCTAATTATATTGACAAATTTGCATGGATAATTACCTTTGTTTTTATCGGACTGATACTTGCCCTTGCATCATTAAGAAAGCATTCAGGAAAGATAGGAGAAGAGAAATGAGGTACTTGAAAAAAGCGACTAAAGTGGTAGCAGTAATGCTATTGATGAGTATAATACCTTCTCTTTCTGGGTGTTATGATAAGCGGGAGATAGATGATCTTGCCTACCCCCTTGCTATAGGATTGGACGTAGGAGAGGCCAACAAACTGAGGATGACACTCCAGTTGGCGGCGCCTCTTTCTATAGGAGGTGGAGGCGGTGGTGAAAGCGGCGGGGGCGGGGGCGGTAGTGAAAGTGAGACTACTTCAATAATAACTGTTGACACACCTTCTATATACTCCGGCTTAGATTTGATTAATAATATCATTAGTAAACAAATAAACCTGTCCCATGCTAAGGTTATCGTAATATCAAAGAAATTAGCGGAAAAAGGTGTTGCTGAATATATACAGGCAATACAAAGGGGAAGGGAATTCAGGCCTAACACATTCGTATTAGTTTCTAATGAGCCTCCGGATAAATATTTAGAGAATGTAAAAACCATATTGGAGAGTAATCCTGCAAAGTACTATGAATTACTGCTGGGAAAGCGTTACGCATCATTTTATCCTGATGTGAGAATTTCTGATTTCTACTATGCACAAGAATCGGATTCTATGGAGTCTGTTGCAATACTTACTGGTATTAATAAGAAGCAGAGTGTTGATGATCTTGGTGGTGGTCTCAACAAAGCAGAAGTTAACAGGCCTGAGGGCTTATATGAGGCTGAGAGCATTCCTGTTATATCAGATTTAAAAAATGTCGCTATGGGTGTTGCTGTTTTTAAAAACAGTAAGATGGTTGGTACATTAAATGGCTATGAAACAGCGTGCTATCAGCTTGTAACAGGTACATATAACCATTCCTTTTGGAGTTTTCCAGATATTTATGATGAAAGTAAGGTTGTTGTTATGGAAATTGTTCAACAAAAAAAACCAAGTATCAAAACTAAAATAAAGGATGGCAAGGTTATGGTTGATATTGTAATCAATCTGGAAGGTGACTTTTCTTCTATCCAAAGTGCTGTAGGGTATGAGGATTATCCACTGCCGATGGAAAATAGAACTAGTGAAACGATTAGGAATAAGGTTGCTGAAATGTTACAAAAAACAATAGATGAATATGATGCAGATATTTGTGGAATAGGCAGATATGTAAAGGGTGAATTTCTTACACTGGATGAGTGGAAAAACTTTAATTGGAGTGAACAATATAAAAATACAGCCTTTAACATTGATGTAAAGTTTAAAGTAAGACGAACAGGATTGATAATAAAATGGATGAAGCAATAGAGGGATGGGTGGTTTTGTATGTCGCTGATTGCATTGATAGGATTTATGATAGTTGTTCTGCTCATAGAGATACGAACTGTCAGCTATGCATTATGGAATTGGAAAATTAATAATAAAGCAGGCTCGGTAATAGTTTTTCTTGTATGCCTGATAGCTGTTGTTCTACCGGTTTATATTGCATTTTTCAGGACCTGATGGAAATAGCTTAAGGATAATGGTATCATAGTATTTACAAGGTTACAGCGAGTTGCCTAGTATGATTAGGAGTTATAAACTGTTGGGGGGAATTATTATTAAGCGTATTTTGCTGTTTTTATTTGCATTGATACTGTTTACAGGATCTACAGCATGCTCAAGGGACAGCCAGGTTAACTCAGGCATTAATCAGGGCGGGGAAGCAGGAGAAGTAACTGATATTGGACGAGATAAAACCGGAGATGATGGTTCGGATATATCGGAGGTCCCGGATAATAGGGATGGCGGTCAAGCTAACCCTAAAAACGAAGGCACAAGTGATATTGGCGATAATAATATAATTCCTGAGGACGATGTAGATGGCCCTATAGAGCCCTATTTGAACAGAGAATTTCTTCAAAGTGCCAGTGTGGATTTGAATGGTGATGGCATAAACGAGCAGGTGACAGCCTTCAAAATCACATTGGACCCTTCTGATTCAGATACAGCTGTAAGTCTGGAGGGAAGGCTTGAAATGAAAGACGGTGACACTGAGAAGGAAGTTGTGTTTTGGAAAAAGAGCGATAATTTATCAGGTCTTTTGACAAGTATGCAATTTGAAGACATGGATGGTGACGGCTCAAAGGATGTTTTCATAATTGTCCCTGATTACGGTGCGTCGTTTGCATATTCAAATTGCTTTATTTACAGCTACAAGAAGGATAGAAGCTGTGTAATAACCAGTGACAATGAACTTGCTGAGTTTATAAATGGATTCAGCTTTGCATATGTGAATGGAGGAAATAAACTAAGCATTATCAATGAACGGTTTGATTTTTCTGCAGATATTATTATTGAAGACGGTGCTTTTAGCGGTAATGATGAAGAAACAATGCTAGATTATGCCCAAGGCTCCTGGATTGATCCTACCTGTGTGGACATCAGCGAAGAATCAAAGCTTACCCTGACAAAAGGCAGCACAGGGGCAGAAGTAAAGGTGCCTCTTCCCATATTCGGAATGGCAACTGTGAACATGATTGGTGAAATCGACTTATATTATACGATAGACGCCAGCTTTAGTCCTGTATTAAAAAGATGCGAAATAATCGACTTTGATGGTGGTAAAAAAGTTGAAATAGGAAGCATCAAAATGATAAACTAAGAGCTAGAAAAAAATTATAAAAAAAGCTTAGAACGTTAATCGCTCTAAGCTTTTTCTTTGGCAGGGGAGACAGGAGTCGAACCTGCAGCCAACGGTTTTGGAGACCGCTACTCTACCAATTGCGCTACTCCCCTAGGAGTTGTGACACTTTTGCGTAAGTGACTTATCTATTTTACAACAAGCCTTAATGAAATGTCAATGGGTGTATTAAAAAAGCTATGGAAAGGCAATGGAAATTATTGTGGAATTCCTTTGTGACTATATGATATTATAGAACGAGGCGTTTACCGCCTCGAAAAAAATGATATATAATAATCTAACCACAGATTGGAGTAGTTTCTAATGGGAAGAAAGATAGGCTTTATTGGTACAGGAAACATGGGTGCGTCAATTCTTAGAGGTGTCCTTCGTTCGGAAGCAGCAAAGGCCGAAGACGTACTCATATTTGATACAGACAGTGATAAAGTAGGGGCAATGACCAGTGAAACAGGCGTTATGGCGGTAGAATCCAATCGCCAGCTTGTAGAGCTTAGCGACTATATAGTACTTGCAGTAAAACCAGTATATGTAAAACAAGTCTTAGGGGAGATTAAAGACTTCTTGAGCAAGGACAAGATTCTTGTGTCTATAGTAGTGGGTATAAGCTCTAATAAATTAAAAACATATATTGGGGAGGCGTGCAAGGTAGTAAGGACTATGCCCAACCTTCCGCTTATGGTTGGAGAGGGAATGACATTGATATCCTTCGACGAGAGTATTAGCAATGTCGAAAAAATACTTGTAAAAAAACTCTTTGAAGGCTCTGGAAAAGTAGAGGAACTGGAAGAGAGACTTATGACTCAGGTCACAGCTCTTACCAGCAGCAGTCCTGCATACATTTTCATGACGATAGAAGCCATGGCTGACGGCGCAGTATCTCAAGGTATTCCCAGAAATCTAGCATACAAGCTGGCTGCTCAGGCTGTATTAGGTTCAGCTAAAATGGTTCTTGAAACTGGTATGCACCCTGGTCAATTGAAAGATCAGGTATGTTCACCCGGGGGAACCACAATTAAAGCAGTAGAGGCATTGGAAAAGAGTGGTTTTAGGTATTCAATTATCAATGCGATGAATGAATGTACAGCAAAAGCAATGGAAATCGGCTGTGATTCAGGGAGTAAATAATATGTCAGTTAACATGAAAAAGGTTGAAATATATACTGATGGCGCGTGCTCCGGAAATCCTGGAAGGGGAGGTTGGGGGACCATACTGCTCTATGAAGGTAAAGAGAAGGTGCTTTCGGGCTATGAACCGGATACAACCAACAACAGAATGGAGCTAAGGGCTGCCCTTGAAGGTTTAAAAGCCTTAAAATTTCCATGTGATGTAAGATTGTACAGCGATAGCTCTTATCTTGTAAATGCCTTTAACAAAGAGTGGATAAAAAACTGGAAGTCAAACGGCTGGCGTACCTCTGGCAAGGATGATGTACGCAATAAGGATTTGTGGGAACAGCTGGATCGGTTGGCAAGACTTCACAATGTTACATGGATAAAGGTCAAAGGACATAGCGACAATGAATTGAACAACAGGTGTGATAAGTTAGCTACCGGAGAAATTAAGAAAAACGCAAATATCGATATAGAGAATTTCAATGACAATGTAGAAGGAGATGATAGAGATGGACTATAAAGAGACGACAATATCAGAAGAGAGTATTTACGAAGGTAATATTATCAATGTTCAGCGTTTGACGGTAAAGCTTCCGGACGGAAGACAGGCAACCAGAGATATTGTCAAGCATCCCGGCGCATCCGCAGTTATAGCGCTAAACGAAAACGAAGAGATGTACATGGTCAGGCAGTTCAGAAAGCCACTGGAGGCAGTATCCCTTGAAATCCCTGCAGGAAAGCTAGATTATGGAGAAGATCCTTTTGTTTGTGCAAAGAGGGAGCTTAAAGAGGAAACAGGACTGACGGCAGATAATGTTACTCGCGTTATAAGTATCCACAGTACACCGGGATTTTCCGATGAGATACTTCATATATATGCTGCTACATTTTTAAAGGAGGGCGAAAGCTGTGCAGATGATGATGAATTCATATCAACTGAAAAGTATACCGTTAAGCAGCTTTTGCATATGATCCTAGAGGGCAAGATAACTGATTCCAAAAGTATTATAGGAATATTTCTAGCAGATAAAATCATAAACGGTAAGATAGATATCCAATATAAATAGATAGGCAAGATCTGATTAGCATAAAGTATACTGACTGACTAAGGAATAGTTTACAATATCATCCGCATATGATGGTATTGTAATTTTTTTTGAGCAAAGAAGGAGTTATAAAGGGACAATAGAAAAGGCAAGGATTATGGCCAAAGGGGGGAAGGGATTTGATAAAACATCTTCAAGGCACCATTAAAACGCATATCACAGCAAATAAAACTACATACTTGTTTCTGCTGATGGCGTTCATAATAGGAGTGTCAGCAGGAGCCTTTACTGTAAACGGATTAAGTACAATGCAAAGGGATGAGCTGTTGAATTATTTTCAGGGCTTTTTGCAATTATTTAATAACCAGAATCTTAAAGGAAGTGAGCTGTTTGCAATTGGATTATCAGAGAACATCAAGCTAATAGTGATTTTGTGGATACTGGGGGTTACAATTATTGGCCTTCCATTCATTTTTTTGATTATGGGGATCCGTGGTTTTGTTACAGGCTTCACTTCCGGCTTCATAATAAATGCCCTCGGGATGAGGGGCCTTCTTTTTTCGGGACTAGCCTTGCTCCCAAAGGAAATTATCATTATACCATGCTTGATTGGAATCGGAGTTAATGGAATAAATTTTTCATTAAGAATAACAAAGAATAAGTCTTCTCAGGATGATCAAAAGTCAGGATTACGAACAGCATTTATGTCATATTGCTTTGTTACAATGCTTTACTGTTGCATAATATTAGCCGGTATATTAGTTGATGCATATGTAACACCTATATTATTAAGAATGATTTCACCGATTGTTACTATATAATTATTTACAAAATAAAATAACATTAGTATAATTAGTAAAAATAAGTATATAATATTTACATAACAAAAATTTATAGGAAAAGTGTAAATTTTGTATAGAATAATTATTGCGTAAATAGTAAAGAATTCTATATAATAGAAAAAGTTTCTTTTATTATTAGTTGAAATATATTACAATCAATAAGTAGTAATTGATAAATATGGAATTAGAATATAAGAAGGGGAACTACACATGGAAGCATTAGTACAAAAGTTCGTGAATTTTCTGGAAATCGATAAGAGATTGTCATTGAATACATTGCAATCCTATCGAAGAGATATTGAGCAATACTTTATGTATTTGAGGGAGATAAACCTACAGAATATTGCCAATTCTAACAAGCCAACCGTAATTACTTATCTGCTTTATTTGCAGAAGAAGGGAAGGGCGACTTCGACAATATCTCGCAACTTGGCATCGATTAGGTCTTTCTACCAATACATATATAAGAACAAATTGATAGACCATGATCCTACAGCAGAGCTTGAATCGCCAAAGGTTGAAAAGAAGCTGCCACAGATACTATCGCCGGAGGAAGTTGAACTTCTTCTGGAACAGCCACAGTGTGTTGACCTAAAGGGTTATCGTGATAAAGCTATGCTTGAGTTACTTTATGCTACAGGAATTAGGGTGTCTGAACTGATTCAGCTAGATGTCCTGAGCCTTAATATTGAGCTTGCTTTTATCAAGTGTAACAAGGGAGCCAAAGAAAGAGTCATACCAATAGGTTCAATGGCTATCAGCGCCTTGAAGGAGTATCTGGGCAAATCCAGACCACTACTGATTCAGAGTCCCGATGAGACAGCTTTGTTTGTTAATATAAACGGAAATAGGCTTACCAGGCAAGGTTTTTGGAAGATTATCAAACAGTATAAGAATCAAGCACAGATAAACAAGGATATAACACCACACACATTGCGTCATTCCTTTGCGGCCCATCTGCTGGAAAACGGAGCAGATTTAAGGTCGATACAAGAAATGCTGGGACACTCGGATATTTCATCTACTCAGATATATGCCCAAATAGCTAAAAATAGGATAAAGGAAGTATACAAAAAGACTCATCCCCGGGCGTGATTTCTGCTTCGAGGAAAAAGCGGAAGCAAGTGCTTCCGCTTTAAATATTAGTATGGCAAAGTGGAATCGATTTAATACCTAATCAATAAGTCCTTGTTTTTTTAGAAACTCATTAGCTACCTGCCTTGGTTGCTTCTGTAGCTCATCCACCTGATAGTTTATATCAACCATGATATCATTTGTCAGTACTTCTCCCAATTCACCTAGGACACCCTCAATTTCAGGGTATTCTTCGAGTGGACCACTTTTGAGAAGTGTAACAGCATTCAAGCTGCACTAGTCCAAACTTTTTCAAAAGTCCATCTGTTGAGAAGGCATCTGTTACATCGGTTTCTCTATTATCAATGGCCAGATACTTGTTAGCCCCATTAATTCCAACTTCTTTTCCAAAGAAAAATCCATAATGCTTTACAAGTCCAATGATTCCGTCATCCCGGTTCAAAAACTCCAATGAGGAACCTATCGTTAGTCTATCTGCTACGAGTGCCAAATCTGAAATTGTAGCCAAGTTGTATTGCTCAGCTGTTTCAGGTCTTACAGCCAGTATATAGGTATTATTAAAAACATTTTTTGAGTCATTATAATAGAGATGATATTATGGTACAATTTGTATAGTTGAAAGTTTTATTCATTAGCCGGTGTTTTGGAATCGGTTTTATTGAAAGGGAATAGCTATGAAAAGAGTTATTATCATTGTATTGGATAGTGTCGGAATAGGTGAATTGCCGGATGCGGTGGACTATGGAGACGTAGGCAGTAATACATTAGGAAATATTGCCGCAAGTGTGAAGGGATTTAGTCTTCCTAATATGGAAAAGCTCGGTTTGGGCTGTATAAGCGGAATATCAGGCTTCGTAGCGACAGCTGATCCCTTGGGCTGCTTTGGGAAAATGGCTGAGCGCTCCCTAGGAAAGGACACCACTACAGGGCATTGGGAGCTTGCAGGAATAACCCTAGATAGTCCTTTTCCCATATACCCAGAGGGTTTCCCGAAGGAATTGATGACTCGGTTTGAAAAGGCTATAGGGACTAAAGCCCTTGGGAATTATCCGGCTTCGGGGACAGAAATAATTAAAATATTAGGACAACAGCATGTGAAGACAGGATATCCAATTGTATATACATCAGCTGATAGCGTTTTTCAAATTGCTGCCCACGAGGAAGTAATACCCATTGATAGGCAGTATGATATATGTAGAATAGCCAGGGGAATCCTCATCGATGAGCATGCAGTAGGCAGGGTAATTGCTCGTCCATTTATCGGAGAGGAAGGCAATTTTACAAGAACCGCTAAAAGACGTGATTTTTCTCTTAAGCCCCCTAAGAAAACAGTACTTGATTATGTGAAGGATGCAGGAATGGAGGTTAAGGCTGTAGGAAAGATTGAGGATATTTTTGCCGGACAGGGAATGACTCAAGCTGTTCACATAAATGGGAACATGGATGGTGTGGACAAGACTTTGGAATTTATTCATAAAAGCTTTGATGGGCTTATTTTCACCAATCTGGTTGACTTTGATATGTACTTTGGACACAGAAATGATATTGAAGGGTATGCAAAATCGCTGATAGAGTTTGATAACAGAATGCCAGAAATTATCAATGCTATGGATGAGCAGGATATACTGGTTATTACAGCCGATCATGGTTGTGACCCTACAACAGGTAGTACTGACCATTCCAGAGAGTATGTTCCTTTACTGGTATATGGCAAGCAGATACGCAAAGGGGTGGATTTAGGTATTCGCAGTACATTTGCCGATCTTGCAGAGACAATAGCTAGAATACTTGGCACAGATGGTGATTTTAATGCAAAAAGCTTTCATAATGAGATTATAGATTACTAAGGGATGGTGGAGCTCTATGAGAATCGTTGACATAATAGAAAAAAAGAGAGATGGCGGGGAGCTATCTAAAAAAGAGATTGAATTCTTCATTAATGGCTTTTGTGATGGGAGCATATATGATTACCAAGCAGCAGCGCTGATTATGGCAATATTTATTAGAGATCTTGATTCCAGAGAAACTGCTGACTTAACCCATGCTATGCTTAATTCAGGCGACAAGGTGGAGCTTTCAGATATACCGGGGGTTAAGGTTGATAAACACAGTACAGGGGGAGTGGGAGACAAAACTACTCTTGTGTTGGCACCTATAGTTGCAGCATGTGGAATACCTATTGCTAAAATGTCAGGAAGAGGACTGGGGCATACCGGGGGTACCATTGATAAGCTTGAGGCTATAAAGGGATTTCGAACATCGCTTTCCAGAGATGAATTTATAAGGAATGTTAATGAAATAGGTATAGCAATATCCGGTCAGACAGGCAATCTTGCCCCTGCTGATAAGAAGCTATACGCACTTCGGGATGTCACGGCTACGGTGAACAGTATTCCGTTAATAGCCAGTAGCATTATGAGCAAAAAGCTTGCATCAGGTGCTGAAAAAATCGTGTTGGATGTCAAGACTGGTAGCGGAGCGTTTATGAAAACACTGGATGAATCAATACAGCTGGCAAAGGAAATGGTGTCTATTGGTGATAAAATGGGGAGGGAGACTGTTGCGGTAATAACTGATATGAACTCTCCCTTGGGCAATTGCATTGGTAATGGGCTGGAGGTACAAGAGGCAATAGAAGTTCTCAAGGGAAACGGATCGGAGGATTTAAAAGCCGTTTGCTTCGAATTGGCGGCAAGGATGCTTGAGCTTGGTGGAAAAGGCACCATTGACCAATGTAGAGAGCAGGTAAAGGCTAGTGTATCCAATGGGAGTGCTTTAAAGAAGCTGGGTCAATTTGCTCTCAGGCAGGGCGCACTGTATGTTCCATGGGATGAACGTGCTCTGAATACGGCGCCTGTTAGGCACTTAGTGATGGCACCCTTTGAGGGATATATATCCTCTATGAAATCTGAGCTTGTAGGGAAGGCGTCAATGGTATTGGGGGCAGGAAGAGAAAGAAAGGATAGCCCTATTGATTACACAGCCGGAATAGTATTGCTTAAAAAAACAGGGGAGTATGTTCAAAAGGGAGAGCCAATAGCACAGCTACACACATCCTCCCAGCATCTAGTTGATGAAGCTAAGGAAATGCTTATGGAAGCATACGAGTTATCTGATGATGCGGTGGGAACTAGACCACTTATTCTGGCTTATATAGATAGCAAAGAAATAATTAATTATTAATCCATTTTTACTTTTATTCGGTTAACACACAAGTTTAATCTTTCAGAAGGAAGTTTTTAAAAGATAAATTTTCTTAAAACCAAGTATTATTAGACCTTTATGCGGCATAACCTTAAATATATAGTAAGAAGTATGCTTGCAAGGGGTGAGTGATATGTTAAAAAAGGCATTTTCTATCAGCATTTCTGTAGTTTTATTGTGTTTCTTCATGATAATGCCTATATATGGACTTTCAGAAGACGTAACAGAATATGATACTGTACAAGTCATGAAGATAATGAGCAATACCTCCCTGACTGACTTGAAGGCTAAGGGAGCTATATTGGTCGATTGTAATACCGGTAAAGTTTTATTAGAGAAGAATAGTCATGAGAAGCTTCCAATAGCCAGTATTACTAAGGTCATGTCAATGCTCCTTATTATGGAGTCTATCGATTCGGGAATAATATCATATGATACAAAGGTAACAGTAAGTGAATATTCCTGGGGCTTTGGTGGCTCACAGGTTTGGCTTGAGCCTGGAGAGGTGTTTACTGTAGATGAACTGCTAAAGGCTGTTGCCATACATTCGGCAAACGATGCAACTGTTGCACTAGCAGAGGCTATTGCAGGGAGCGAGGAAACCTTTGTGGGTATGATGAATCAGAAGGCAAGGGAGCTTGGGATGAACGATACCAGTTTTCTTGATTGTTCTGGGCTGACAGATGTGGGACATTACAGTAGTGCTTATGATGTTGGGATTATGTCCAGGGAGCTGCTGAGCAAGCACCCTGAAATCACAAAATACACATCCACCTGGCAGGCTAAGTTTAGAGAAAATGTTCCTGGTAAGGACTCGGTATCTTTAGATAATACTAATAAGCTCGTAAGGCATTATCAGGGAACTGTGGGTTTGAAAACCGGCTATACCGGCGCAGCAGGTCACTGCTTGTCTGCCTCTGCTCTTAGAAATGGCCAGCAGCTTATATCAGTTGTACTTGGTGAGCCTGATTCCAATACAAGGTTTGCAGAAAGCAGAAAATTGCTTGACTATGGTTTTGCAAACTTTGAAACAGTCCTTGTAAATAATAAGGATGAGGCTGTTCAGCAGGTAACTGTGAAAAAAGGCTTACAGCCGGTGACAAATGCAGTATATAAGGAAAATGTAAAGCTGTTATTGAAAAAGGGTGAAAAGGGTAAAATAGAGAATGTCATTGTTTTGCAGGATAAGCTTACAGCTCCTGTAAAATCAGGCCAGAAAATCGGCGAGGTAATATATGCTATTTCGGGAAATGAGGTAGGCAAGGCTGATCTTGTAGCATCCAGCGATGTACAGCGGGTATCCTTCCTGAAAATTCTGTACAAATTAATGCAAGAATGGTTCTGTATGGGCAGAGTGTAGGCTGAAGATCATAGTAGATTTTGATTCCTTAGCCGTTTGAGCTACCTAGCTAAACGGCTTTTTCATGAGTATTTATAAAGACTTTTGCCTTATCATCTGTTAAAATATATATAGTGAACCGTTTTTAGCAGACAGACTGACGAATTGAATGGAGATTAAAATGGAAAAGATTTTACTTTTATTATATGCTGTACCCGCAATACTCATATCTTTGAGTTTTCATGAGATGTCCCATGCGTATGCATCATACCTACAGGGTGATCCTACTGCAAAGCGTATGGGGAGGCTAACCATGAATCCACTGAAGCATCTCGATCCTATGGGTACGCTTATGCTCGTTTTTTCTATGTTCGGTGGTTTTGGGTTTGGGTGGGCCAAGCCAGTGCCTATTAATCCAACATACTATAAAAATCAAAAGAGGGGAACTGTATTGGTGAGTTTAGCAGGTCCATTGTCAAATCTTCTTTTGGCATTCCTATTTTCTTTTCCTATGGTTTTTATAGCTATTAACAATGGGATAGATCCCCGAGCTGTATATAACAGCTATAATAACATCCTTGGAAATGGTTTTTCCTTGGAATTTATAGTGTTCAATATAAGCAGATTTTTCTATATAATAAACATTGGATTGGCTATATTCAATATATTGCCAATACCTCCTCTTGACGGCTCCAAGGTGTTGACTGCTGTATTGCCCACCAAGACCTATTTCAACATAATGCGCTATGAAAGATATATAGGAATTGCTTTTTTGGCGCTAATCATTTTTAGTCCGGGTATTTTGTCAGCTATATTGCTCCCCTTTAGGGTAGGAGTCGAGACGGTATTCAGGGTTTTAGCAGCACCTGTACTAATGCTATTTGGAGCTTAGATGAGCAATGTCAGAGAACCTTCTGTGCATTTGGTATTGCTATACGAGTTTATAAACGTACTTGACACTGTAGAGTACAAAATTTACAATATGGATTAGTTAACAACAACTTTGTTTATTGGAAAGAAGGGTACAAATGAGTAAAGGAACTATGCTTAGCGGTATGAGGCCTACAGGCTTGTTGCATCTGGGAAATTATTTTGGAGCGCTTGAAAATTGGGTTAGGCTTCAGGATGAGTATGACTGTTACTATTTCATTGCCGACTGGCATGCGCTAACAACAGGGTATGAGGATACATCAGATATTAAATCCAATATAAATGGCATGGTTATAGATTGGCTTAGCGCGGGTCTTGATCCTGAAAAATCCACTATTTTTCTTCAATCCTCTGTGAAAGAGCACGCTGAGCTGCATCTGCTTTTTTCTATGTCTACTCCACTTTCATGGCTGTACAGATGTCCTACATACAAGGATCAGCTGTCACAGTTGAAGGAGAAGAACATAACCACCTATGGCTTTTTGGGCTATCCTTGTCTTCAAGCTGCAGATATTTTGATGTACAAGCCTACAGCTGTACCTGTAGGAGAGGATCAGGTGCCTCATATTGAACTGACCAGGGAAATGGCAAGACGTTTTAACTATTTGTATGGAGAAGTATTTCCCGAACCGGCATCCAAGCTTACAAAAGCAAAGGTCCTTCCCGGGACAGATGGTAGGAAGATGAGCAAAAGCTATAACAATACCATTGCATTATCAGATGCTCCTGAAACAGTAAAGAAAAAGGTTATGACAATGGTAACTGATCCTGCCAGAATTAAGAAGGATGATCCGGGTCATCCAGAGGTATGTACTGCCTTTGCATTCCATAAGGTGTTCAATGATGAGAATATCAACGAGACCGAAGCCCTTTGTCGTGGAGGATGTATAGGATGTGTCCAGTGCAAAAAGGACCTGGTATCAAAGATGGCAAGGGTTCTCACACCTATATATGAAAAACGACAGGAGTTACTGGAAAAACCTAGCTACATAAGAGAAGTTGTGGAGAATGGAAACGCTCGTGCAAGGAAGCTAGCGGAGAAGACAATGTCCGATGTTAGGAAGGCAATGAAAATAGACTGGTAGATCCGGGGGAATATAATTGGATAGTTCGCTTACCAATGCCTGCAAAATCAGAATAGAAAACTTTGAAGGGCCCTTTGATCTGCTTTTTCACCTAATCGAAAAAAATCAGTTCAGCATATATGATATCCCCATTAATATCATTACAGATCAATATATGGAGTATTTATTTGCTATGCAGGAACTGGATCTTGAAGTAACCAGCGAATTTCTAGTTATGGCATCAACACTGCTGCATATAAAGTCAAAAATGCTTCTTCCCTCCAGGAAGGATGAAACAGAGAAGGAGGAAGACCCGAGAGAAGAACTAGTATTAAGACTTCTGGAATATAAGAAATTTAAGAGCTTTACAGCTATACTCAGACAGCGTGAAAAGCAATGGGCTCTGGTACACTGGAAGCTACCAGAAGTCATTAGCTTTGCAAGGAATGATGAAGTGCTGGAGTTGATACCTTCACAGTTACAGAAGGTCTATCTGGAGCTGCTAGAAAAAAACAGAAAAAAAATGAATCCCAATGTAAATGGAATGAACCGCATTATCCAACACGAGAAGGTTTCGATGCGAAGCAAGATGAGAGAAATTGCTAGGGAATTGATTAGAAAGGGCAGGGTAAAATTCACTGAAATTTTCTCCTTTAGGACTAAGTCACCCATTGATATTGTGACAGGCTTTATGGCAGTTCTTGAACTAGCAAAGCTAAAAAAAGTAAAGCTGGAGCAAAGAAAAGCATTTGGTGAAATTTATATTAATAAAATTGAAGTGTCCTCAGGATTGTTGGAATTTAATGAGGAAAAGCTCGATAATATGGCCTAACCCACAGAAGGTAGGGCTATGATTCAAGGAAGGCAGCCTTTATGGATATGAGAGAAATGGAAGCAGTTGTTGAGGGATTGCTTTTTGCAGCAGGAGATTCTGTATCACTGGAGAAGATAGCAGCGATACTTGAACTTGATAGAAAGACTGCAAAGCTTTTTTTGAATAACATGGCTGCTTCACTGCAAAATTCTAAAAGAGGTATAATGATGAGAGAGGTCAACGGAAGCTATCAGCTGTGTTCAAGGCCTGAACATCATGATTATATTAGAAGACTTGTTGAGCCAAGACAAAAGCAGGCCTTATCTCAGGCGGCGTTTGAAACATTATCTATAATAGCCTATAACCAGCCTGTTACTAGGGCTAGAATAGAAATGATTAGAGGCGTCAATTCCGACAGCTCAATAATTAGGCTTATAGAGCGCAATCTAATCAGGGAGGCTGGTAGAATGGATACCCCTGGAAAGCCGATGATTTACGAAACAACAGATGAATTTCTCAGAAGCTTTGGTTTTAGCTCAATAAAGGATTTACCTATATTGGAGCTTGAAGTTATGCGTGATAGCGATAGTGAAGCCCAAACCATTACAGGTGATCAGATAAGTGACACAGAATAAGAATTAAATTTGCTTGAATTGGAAAAAATAGCTTATAGAGCAATTACCTTAGGGGAGTGAAATATGCTTTATGTAGTTATTTTTTTTGTATTTATTTCTACATGTATTGTCTTATTTGTACTTAGAATTAAGGCTGTCATTGAATATATCCGCAATGAACAGGATGAGTGGGTAAAATTCTCCTTTTACACCGGAAAAGGCTTATTTAGATATGAAAGAAAGGTACCGCTGGTTAAAAAAGAGGGCAGAAAGGATAAGTTTAAGCTTGTTAAGGGACAGGGAAAGGAAATGAAAGGTGGCTCTGAAAAAAATGAAGGACTTGGCCCCTTTGATATAATTAAGAAATTCAACAGTGTCAGAATCTATCTAAAGGATCACAAAAGTATTCTTGAGGGGATTAGAAAATATATAAACAAGAATAATATCCGGGTGGAATTAATTATAAAAGTAGAACAGGGAACGGGAGATGCTGCCCAAACAGGTATTATATGCGGTTTACTATGGAGCGCTGCCGGTATATTTAATGCATATATATCACGTCATATCAAAATAGTTTCTCATGAACTTAATATTACACCCTCATTTGATAAAAAAATTTTTGGAGTAGATGCAAGTTGCATATTTCATGTCAGATTAGTCCATATTATAGTTGTGTTGATAAAAATATACTACATGAAATATCGGATAAGGATGAAAGCGAAAAATGCGATAGGTGGTGAAGTAAGTGGCTAATCAGCATCCAATAGAAGCGTTGATGAAGACTGCTATGGAAAGTATCAAAGAAATGGTAGATGTTAATACAATTGTGGGAGATGCGGTACAGTCTCCTGATGGTACGGTGATAATTCCCATATCCAAGGTAGCCTTCGGATTTGCAGCAGGCGGCGGCGAATATAGCTATTATGCAGATGAGGGAGGAACTGAAAGGAATTCTGATGAGGACGATGTGGAGACAGGCAACGGCGATAAATATCCCTTCGCGGGTGGGAGTGGCGCAGGAGTAAGTATAAATCCAGTGGCATTTATGATTGTCGGTAATGACCAGATTAAGCTCCTGCCAGTTAATATCAATTCGACAGTAGATAAGCTTTTGGATTTGGTACCAGATATGTTATGTCGAATTGAGAGTTTGTGCAAAAAAAAGATATCTGTCAGCAAGGTAACTGATTCGGAAGAGGAATAAGGTTAAATGAGTATGTAATTCTAACGCCGCATGTAACCGGAAATGTGCTGTGCTATTTCCGGTTTTATGTGGTTTTTTCTGTAGAATCATGTTATATTATTAGAAGCATTTCACATTGAAAGGAACTGTTATGACCAAAATCAGGCTTCAAAAATATCTTGCTGACGCTGGAGTTGCCTCAAGACGCAAATGCGAAGAGCTTATTGCCAGCGGCCTGGTTGAAGTAAACGGTGTGTTAATCACAGAACCTGGTACAAAGGTTGATGGCACTGAAGAGATTAGGCTAAAGGGGAAATCTGTTAAACCAACACATAAGAAAATACACATATTACTTAATAAGCCCGTTGGGTATATATCATCTACAAAGGATCAGTTTTTAAGAAAAACTGTAGTTGATCTTGTTGGCATAAATGAGAGGATTTATCCTGTGGGAAGGCTAGATTATGACACCTCCGGCTTGATAATCTTGACAAATGACGGTGAATTTGCGAACATTTTGATGCACCCCCGCTATGAGACTGATAAAACTTACCGGGCGGTCATAAAAGGTAAGCTCAGTGAAAATGAAACCCGGATGCTTGAGAACGGGATAGATATAGGGGGGGTTATTACTACACCTGCAAAAATTAGAATAGTTAAGTCGGAAGAAAATAAATCTATTGTAGAAATTACAATCCATGAAGGTAAAAACAGACAGGTAAGAAAGATGTTCCAGGCGGCGGGTCACTCAGTGGTGCACCTAAAGCGTGTTGCTATCGGTGATATTAGTATAGAAGGCCTAGAGGAGGGAAAATGGAGATATCTCAGCAAGAAAGAAATAGAATCACTTATAGGTAGTCAATTCGCTTCGCTCAGTGAGTCAGGTGTAGACTGAACTCTACCTGACCTTCATTCATCGCCGACCTATAGAGGTCAGTGTCTTCTGAAGACATAGATAAACAATACGTCTGGTTTTATACTCCGAAGTGAAAGCAAGACCTTTTTCATGTTCAGTGTATGCTGACCAGCTAAAGGTTTTTGATGTATTATTATTGCAATAGGAAATTAAAAAATATATAATTAATGTAATTAGCACCAGGTAATATAATATAGTGACAATCGAGACACAAAAAAATAGAAAATGAGGTGGAAGATGCATGGGAACTATTGAAAAAATCAATGACCTCCACGTACGTAAACAGGCACTTGAGGCAGGTGGCGGTACTGCGAGAATTGCTAAGCAGCATGAGTCGGGAAAGCTGACTGCAAGGGAAAGGCTTGAAAAGCTGTTTGATGAGAATTCCTTTGTTGAAGTTGATGCTTTTGTCGAGACCAGAGCAATCGATTTCGATATGCAGAAAAAAAAGGTACCCGGCGATGGCGTTGTGACTGGATACGGGACAATTGATGGAAGACCAGTATTTGTATCATCACAGGACTTTACCGTCATTGGAGGCTCTTTGGGTGAAGCTCACGCCCGCAAGATTACAAAGGTGATGGATATGGCCATGAAGGTTGGAGCGCCTTTCATCAGCATTAACGATTCAGGTGGAGCTAGAATAGAAGAGGGTATTGATGCATTAAGCGGTTATGGAGATATATTCTTCAGAAATACACTGGCATCGGGAGTAATACCGCAGTTATCGGTTATTATGGGACCATGCGCCGGTGGTGCAGTTTATTCTCCTGCGATAACAGACTTCGTATTTATGGTTGATAAGACCAGCTATATGTTTATTACAGGTCCCCAGGTTATAAAGTCTGTAACTGGTGAAGATGTAACATTTGAAACCCTAGGCGGTGCTGAAGTACATAATGCTAAGAGCGGCGTCGCACATTTCATGAATGAAAATGAGGAAGAGTGCTTAAAAGAAATTAGACGGCTAATTAGCTTTCTGCCCGACAATAACCTTACTGATTCAGAGATAAGACCCGTAAACGACGATCTCAACAGAATTGAGGAAAGTCTTCTTGATTTGATACCAGACGTTTCGAATAAGCCTTATGATATAAAGGAAATAGTAACAAGAGTCCTTGATAACGGTGACTTTATGGAGGTTCAAAAGTACTTTGCCCAAAACATAGTTGTGGGATTTGGAAGGATGAATGGTAAAACTGTAGGTATTGTAGCAAATCAGCCACAGGTAATGGCAGGCGTTTTGGATGTCAACTCTGCCGACAAGGGAGCAAGGTTTATTCGCTTCTGTGATTCCTTTAATATACCTCTGGTTACCTTCACGGACACCGCAGGCTACCTGCCGGGTACAGGTCAGGAATATAGCGGAGTGATAAGACATGGAGCTAAGCTGTTGTATGCGTTTTCTGAGGCAACAGTGCCAAAGATTAATGTCATTGTGAGAAAAGCATACGGTGGTGCTTATATAGCAATGAACAGCAAGCATCTAGGTGCTGATGTAGTTTTTGCATGGCCAAGTGCAGAGATTGCAGTTATGGGGCCCGACGGCGCTGCTAATATCATATTCCGCAAGGAAATAGCCGCTGCAGACGATGCTATTGCAGCTCGTAAGGAAAAGATTGAAGAATATAGAAGCAAGTTCTCAAATCCATATATTGCAGCAGCAAGGGGTTATGTTGATGATGTTATTGACCCTGCTACCACAAGAGGAAGACTCATAAACGCTCTTGAAATGCTGGCGGGTAAGAGAGAAAACAGACCGGCAAAAAAACATGGTAATATACCATTGTAATATGGAGGTACAGGTATGTCAGAAAATAATATGGTTTATACCGATAGTGAAATATTGGCTGTTATAGCAGCAGCTATAGCTGCAATGGAAACAAGGCCAGGCTACAAGCTGGTTGTAGAATCAATGAGGCAGGTGCCCCAGACATCGCCGGCCTGGAATACAACAGGTAGGCTGGAACGTCTAGGTAACTGTTTGAATTCATAGTATACCAATCGTTAAATATAAAAGTTGGGAGGATATAAATATATGAAAAAGTTTTTAATAAAAGTAAATGGCAACCAGTATGAAGTAGAGGTTGAAGAGGTAAGGGATGGTTCAGCTCCTGTATACGTACAGACAGCTGCAGCAACAATAGCTTCTGCACCACCGGTTCAGGTAACAACGCCAGTTCAGACAGCAGCACCTACAGCCCCTGCTATTGAGAATAAGCAAACTACCGGGGGTAGCGTTGGAGGAGTTAAGATAAGCGCTCCTATGCCAGGCACAATACTAAAAATAGTGGCTTCAATAGGCGATACAGTTAAGAGGGGTAGTGTATTGGTCGTTCTTGAAGCAATGAAAATGGAGAACGAGATTGTTGCTCCCTCCGATGGAGTAGTAGCTTCAATCAATGTTAATATGGGCGCTTCGGTAAATGCAGGAGATCTGCTAGCGTCACTTAAATAAGGAGGTCCGTATTATGGGTAAAGTGAAAATTACTGAAACAGTACTAAGAGACGCTCATCAGTCACTGATTGCAACAAGAATGTCCACTGATGACATATTACCAATAGTTGAAAAGCTTGATGATATAGGCTATCATTCCTTAGAATGCTGGGGAGGAGCTACATTTGACTCGTGTCTGCGTTTCTTAAATGAGGATCCTTGGATAAGGCTGAGAAAAATCAAATCCAAGGCTAAAAAAACAAAACTCCAGATGCTGCTAAGGGGTCAAAATTTGCTTGGATACAAGCACTATGCAGACGATGTGGTTGAGTATTTTGTACAGAAGTCAATTGCCAACGGTATTGATATAATCAGAATATTTGATGCATTGAATGATGTTAGGAATATCGAGGCAGCCATAAAGGCGTGTAAAAAGGAAGGCGGCCATGCCCAGGGCACTGTTAGTTACACAATCAGCCCTGTTCATAGCCCAGAGCTTTTTGTAAAGGATGCTCGCAGATTAGAGGAAATGGGAGCCGACAGCATATGCATAAAGGATATGGCAGGGCTTTTAGTACCATATACGGCATATAGTCTAATTAGCGCCTTAAAGGAAAGTATCAATATACCTATACAGTTACATACTCACTATACCAGCGGTGTTGCATCAATGACTTATCTGAAAGCTATTGAAGCTGGTGCTGATGTTGTGGACTGTGCTATATCACCTATGGCTATGGGTACTTCTCAGCCACCGACAGAACCTCTTGTGGCAACCTTGAAGGACACTGAATTTGATACTGGACTAGACCTCGAAAAGCTCAGTGGGATAGCTGAATACTTCAGGCCTATAAAGGAAAGGTATGTAGCATCTGGCCAGCTTGATGTTAAGGTTATGGGCGTAGATGTCAACACATTGATATACCAGGTACCTGGCGGAATGCTTTCTAACCTGGTTTCACAGCTGAAGCAGGCAGGAAAATCTGATAAGTTTGAGGAGGTACTCAAGGAAGTCCCTAGAGTAAGAAAGGACTTCGGTTATCCACCCCTTGTTACACCTACTAGTCAAATAGTCGGAACCCAGGCTGTTATGAATGTTATAACGGGTGAAAGATATAAAATGGTACCCAAGGAATCTAAGGCTCTTGTAAGAGGAGAATATGGTAAGACACCAGCTCAGATACCTGTTGATATTAAAAGTAAGATACTGGGAAATGAAGAGCAGATCACATGCAGGCCGGCAGACCTCATAGAGCCTGAACTGGATAATATAAGAAAACAGATTGGTCAGTACATTGAACAGGATGAGGACGTGCTCTCATATGCATTGTTTCCCCAGGTAGCAGAAAATTTCTTCAAGCAACGTCAGGCAGAAAAGTACAAGATTGAAAATAATATGGTGGACTACGAATTTAGAATCCATCCGGTTTAAGTAATGGGGACATGCCTTCTTTTAAGGAATATTCCTTATTAGGGGCATGTCCCGCATTTATCATGAAGGTATACATAGTTTTCACGGTTGCTCACGAACCTGATAATCTTTATTTCACTTCGCGGTTTTATGTACCTTCCGCATTTCATGCAAGTAAACGATGAAGCACACATTCCCGCACAGTACATTTCCGGAGTCATACCTTGGATTTTTTGCCAGGATTTCCATCCTACCTTACATAGCTTAATTCTATTGTCGAAATCCGCATATACCCACCTCAGCAATTTATGAAAATGAAAGGGGTATCTTGTGTATTTAATGTACTGCCAGGGGAGCCCAAGCTGTTCTGTATACATCTCAAAGCTTTTTTCAACCACGTCCTGTATCTTTCCCCTTATCTGTGTTGAATACCATGGATAGGAATTCTTCTCAAGCCAAAGCTTCAGATGGTCAAACATATAACCCCTGCATATTTCAATTACTTCTCCCTTTGCCGGACTCAGGCTCTTAATAGCACTCGTAACGATATTTACAACCTCATCGAGATAAATCTTTTTTTTAAAATTTTCCTTATTGTATAATTCAACAGGGATAATGTCAAAGTAATACTCATTTGTCTCTGGTCTGTAAATGCCAATGCAGGTACCTCCTACAAAGCTTCCACTCCCAGCATCATCTATCTGGAGCATATTCCCTCCGTTGGATACGTAAGTTTGTTATTTACTAGGATTGACATTATGCTACAAAAAAATACAGCTTTAATGTCCCTAACCTAGACCCAAAATGTTACTAGTAATCATTGTTTTTGCAGGTACTTGATTTTTAACCTGCAAAAATGTAGTATTAATTAATGTAATTAATACAAAATACGGTCATTGGGAGGACACATGGAAGGTAAAAACTATGACCTTATCAGCAGGATAAATAACAAGAGTAAAATGAGCAAGGGGCAAAAGCTGATAGCTGAATATATATCCAACCACTATGACAAGGCAGCCTTTATGACGGCTGCAAAGCTGGGGGAGGTTGTAGGCGTAAGCGAGTCTACTGTTGTTAGATTTGCTATTGAGATGGGGTACGAGGGCTACCCTAAGATGCAGAAGGTACTACAGGAAATGATAAAGAACAAGCTGACTTCAATACAGCGAATTGAAGTATCTTCAAGCAGAATCAGCGAAGAGAATATACTAAAAAGTGTATTGCAGGCAGATATGGAAAAAATCAAAATTACAATGGAAGAAATTGATAATAAGGTGTTTAATTCAATTGTCGAATGTATATTAGGTGCAAAAAAGATATACATAATTGGTGTCAGAAGCTCAGCGCCTCTAGCCAGCTTCCTTGGCTTTTATTTCAATCTGTTATTCGATAATGTCAAGCTAGTTAGCACAAATAATGTAAGTGAATTGTTTGAACAAATAATAAGAGCAACTAAAGGTGATGTTGTAATAGGTATAAGCTTTCCTAGGTACTCAAAAAGGACCACAAAGGCTATGCAGTTTGTTAAAGATCAAGGTGCAACAGTAGTTGCGATAACAGATAGTGAGGAGTCACCATTAGCAGGTAATGCGGATCTTTGTATATTTGCACGGAGCGATATGGCATCCTTCGTTGATTCTCTGGTGGCACCCTTGAGTGCTATAAATGCTCTTATCGTTGCGTTAGGTATGAGAAAAAGAGAAAGTGTTTACGATATATTTGAGAGGCTTGAAGAAATATGGGACGAATATCAGGTCTATGAAAAATATGATATTACTGAGACTAAGGGGAAGGTGGACTATTGAAAAAGAAAGCTATAATAATCGGTGCAGGAGCAGCGGGCATGATAGCGGCGGGAAGGGCAGCACAAAGAGGTCTTGATGTTTTACTTCTGGAGAAAAACGACAGGGCGGGAAGGAAGGTCCGGATATCAGGAAAGGGACGCTGCAACATTACCAACGATACTGATATTGATGGGTTGATACAGAATATTCCCGGAAACGGGAATTTTTTATACTCCGCTTTTTACACATTTTCTAATGAGGATCTGATGAGTTTCTTGCGAACAGAGGGGCTTGAAATAAAGACCGAAAGAGGCGGCCGAGTTTTCCCGGTTTCAGATAATGCAAAGGATGTTATTGCATTGCTAATCAAGTATGCCAAAAGGCAGGGTGCACAAATTAATTATAATACTGAGGTTGAAAGTATCCAGACCTCCGGAGACTGTGTAACAGGAGTTAAGCTAAAAAATGGAAGGTTTATTGAAGGAGGATCAATTATTATTGCAACAGGTGGGGCATCTTACCCGGCTACTGGTTCTACCGGCGATGGCTACACAATGGCAAGACGCCTTGGACATTCTGTCACTAAGCTGATGCCTTCTTTAGTTCCACTGATTGCGGCTGATGACTGGGTTCCGGCACTTCAAGGCTTATCACTGAAAAACGTATCAATAACCATACTAGATAAAAGGAAAAAGAAAATATACTCTGATTTTGGTGAAATGCTCTTTACTCATTTTGGTGTATCAGGTCCTTTAATTCTCAGTGCTAGCAGGCATATTATGCAGTATAACTATAGAGACGTATATTTGACAATAGATCTTAAGCCTGCTCTCAGTAAGGAGACCCTTGATTTAAGGATACAAAGAGATATGGAAAAGTACTCTAGAAAGCAGTTCAAGAACAGCCTTGATGACCTTTTACCTCAAAAGCTGATACCTGTGATTATAAAATTATCCGGTATACATGAGGATAAACCAGTAAATCAGATAACCAAGGAGGAGAGAAAAAAGCTTGTTGAGCTTGTCAAGGGATTGACTCTAGAAATATGTGGTTCTAGACCAATCAGAGAAGCAATTGTGACTGCTGGTGGTGTAAGTACAGATGAAATTAACCCGTCAACAATGGAATCAAAGCTGATAAAGGGATTGTATTTTGCTGGGGAGGTAATCGATGTAGATGGCTATACCGGAGGCTTCAACCTAACCATTGCTTTTTCCACCGGCTATCTTGCAGGATCCAGCTGTTAAGGTATTATCTCTGGCTACAAGAGCATACTAAGGATAAAAAGAAATTTCTGGAGAGTTTGTTTTTTATGGATACCATTGTAAATGAAATAGCTAGATTAAAAAAAAAGAATGAAGGAAAGCAAATAAAAGCTGTAAATGGCTTGGAAAAGCTACTGAAATGGTTGTTCCTTGCTTCATTCGTATTACTTGTATTAGCTCAGGCATTGCTTACAGACCCTTCAATTAGGAATTTAGTCAACAAGGAAGCAGTAGACGGCATAGCTCTTGAAAATGTAGTATACTTGGTAGAACAGTATAAAGTAGAAATAAGGTTGAAGGATACTGCATATTGCCCTGAATTAAGAGTACTGATAAATGGTGATGAAGTAGGGAATTTCTCATCAGACACTATGCTCCTTAATTTGAAGGATGGAGATGTTGTTGAACTAGACGCCAGCAGGCTCTTATTATCTATCAATGTCCAAATCAGCGGTGTAAGCGGCAATATAGAAGAGCTGCTGGGAAAGTCATTTACTGTTTCAGGTGGTATTGTCAAGATAGCAGGAGTGTAAATAGGTTTGGGGACACTATTGTACATTTATTATTATTCTTATATAATATACGAAGATGTTTTGAACAATGTCACAGTCCCCTAGGAAGTCATCGACCAGCCGACATTGTTCAAACACCACGTATAGGCGTGGTGCACGGAGTGTAGCGTAGGGCGAATTCATTTCGCCCGTAGCGAGGGGGTATGGGGGCCTGCCCCCATTGGAAATTGAACAATGTCACAGTCTCCCTCATCTTAGGTGGGGGGTTACCGATTGAAAAAGCTGTCAGTGGCGAGTACAATCTCCCAGTCAGGATGCATGGGCGAGCAGATGACGAAGTCATCGACCAGCCGACATTGTT
>CAZEIH010000008.1:0-89132 GCA_964512095.1 uncultured Oscillospiraceae bacterium
CGGGTTATCGTCTCCTCCCGGGTTATCGTCTCCTCCCGGGTTATCGTCTCCTCCCAAAGTTTCGCCGTCATTGGGCTTGCCTCCACCTGAACCACTACCACCAGCGCCACCCGAGCCTCCACTGCCTCCGCTGCCTGGAGTATCGTCATCATCAACAGCAGCAACAACTGCTATTACCGTCGGTTTGCCTCCTTTGGCAACAAGGTCTCCCTGTACGACTACATTATCAAGAGTAGCCTCTCCATCGCCGACAGTATCGGCTATTTCCAGATTGCCAGTCACTATAAGGTTCCGCAGCTTTATGCCCGGTGAGGCTATAACAATGTTCCCCGCTGTGGCTGTACCACTCTCCGGCCCATATGTACCTGCAAAATAATATGTTCTTGTATCAGTTCGTACCCTATCTAGAAGGACAGTGGCTTCGCTACGTGTTGTATCTGCTTTTGGGTTTATCCTTCCATTACTACCAGTCACAAGGCCTTCTCGGATTGCTCCTGCAATAGGCCCCTTTGCCCAGCTTGCTATTACGGCAGAATCCATAGCCACAGACAGGATACTGGTGTCACCATCCTGATCAATACCCTTTATTCTGGAGATAATCGTAATAGCCTGCTCCCTTGTAATTGTTTCCTCAGGAGAGAGCGTAGTAGCAGTTGTGCCGTTTATGTATCCTGCCCCGAGGGCTTTTGAAGCGTCATCATAGTACCACTTGTTAGGTGAAATATCTGAAAATTCCCTGACCTTGTCGCTTTTTACTGTGTATTTCATCACACGGTTTACAAGGGCCATGAACTCTGCTCGGGTGATTTTGCTGTTAGGATTGTAATTACCCTTGTTATCTCCCATTAGCAATCCCAGCCTTACCCACTCGGTGAGGGTTTCCTCAGCCCAGTGGCCTTTGAGCTCATTTATCCCCCTCGTTTCTTCAGCCTTGCTTGCATGGACTACTGTACACATGCTGAATAAAATACATAATGTGATAGTTAAAGAAACTGCTTTTTGAATCAGTTTTTTCATTACTATTATCTCCCCTCACAAGTCAACTTTTCTTGCTTTAGTTGATTTAATATCCATAGTGTTTTTTTCATTACAAACACCTGCAAAATGCAAGTATCATACTATCCTCATAAGATAAAAACACAAATCCCCTCGCTCATCTTATTTAAGCTGCTTTAACGTTAATAAGTTACAAAATATTGCATGTTGTGCAAACACATCTATCATATCATATCGTACTATGGGCAGAACAGATAAACTTGAGGTGTGGGTATGGGTATGGGTGTGGGTATGGGTATGGGTATTGGTATGGGTATGGGTGTGGGTATGAGTATGGGTGTGGGGTGTGGGTGTGGGTATGGGTATGGGTATGGGTATGAGGTGTGGGTGTGGGTATGGGTATGGGTATGAGGTGTGGGTGTGGGTATGGGTGTGGGGTGTGGCAAAAGTACTTTTGTGTATTATTCATTATTTTTATTTCCATTTGTGCTATAAAATGATATAATTTTGTTAGTAAGCAAGGAGATTAGTAATGGGTAACAATACTTGGGTCAATAATGAAAACGATGTAACCTATAAATCATTCCTTACACACAAACAGACCTTTCTAGAACTATTAAAAGGATTTGTTCGTGAGGAATGGGTAGATGAAGTATCTGAAGACGGGCTAAGCTTGGAAAACCATAGTTTCATTTTAAGTGATTTTCAGGAGCGCGAAGCTGACATCATCTATAAAGCAAGAATCAATGGACTTGACGTATACTTTTATATGCTGCTCGAATTACAATCCACTGTGGATCATACAATGCCCTTCCGCTTGCTAATATATATGACAGAGCTATGGAAAAGAGTTTTTGCAGATTCTGATGAAAATGAAAGAAAAAGAAAAAACTACAGGTTGCCTGCAATAATACCAATGATATTGTATAATGGTAACAGAAGTTGGACAGCGGTCAATAACTTTTTGGAATATCAAACAGGGAACAAATGCTTTAAGAATAATCTACTGGGTTTCCAGTATATATTATTCGATATCAGTAGCTATACTGAATCAGAATTGTATGAGGTAGGAACACTTATATCATCCATATTTGTATTGGACCAAGATGTTAATCATGAGGAATGGATAAAAAGGTTTTATAAGCTAATAAAAATCGTGCAGAGGTTTAGCCCTGAGCAGTTTGTGAAATTCAAAAGGTGGGTATATAAAATATCACATAGGAATATCCCTGATAGCAAAAAAGAGGAGCTTTCAAGGATAATTGAGGAAGCAGATCTGTTGGAGGTGGAAAAGATGGTTATGAATCTCGAACTTAATATGAAAAAATGGATGAATGAGGCAAAGCAGGAAGGTAAGCAGGAAGGTAAGCAGGAAGGTTTTGAGGAAGGCATGTATGTCGCTGCAAAAGCACTTATTCAATCAGGTAAGACCATAGAAGAAGCCTCAACTTTACTAAAGCTCTCACAGAAAATAATAGACAGAATTAAAAGCGAGCAGATAAATTAACTAGCATCTCCTGCCTTTGTAAAATCAAAGCAGGAGATGCTAGTTATATGTGCCGATTTATTTATCTATGTCTTCAGAAGACGCTGACCTCTATAGGTCCGCGATGAATGAAGACTAATTAATTAACTTCCTTGGTCAGGTTGAGTTCAGTCTCCACCTGACTCCCTGAGCGAAGCGAATTAACTTTTCAGGTTAAACCAGGCATCAAGTCCGGGATAAACCGCCGCACTCCCCAGCTCCTCCTCAATCCTGAGTAGCTGGTTGTATTTTGCTACCCTATCTGTACGAGAAGGTGCACCTGTTTTGATTTGACCACAATTTACCGCAACAGCTATGTCTGCGATAGTCACATCCTCAGTCTCACCTGACCTATGGGATGTAACTGCAGTGTAACCTGCTCTGTTTGCCATTTGTATGGCTTCCAGAGTCTCTGTGAGGGTACCTATCTGGTTAACTTTGATTAATATTGAGTTAGCAACTCCCATATCAATTCCCTTTTTGAGCCTCTCGGTATTTGTCACAAAAAGATCGTCACCAACCAGCTGTATTTTACTTCCTAGTCTCTGTGTCAGTAGCTTCCACCCTTCCCAGTCATCTTCAGACAAACCATCCTCCAGGGATATAATTGGATATTTGTCAGCCCAATCAGCCCAGAACTCAACCATCTCTTCCCGGGTTTTAGTAATATTAGTCTTCCAGAAATGATATGTGCCATCCTCCTGATACATTTCAGTGGCAGCTGCATCGATGGCAATCCTAAAATCATCACCAGGCTTGTACCCTGCTCTTTCTACTGCTTCAAGTATAACCCGAATGGCTTCCTCATCACTTTTAAGGTTGGGTGCAAAGCCTCCCTCGTCACCAACTGCTGTCGAATAGCCTTTGTCTCTTAATACCTTTTTGAGATTATGGAACACCTCGGCGCACATCATCAAAGCATTTCTAAAGCAGTCTGCCCCTACAGGCATTACCATGAATTCCTGTATATTAACACTGTTATCCGCATGCTCACCACCGTTAATAATATTCATCATCGGCACCGGTAATACCTTGGCATTGACCCCACCGATATATTGGTACAGGCTAATCCCAAGTGCATCGGCAGCCGCCTTTGCCGTTGCGAGTGATACGCCAAGAATAGCGTTTGCCCCCAGCTTTCCTTTATTATAAGTACCATCAAGGCCAATCATTTTTTTGTCAATTGCAACCTGGTCAAATATATTCATTCCTTCTATTTCAGGAGCAAGTATTTCATTCACATTTTTCACTGCATTAAGAACACCTTTTCCCAGATACCTTGATTCATCCTCATCCCTTAACTCCACTGCTTCAAACGCTCCGGTAGATGCTCCAGATGGCACAGCGGCTCGTCCAACATAACCTCCTTCTACTATCACTTCTACCTCAATAGTAGGATTTCCCCTTGAATCCAGTATTTCCCTTCCAAAAACACTTTCAATTTCAAGATACTGCTTCATAACTGCACTCCTTTCTTCTGCCAAACACTTCCTCTAATAATCTCCATATTATGCCACATCCGCAGGCTACATGTCCATTGAATGATAGCATTCGATTTATTTTAACCACAAACAAGAGAAATAAAACAAAAATCAACCCTAATCACACCTCGAAGTCAATTTGCTTCGCTCAGGGAGTCAGATGGAGACTGACCTCCACCTGGCCAAGGAAGATAATCCTGGGGTCTGACCCCAGGAGCTGTTCGCGAAGCAGTTTGAATGAGAGTTGATCTTCCATCTGTCATACTGAAGAGTGCGGCGCCAGTTTGGAAACGCTTGAATGAGAGTTGATCTTCTACCTGTCATACTGAAGAGCGCAGCGCCAGTTGGCAACCCTCGCATGAGAACAAACATGGATATTTACAGTCTGTCGTTGACAGCATCGATGTAATGACAAAAACCCAGTTGAGTGAAATATGTGGACGAATCTCCTGTTCTCCCTTGTTTCAGTATTTCTTTTAATTGAGCAAAAACATACTTAGTAGTGGAATGGTGCCAAGAGAAAGCAGAGTAGAGAAGAATACGCCTGAAGAGGCTACAGACTGATCGCCGCCATAGTTTGCACACAGCATCGCCGTACTCGCGGGGGCAGGCATGGCGATAACGATAGTCACAACGCCCAGTATCAGTCTGTTGTCAATAAGTAAGCCAGTTAAGTAAAAATAAATAATTGGAAAGATCAGCATTCGGACAAATAATGCCACATATACCCTCCATGCTCTCATACAGCTCCTTAACGATACCACAGCCAATCCGCAGCCGATGGTCATCATACTGAGTGGACTGGTTACCTGATCCATGAACTGCAGCATGTTTACAAGAAATGCCGGTACCTTGATATCCAAGAGGTATATCACATATGAAAGCAGGGAGGCTGCAACCATAGGCGTAAGTAACATTTTCCAGCGCAGCTTGAATTTTTCTTTCGAATTACTGACAAGCATGATGCCATAGGTATAACAAAACAGATAAAATGCCATGTTGATTACGGCTGCATAGAACACTGCATTAGATCCAAAAATTACTCGTATTACCGGGAATCCAAAAAACACCGAATTCGTGAAAATAAGCATGAACTTTGACACGCCGATCTGTTCTGGCGCAATCTTCATCACTTTGACAAGAAGCGCTGCTAATGCAATTAGGGCAAACACCGTCAGAAAGGCGACACCAGTAAGCATCACCATCTGTTCATTGTCCAGCAGGTGTTCATTGCTCATTACAGAGTACAGAATAGAACAAGGCAATGTCAGATTGACTACAAGCCCTGACAGGTGCTTATTGGATTCTTCATTCATCACACCAGACTTTGATCCGACAAAGCCAAGCGCAATTGCAAAAAAAAGTATCCCTATCTGTGCTATGATGGTGGACATATTCATTGTATGGTCTCCTGTACGAAAGTACTTGAATCAATATTTTCATAGTTTATAGGCACGCCGATTTTCTGGATGTTCCGGCAAAAGCCGGCAAATAGCCGGCAAATAGCCAGAATCATTACCGTACAATGCTGCCATCAACCCTTGACAGCCCCAGCTGTCAGACCTTCCACAAAGTACTTTTGAATAGCTGTAAACAGAATTATTATAGGAATCGTTGTCGCCGTACCCAGCGCCATAATGCTTCCCCAATCGACTTCTGTTGAACTTATATAGTTCGCCAGTCCTACGGTTAGGGTTTTCATCGTATCGCTTGAAACAAGTACGCTCGATAAGAGGTACTCATTCCACGAGAGAATAAACACCATTATACCTGTACTCAACACACCGGGTATGCACAGAGGTAGAACAATACGACAGAAGGTCGTGAATACTGATGCTCCATCTATCATTGCTGCCTCCTCTATCCCCTTGGGAATTCTCTTGAAGAATGGAATCAAGAGCCATATGCAAAAGGGGAACGTAACAGTCATGTGACCAATAATAACACCCAGGTAACTTGAATTCAGTCCCATTCCGGAAATAATACGGTAAAGTGGGTTCATAAGCATAATTGGAGGGATACAGTAGGCTGAAAGTACGCCTACTATTATCAACCTTCGTCCCTTGAAATTAAAACGTGCCAGGCTATATGCACCCAAAGTCCCGAACACTATATCCAAAACCATTGTAGAAACTGCTACGATAAGACTGTTTACAAAATAGCGCATTACAATTGAGTCACTGAATGCCTTCCTATACCAAACAAAATCAATATTCTTTGGAAAAAAAGCTGGCGGCATCTTAAACAATTCCACAGATGGCTTTAGTGAGCTCAATGCCATCCACAAAAGCGGAAAACTAACCAATACGAATACAATTAGTGCAAGAAGCCACAATCCAAATTTCCCAAGGAGCCTGCCTGCTGCTTTTCTTATCGGTTTGTACATGTTTTTAGTCTCCTTTCCTTACTCAGTCTTCGGAAGCAACAGACTTTCTCACGTAAAAAGCAACGCAGATAAACAGCAATATGCCTAGGATAACGGAGATACTCGATGCGTATCCTGTCTGGAAGGTCCCGAACGATGCCTGATAAATCATGATTGGCAGGTGCGTCGTTGAACCGGCAGGCCCTCCGCCGGTCACCATCCATATCAAGTCAAAATATGTTGCTGTCCAGACGATACGCAGTACCGCCAATACGATTGTCGTTTCCTTAAGGTGAGGAAGTGTAATGTGCAGGAATGACTGAAACCGTCCTGCTCCATCTACATACGCAGCCTCGTAGAGCTCTCTATCAATACCTTTGAGTGCCGCCCAATAGATGAGCATGGGAAACGGATATGATCTCCATATATTAATAATTATCAGCACAGCCATTGCATAGTTCGGCAAGGCTAAGAGTGACTGTCGGTGACCGATCATTTCAAGGTTTTGCAGCCATGTGCTGATTATTCCATAGTCACCGTTCATCACCCATTTGGTTACCAGAGCAAGTGCTATTGCAGGAACAACATAGGGAATCAGGAGAAAGCTACGGAAAGCTGTTCCAAAGCGCATATCCTTACGATTGATGAGCAGTGCGAGTCCAAAACCAAGCAACATCTGTCCTACAACTGAAATTACTGTCCAGACCACGGTGTTCCACAGGTATTTAGGGAACACCGGGTTGGTAAACAGCTTTATATAGTTATCAATCCCAATAAAGGATGTCGTGCTTTTTAGCAGCTTTGCATCAGTAAAACTCAGCCAGATGTTGTAGAGTACCGGGTACAGAACAAACACTGCCAGAAATAACACCGTGGGTGCTATAAATATGATTCCCAGAAACTGCCGTTTTTTATGATAATTTTTCTTGCGTGAGTACCTTGAATCATCTATTTTATTCTCAAGCATGGTTATTCCTCCCCGATATATTGCTTACTTTCCGATAATCTCAATCAGCTCCTGCAGCTTCTGATCGATAAAATCAACAGCTTCTGCAGACGTTTGCGTACCAAGTGCTACGGACTGAATCGCTTCACCAAAGAACGTGGTGGCTTCGATCTGAGAAGACATCTGGTTCAAACCGTTCTCCATGCCATACCAGTACCAGTTGCTGTTCTCAAACGCATCAGAAATTATGGCAATTTCCTTCTGGAACAATGCAACAGATTTATCCTTCTTGTATATATCAAGCACAGAGTACAGGGAAGGAAACGCAAACATCGGTCTGGATAGAGCGCGCTCTGCAGCCCGTTCAGGCGTATAAAGCTTTGTTACAAATTCCTTTGTAAGCTTGATCTTAGCCTCTGAACCCTGGCTGCTTGCCACAAAGGTGTAACCGCTGCCAAAGGAAGCAGGCTTTGTTCCATTCTGACCTGGCAAATCAAAGCATCCCAGTTTTTCAACCATATCAGGATTGTTGCTTTGTGCCATACCGATTACTGCACCCATATCAAGGGTCATTGCCACAGTACCTTCAACTAGAGCATTACGATATTCACTCCACGACCATTCTGTCGCAGATGGAGGTGATACATCCTTATAGAGGTCAATCATATAGTCAAGAACTTCTGCTGCTTTTTCTTTCTGTTTTCCAAAGACATACTCGCCTGTATTCGGATCAAACGTATTAACACCTGCGGAGTAAAGGAACTCATAATATGTCTGTGGAGCTACCTGCACTGCATGCATAGGTACCGGGAAGCCATAAATGTCAACTTTTCCATCATTATTTTCATCAATGTTCAATGCATTTGCTACAGTTTTAAATTCTTCCCAATTTTTGGGGGTTTCAAGGTTCTTTTGCTCAAACAGATCCTTGCGATACCACACAGATGTATGCAATGCCCAGTCAGGCACGCCCCATGTTGCTCCATCAACTGAAAGGACACGTAGATAAGAGGATATAAAATCATCACGACCAATCTTATCAACCACATCGTCCATTTCAACAATCATGTCCTGAGCATACAAATAAGCCGCTCCGGCAAAGTTGGTATGCATTATGTCAGGGACATCGCCGGACTGTACTGCTGTTGCAAGTTTGGTATACATATCATTGAAGGCTACTGTCACCATTTCTATTTCTATGCCCATTTCCTTTGCCACTTCATCAAATTGTTTCTGCAGGACCTTTGCCTGAGCATCTGCGGTGAGGTTTGTCCAAATTACAAGCTTATCAATATCTTTGTTTTCCGAAGGAGTTTTGTTGCTTTCAACGTTGTTATTCTCGGTAGAACCGGCACATGCAGCTATGGATGCCACCATCAAAATTGATAAAAGCAGAGCTGCCCATTTCTTTATTTTATACATTCAAAAGCCTCCCTTTCGTTAGTCCGATTTCGCAAAATATAGTTACCAGCTACAATAATTAGAGTATTGCCTCCTGCTTACGCAAAGTCTCCTGTAGCAATCCAATATTTACATTACGGGGCGTAGTACCCTGTTTGACTGCAATTGCAGCCGCAGTGCCTGCTGCTTCTCCCATAACCATACATTGAGGCATACATCTGATACAATTAGCTACAGGTGCTTCATATGAAACACAGCGCCCTGCCACTAACAGGCCCTCTTTACCCTTGGGCAGCATACATCTGTATGGGATTGTCATGGACTTGCCAGGTTCCAAATCATATACTACCATTGTGATTCCATCAGGAGTATGAGTGCCCGCAGGCATAGCTCCTCTTCCAATACTGTCTTCAAATTCTCTTGCCGACAAGAAATCTTCCAGTGTAACCTTATAGTCACCGATTATGCGACGGCTTTCCCTGATTCCCAATAAACTGGCTATAGCAGTTAAATATGCGTTTTCGAAGCCAGGGACATATAACCTCAGTGCTTCTGCCACATCATATAAACATTTTTGAGAAAAAACCTCCTGCTCCGCTCTATCTTCAAAGCCGGCAATACTGTGGGCCTCTATTGCTCCAGAGCAGTTAATCGTAACTTCTCCCGGATTTGGTGTTGATGTAAATATAGCAAGCCAGTCGCGCAGATATTCAAGATGAGGCGGAAGCTGAACATTCTGTAATTCATCTCGAAGGCCAAAATGCATGAAACCGGGGAATGTCTTAAAGTCGTGCCAGGCAGGAGGTACTGATGCATCATGTACAGGCGGGTTTTCTTCATAGTATTTTCTGACTCTTTCCATATCAACGCCGGCCATTTTACCAATTAGAGTCATTGGCTGAATATCTTTCTTTTCCCTTATCTCAAAAGGAGCCTGTGCTTTTGCCGATACAACTGCATCACCAGTACAGTCAATCACTACTTTTGCACGGATTTCTATCATTTCCATCTCAGATAGAACAACCAACCCCACAACTGTATCGCCTTCTGCTATTACGTCTACAATCGATGTGTTAAGATATGTTGACAAGTTAGGCTCCTTGCTCACCATCTCATCCAACACAACCTTCGCTACTTCAGTATCATACAAGAAGCAAACATCAGTGTTTGGGTCATCTTCCACTATTGCATTTCGTCCTTTGAGAATATTTCTCAATTCCCAGGTTATCCCCTTAACGATCAATTTTTCTTTATCGCTGAAACCGACCCAAGCGCCCTGCATTCCAGCTGTAAACTGGCCGCCCAAGCACCTTTGCTTATCGACGATTAATGTTTTTGCTCCATTTCGGGCAGCTGCGATTCCTGCAATAACACCTGCTGTTCCTCCACCTGCAACAATAACGTCGAACAATTTCGTTCTCATTATATGGTTCCCTCCCTTATCAGTACTTAACCTCCTTATCCCCAGTCTCATAATGACTGGGATAAGGAGTATTATTAGTATTATCTAAAATAAGTGTTAAGCGATGTATCCGTACTCCTTCAGCACTGTCTTCAAAGTAATCATAACATCAGCTGGGAGCTCAGAGATTACCGGCTTGCGGCAGTAACCTGCATCAACACCGCGCAGCTTCATGCCTTCCTTGATTATCTGCAGCCATGGTGTAGGCATCCCATCGGCAGTCGGCTTAGTGAACAGTGGCAGATAAGGACGGATTTTTTCGAAGTGAGCCTTCATTGCATCTTCCATCCTGCGTTCCTTCGCAAGGTGGTATACTTCAGTGTTTTCCTTCGGGAAAAGGTTTCCGGTTCCGCAGACCCAACCATCTGCCCAGCAGCTCAGGCTTTCTACAGGGCACACATCGTAGCCGTAGAAAATACCAAAAGCATCGTTAGTAAGATAGCGGAGATTTTGCTGACGATAAACATCCGCCTGACGTTCCTTGACAGCGTCGATAAAACCTTCATTGTACAATTTAGCCATAAATTCATCGGTCATGAGACATGTAGAATAGTAGGGATTATGATAGACCATTATCGGGATATTGATTGCCTTGCGGATAGTTTCATAATGCTTCAAGAGTTCTTTTTCGTTGGGAGCCATATACCAGGGTGTGACGGCCATAATACCATCTGCGCCATCTGCCTCTGCTGCAACAGACATTTTTACGACATCTTTTGTGCGATATGCACCTGTTGAGGATACAACTTTGATTCTACCATTAGCAGCTTTAACTGTAGCGCGGTTGATCTCAATCTGCTCCTCCAGTGTCAGTGCTATCATCTCGCCGGTACTACCGGAAGGAATAACACCAGTTACACCGTTTTCCACGAGGAAATCCGTACACTCCTTGATACCATTAAAATTGATGGACTCATCAGAATTAAAGGGAGTCACCATTGGAATGTAGATACCGGTTAGTTTTTCTCTTGTCATAATTCATTTCTCCTTTAAGTTGTTATTTAGGTGTTCTTGTATTGGAATGACCATTTCAGTTTTTAGTATAACTCATGTGTTTAAGAAAATCAAGTGATATTTATCTACATAAATAAAATTATGTTAACTCATTTGAATCCCTCCAAATCCAATTTTTAGTATCATTATTTTTATATTGTCCAGATTAAGCTATTAATATACAGCAACCCAAGATCCGCTGTTTCATGCCGTTTCATGCCGTTTCATGCCGTTTCATGCCGTTTATTAGCGCACAGCATACTTATTCTTATAACCTTTACCAGTTCTCATTTGTTTACTATTGGGCAGTATTATATCAATAGTTTAGGAATGCCAATTCCAACAGACTAGATGCTTAATTTGAGTAATATCCTGATTTCTACATTAGAGGTGAAATAGCCTTAACCTGTACTTCTTAAGGAGCTCAGAAAAATACAATGTATATTGACAAAGGGATGCAAAAATGATACATTAAATATATAATTTCGGAATGTCAATTCCAATTTCGATCTCGGGTCAGAAAATTAGACTCAATCATAGGTGAAAAGGAATGTGTGACTTGGAAAAACCGGCTGGAGAAAATACAATTAAAATGGTTGATCAGGCGTTATCAGTATTGGATGCGCTTAGGTTGGAACGCAAGAGCTTAGGCGTAAATGAAATCGCCAAACAGTGCGGTATCAGTCCGTCAACTGCTTTCCGTATTTTAAAAACATTGGAAGCGGGCGGCTGGGTATTTCAATGCGGTGACCGACGCTACATTGCCGGTCAAAAGCTATCTTTTGTAATAGAGAAGAATAATCTTTATTTGGCCCTAAAAGAAGTGGCATCTTTTGTCATGGATCGTTACACCACAAAGCATAGTCAGGCAATGAACCTGATCGTACGAGATGGTTCACACTGCTATATTATGCAGCAATCCCGCACAAAAAACCTTGTGGACTATATTCCCCCGCTCTACTCAGACCTTCCTTTTTACGCATGTGCAGGCGGGAAAATTCTGCTTACCGAATTGCCTATCGGCCTTGTGGATGAGATCATCAATTCCTGCGAAATGTTGCCGCTGACACAGTATACCATTACTGATGCCGAAAAATTCTGGCAGGAGCTGCGATTGGTCGCTAAGCAAGGTTACGCCTATGACCATAAGGAATCTGCAGAAAATGGCAGTTGTATTGCTGTACCTATACGTGACTGCGAGGGCAATATCATCGCCGCACTCTCATTTAGTGGTTTTGTCGGTATTGAAGACAAAGCTGAGTTGTTACAGTATATAACGCCTCTGCAGGAAGCTGCTACGGAAATCTCAAAGAGCCTCTATCGCTGTTGGGGACATTGAGAATATCTCCTGTTTCATTTTTCCGGCGCATACATTACGACCTTGTTTCCCTCCAGCTCCACCTTGACCTTGTTTTTGCCCTTAAGTCCAAGTGCCTGTATGTATTCGGCAGGTATCTGGAGCCTGCCTGTTCTGTCTAGAACCACCAGCTCCTCGTGGGCATTGTCGCCATGGCTATTAAGCAAGCTACCCATTTCAGCCAGCTCTTCGGCATAAGATACCTTTCTTATGAATTCACTACTGGTCCGTCCATCTCTGATGGCAACCACCCTGTCCACCTTCCTGGCCACCTGCCTGTCATGAGTTACAATGACAACAGTAATACCAAAGGTTTTATTGAGTTCCCGGAAAACATCCAAAACATCAGATGCTGTTTTGCTGTCCACAGAGCCGGTTGGCTCGTCAGCCAGTAGCAGCTTGGGATTGTTTGCTAGAGCAATGGCAATGGCAACTCGCTGCTGCTCACCACCAGAGAGTTGGCTCAGCTTATTATTTCTTCTGTTCAAAAGTCCAACCATATCAAGCAGCTGCAGTGCCCTGCTTCGAATATTGTGCTTCCCCGTTAACTGCATTGGCATTTCTACATTCTCTTGGGCAGTCAGGTACTGCACCAGATTCCTTGCATTGTTCTGCCATATAAATCCCACAGTATCACGTTTATATTTAATCAACTGTTGATCATTAAATTTCAGCAAATCACGGCCATCCACCAGCAGTTTCCCGGCAGATGGTCTGTCAAGACCGCCAAGCATATTGAGAAGGGTAGATTTTCCGCTTCCGCTGTTGCCGATTATAGCCATGAGCTCCCCTTCTTCAACAATCAGATCAAGGCCTTGTAAAGCAACAACCTCCAAATCCTTAGTCTTATAAATTTTGACTAGGTTCTCACATTCTATCATTTTGGGGTTACAGGGCTCATCCCGCCGCTCACGCAGTTCATCCTGCACCTGATTGGTACCATCCGTATTTCCCAAAGCCTCTTTTATACTCGTATTATTATCTCGCATCGATAATCTCACCATCCTCCAGTGTCATTACATTGTCAGCAATGTCAATCATGCTGGGATCATGGGTGGTCATAACCACTGTCAAGCCTTCAAGCTCCACCAGGCTTCTAAACAGCTTAACAACCTGGATACCCATATGTGTATCTAGTTCCGCTGTAGGTTCATCCGCAAAAATTATAGAAGGTCTATGGGCTATTGCCCTGGCAATAGCGACTCTTTGCTGCTCTCCGCCTGAAAGCTCGTGGGGCCTGTGATCCATCCTCTTGGCCATACCCACCATGGTCAGGCACTGCTTTGCCCGTTCATCCCTTCCCTTTAAGCCGATTCCCGCTAATCTAAGACCAAACTCAACATTTTCAAAGGCAGACATCATTGAAATAAGGGCAACCGATTGAAACACAAAGCCCATTTGCTTTCTTCTCAGCTCGTTTTTTACTCTCTCGCCGGAATTTGTAATATTTGTTCCATTGAAATATATTGTACCTGAGTTAGGTTTATCCAGTGCTCCAAGGAGATTTATAAGGGTGGTTTTGCCCGAGCCTGACCGTCCCCTGAGTATTGTAAGCTTTCCCTTTTCAATTTCCATTGAGACGTCCTTTAAAGCGTGGACAATCATACTTCCGGATTTAAAGTCTCTATTCAATTTATCAGTTTTAATGATAGCACTCATATATACCTCCATAAGCTGTCTACAATCCTACAATGCTTCAATAGCCCACTTGCCTACTTAATCCTCTCCGAGCTTGACAGCCTGGTCGATCTTTATCTTAGATATTATCCTCCACAGTATTAGGAATCCCATTGAAATCATAATCCCGATTACGGCATATATCTTTAGATAGTCAGCTCCGTTAGCCATTATCTTGAAGGGTGGGACCTGGTCAACTGAGCTGTACATGATTTGTAGCAGTGGTATGAACATATCTCCTGTAACGCCCCCAATTACTATTCCAATGACTATTGCAGCACCTGACACAAGCAGCTGTTCACATGCTAGCATACCTATCACCTTTGACAGTGACATACCCATCGCTCTCAATATTCCAAACTGTAGCACCCTATTTTGAATTGATATAATCCAGTAAATTAGGAATCCAAGCAAGCTTATAAGCATGGATGCAATGAATCCAAGTGTCAGCATCCCATTCATTCCCTGCAGCATGGGATCGTTTTTCATCTTTATAAGCTCCTGGTCTGTGTACTCGAGCTTAACCAACTTCATATCATTTTCGATGATTTCATCGTTTATTTGTTTGTCAGTTGCATCCTCGCCCTTTTTTATCCATACCTCATAAGGCTGCAACGCCATCTTGCTCTGAATGTATGATAAATTGGCAACAATGAGCCCTGGCGCTTCCTTTCCTTTTACAGCCGAATTAGGGTTATAGGTAGGCCAGTAATCGATGAAGGCATAAATAACACCTTCGAGGTAATTCTGTTCGCCCCATGAAATGTGGATTGTATCCCCTGCCTCCAGCTTGTACTTTTCCTTTAAATTTGTGGAAACCAAGAAGGATTTTGGTGCATCCACCATCAAATTAATATATTCATTTATGTGGTGCGGCAACAGGTCGTTTCTAAACCACGTAACCCTGGCAAACTCATCAGGTATAATCCCCATTATGTTAATATTATCTGCCCATTCAGTAGTCGACTGCATAACACCGTCATCTACATACAGCACCTTTGTTGCAAGCTCTGCTCCGGTAAGATCCGTATATTCGTTAAAATTCGGCTCAAAGTACCGCATGGGTGGCTGCTTGACTTTATCTGTATCAGCATAATTAATCCAAGGCGGTACCGGACTCTGATTATCCTCCCACACAGCCTTCAGCCGTACATCTGTGCCAATGGAATACCTGATTTTATCTTCAATATTCTTATTAACCGTTCTGGCCGAATTTGCATTGAACAAGCCCGTTGATATTGCAAGGATTATGAACAGCATGAGAAATTGCTCCTGGCCCCTGGATCTTCCCACCTGTACCAACGATATGTAAGGAACAGGAGTCCAAAACCTTCTACCCACCCAGTATATAAATCTTATTAGGTATGGGTAGAGCCTTATAAACAGCAGTCCAGCACCTAGTACAAATATTGTTGAGGTTAAGAATAAAAGCGGATCAATCTGTAGTTCGTCTGCTGATATGCCGGTTGCCACCAGCACCTTCTGCTGTTGCTGGTACCTGTATAATCCGTAACCTGCGATAAGCAGTAGAATTATGTCTAAGAAGAACTTCTTCCAGATAGTTGCCTTCTTACCACGGGCTTTCCCCTGCTTGTACTTGACAATTGAGCTTCGCGAAGCGCCAATTACAGGCGCAAGCATGGTAATAATCATTACAAGCACTGCTGCTAATGAATACATATATACCTTTGTATTCAATGAAATAGGCAGCGCAGTTCTCTGGACAAACTCCATAAAACCATTGGATGAGCCCAGAAGACCACAAATGAAAACTCCAAGAAGTGGACCGAAAATAAATGCCACAACGCCTATTATTGAGCTTTCCATCAAATAACTTAGAATTATCTGCCCCCTGCTAGCACCTCTACTCTTAAAAACAGCAATGCTATTTTCATCGTGGTTGACTATAAGTTGAGATACCATGAAAATATAGAAGGTAAGCATGATAAGCACAGGCACCGTAAGAACCCACAGCATATTTTTTAGCTGATTGGCTCGCTGGCTGTATGTACTGAGTATTGAACTCACCGGCATTTCAAAATCAAGGCTGCTTTTATACTTTGAATACCATTTGCTATGCTCTTCATATACATTGTCAAGCTTGGAAAGGTTATTGATAGATATGCTATGATAATCAAAAGCGCAATTCCACTGAGATTCCGTTATCAATCCATTCCCATCGAAAACAAATTCCTTCCCAAATAATTCATAGTCCATTAAGAATTTTAAATTGTGGCTAGACAGACCATGAACCCAATAGACACCATCGTCTTCCTTGCTAGTGAATACACCCACCAGTTTAACTCTGCAAACCTCAGCATAATCATTGGCAGGATCAAGCAAAGTATACTCCTTACCAAGTAGGAGATCCTGCATTTTCATTGCCTGCTGAGATGCGATAACCTCAATAACACCATCGACCCTTTCCTTGGAATACAATCTTCCGTTTGTGATCTCAATGTGATCCTCAAGGCCCGAAAGTGTACCTAGTGGGGCGTACATCAAATCACTGGTGTGGTCGTATTCCTCCTCTATCGTAAGAGGAACATTCAAACTCCCCATTGTAATGACTTGGGAAACAGAAAGCAAAGGCATTTCCAACTCAGGAATCTTTTTTGTGAGTATTTCTTTATCAAAATAGTCCAGAACCTTTACTCTGTCTTCATAATTAAAATTATAATTAAGTGTTAAATCAACTTGATATTCACCGGGAAACTTTCCAGTTTCCATTTGGTAATTTTCCATATCCTTTGTTAGCATTCTTTGCATAATACCATCGGTATATATAGGAATACAACAAACCAGTGCAGTTGCAAGAATAGATCCCAAAAGCAGGCAAATTACCATCCAGAAGTTACTGAACATCCTTCTTAGTACTGTTTTGAACAAACTAAGCGCCTCCATTCCAGGGCTGTTGCGATGATTGTAAAACCAGCCCCACTGTCAAAACCTTATCTTACAATAATGAGTTCTCCTTCTGAAAGGCCCTTTATCACTTCGACCTCTGTATCGTTTTGTGTACCAACCTCAATATCACGTTCTTCTCTGATATTGTCCACAAGCACATTAACAAATTTTCTATTGATAAAACTATTGACGACCTGCTTGGGAATTACAATGACATCCTCCTGCTTCTCAAGCGTTAGGCTTATAGTTGCATTCTTTCCGATTTTGATGCCCTCAGGCATATTATCAACCCTTAGGTATACAGACTTTTTCATCTGATCATCGGCATCTACAGGAGCCTCTGCAGGCGTCATCGTAACCTCTGCCTCATATTCCACATCATCTATCTTGACTGTGGCCTTCATACCCAGGCTGAAGCTGCTTACCTTGTCCTGAGAATACCTTAGCTGGAGCTGCTTGGGGTCTGCAACCCTGATAACTGTCTGATAAGGGTTTACATATTCGCCAAGCTTGGTACTTGTAACATATATCACATGACCATCGATAGGAGAAACCAGTCTGGCCTTCTTTAACTCGGTTTTTAAAGCTTCAAGCCCAAGCTTGTTTGACTCATAATCCAGCCGCGCGATCTCCAATTCCTTGTTACTGCCTCCATCTATTTCATAACGCAGCTTTGCGTCCTCATAGATGAGTTCAGATCGTTCCACCGCCAACTCCTGTATCTTAATATCATTCTCAATGTTGTCCGTTGCAAGCTCAGCCAACACTTCACCCTTCTTCACGGTCTGACCAATAACTACATAAATTTCCTTCAATCTACCGCTTCTGTCTTCGTAATACAGGTCTTTTTGAGAAACAGAGACAAAGCTGCCCGAACATCTGACTGTATTCTCAATAGAGCCTCTCTTAACTTCTATAGTCTCGTATGTAATCTCATCAGGGGTCTTTATGGGAGGAGCAAGCACTTCCTCTTCCTTTGGAAAGACATAACAGCCTGAGAGAACAGCTGCTAAAAAACCAGCCAAAAGCATAAGAACAATTGATTTGTGAAACCTTTTTCCTAAACTCAATGTCAACACCTCGCGTTTAAATGTCAATTAGCCTTATATGTTACTATTTTAGCATCCAAGGCCATCAGTTGGTAGATGCTTTTCTTTTGATAAAGGTGCTTTTTTTTATGTATTCATTCTGTTTGCATTTTTAGTACATATTTAATAGAATAGTTATGAGGTGTACATAATGAAAAAAATCTCAGCCAGATATAGCAAAACACCCCAAAAGTCACAAAGTATCAGTAAGCTATATATGAAGCTCAAATCACGGATTACAATGTATTTTTTTCTACTTGTGATATTGCCAGCCATATTTACTACTGTAGTGCTTTATGTCCACACCTGCTCACTTGTGGAGGAACTGTCCTATAAGGCTGCAATTTCAGAGCTATCACAGGAAAATAAATATGTTGGCAAATGCCTTGATGACCTTAAAATGGCTGTATATTCCTCAGCCTCCATGATAGATTCCAACCTTGGCCATAACCCAAGTCTCACATCAACAAAGGACAAAGGTTCGGAAATATTATCCTCGATAATCAGTGACAGCTTATCTCGAATGCAGAAAAGCGCATTATCTGCAGCGTATATTATAGACAGAAACGGCATAAAGGCTTCCTTTGGACCCGACTCAGCACAGGCAACCATTACTTCTCCCGAGTCACAAAAATGGTATCTAAACGCATTGGCAAACAGCAATGATGTAATTATGCTTGGTACCGTACAGCGGTTTTATTCAGAGGGCCATAATAAAATAGTTCTAAGTATCGCCAAATCTATAGGTAATGAATCTGATCCATATTCACAAAAGGTTTTACTATTTGATTTTAAATTCAATTTGATATCAGATTTTTTATCCCCAAGTGATTTTACAGAGCAATCAGTACTCTCCGAGCATAAGGCCACCGAAAGATTCATCCTGGACCATGATGGAAATATCCTTTTTTGCTATGACATGGGCAAGCTGACTACAAAGGCAGATGAAGTAATCCTATCGGCAATAAAAACCGAGGATAAAAACTTTTTTAGGCTCAACTATAATGGCAGTGATTACTATTTGACCTATATTAATTATAGCAATCCGGACTGGACATTTGTAGATCTCAACCCAGCTTCGAATGTTACAGGCCATCTGTGGCTTCGAAGTTCATTTCTTACAGCCACCTTTATAATATTTGCTATTGTTCTCCTTGTGTATCTAGGCATTATAATGAGTCTTCTTAAGCCAATAAATGACCTGACAGCAGTCATCTCCGATTATGAGAACTATTTTCCCGGCGCATCGGGTCATCCGCCCCTGTTGCAGATGCAAAAAAATGACTCTGTATCATCTAACGCTTCGGATGTTGACTATCTTATCAACAAAATAAGCAGCATAAAGCTAAGCCAAAAGGAAGCTGAGCTGAACTCTCTTCAGAACCAGATTAATCCTCACTTTTTATACAATACATTAGAATCAATACGTGGCGCTGCCCTTTACCACGGCATCCACGAGATAGCAACAATGTCAAAGTCCCTGTCGCTGCTATTTCGTTACAGCATAAACGAACGGGTCCTGGTTTCGGTAAAGGAGGAGCTTTCACATCTTGAAAACTATATATCTATACAGAATTTTAGATTTGAGGACAAATTTCAACTTCAATACCAAATCCCACCCGAGCTGATGAACTATAAGATACTAAAGCTAACACTACAGCCTCTGATAGAGAATTCTATCAAACATGGACTGGAAATGAAGCTGGGGAAGGGAACCATTAAAATTGAGATTCTGTCCCTTGACAGTAACATTAAAATACTTGTGTCAGATGATGGGGTTGGTATTCCTTCGAAAAAGCTGGAAGACCTGAACAAGGCTCTTGTAAATGAAAGCAGAAGAAATACAGGCGAGAATGTAAATACCAGAACAGGCATAGGTGTTATGAACGTTAACTCCCGTATCAAGCTGTACTTTGGTGAGCAGTACGGGCTTAAATTCCTGGATGTCCTTGCAGGCACAACCTTGGAAATAACGTTACCTGCCGTAAAAGAAAGCTAGGAGGCTGATAATATGCTCAAGCTCATTATTGCTGATGACGAAAAATGGGTAAGGACAACAATTAAATCCATAATTCCCTTTGGTAAGCTGGATATTGTATTGTCCAGCGAAGCATCAAACGGGATAGAGGCACTTGAACTATGCCGCCAGCATGAGCCGGATATACTTTTAACAGATATTATGATGCCTGGGTTAAATGGTCTGGAGCTGATAAGTGAGATAAGAAAGATTCTGCCTGATATAAAAATGGCGGTTATAAGTGGCTATAATGATTTTGAATATGCAAAAACAGCTATGAAGTATGGGATAATGGATTATCTTCTAAAGCCGGTGGATGAAAACGAGCTTATTCAGGTGTTAGAAAGGATCAGCAACGAAATTCACGAAAGAGAAATGCTAAAAAGAGAGAAGGAAACAAAACAGGAGCAGTATGAAAAAGCACTCCCTGTAATGTGCGATTCATTCTTGAATGAGCTTGTGTCATATAATAGTATGACTCTTGAGAATATAAAAAACGAACTTGCAAAGTACCGGATCAATCTTGAGGGTAATTCCTTCACCCTTTGCCTGACAGCTCCTGATGAAGTTTTAAAAGACAACACTTTCTCAAATAGCTATGAGTATTACAGAACAATTGTTAAGCGAACTATGAGGCACTACGCTGACGCTGTCACCTTTCCCCTTCAACAGAATAAAAACCTACTTGTTTCTATTGTATGCGGAGAAAACGCAATCCACGGGGTTAATAAGGCATTTGATATTTGCCGCCGGCTCTTGCAGAAAAAGTCCAATCTACGCGTCTCTTGCGGAGTCAGCGGAGAGGCACATACACTCTGTATGATACAAAAGCTATTCCCTGAAGGAATGGAGGCATTGGGTACTAGGTTTTGGAAGGGACAGGGGACATTAACGCGTTACTCGACTGGATGTCTGTCTGGCGACCCAAAGCTAGCATTATCTGAAGATACTCTTAATAAGATAATACTTAACATTAAGCTTTCAAACCTTCAAACTGCACTATCGTATATTGAGACCGTAACCAATTCCTTAGTAATGACAAATGGGGAACAGAAAACTAAGCAAAAGCTAGACCCGGCTATTCCCGACTATAATCCAGAGCCTGTAAAAGAGTTTTACTGGCAATTTATACAGTCCATCATCATAATGCTTGATATCCAATTGCCTTTCATCCGCCATGAGTCTACTATTTCAGGCGAGCAGCCACATGACAGAATAAGGGACACTATCTTTATGTCTGATCTCGACAGTTATACAAAGTATCTACTGCAGAATGTTTTTGACTTTTATCATGACAGAAATCCTGTGGATAGCACAAACCTTATAGAAAATGCCAAGAAGATTATAGAAAGCAATTACTCTGGCGACATAAGCCTAGAGCAGGTTGCAAGGCATGTACATTTGAGCCCGGCCTATCTAAGTGAGCTGTTTAAGAAGCAAACAGGGATGAGCTTTATAGACTATAAAACAATTGTCAGGGTAGAAAATGCAAAAAGGCTGATTATGATGCCTTCCATGACTATAAGCGAAGTCAGCGTGAAGGTAGGTTATACTGACCCCAAGTATTTTAGCAAGCTTTTTAAGAAAATCACTGGCAAGACTATCTTCGAATACAAGAAGGAAGCGGTTAAACAGGGCATACCTGCCAATCCCTCCGACTACTCATAGGTTTTCACAATCGTAGAATTGTCCCGACGCGAGCTCTCCTCATGACATGAAGAAAAAGCAAGGGGACAGGCCCCTTGCTCATTTAATTCTCATGTCTATTTTATAAGGGATTCGCCGGTCATCTCCTCCGGTTTCTCAAGACCTAGCAGTTCAAGCATTGTTGGTGCTAAATCTGCCAGGCGACCTTCCTTCAGTTGCCTATCTCCAATACCAATGCCTATCAGCGGAACTACATTAGTAGTATGGGCAGTAAATGGTCCGCCTGTATTGTAGTCCACCATCTGCTCAGCATTACCATGGTCGGCAGTTATCAAGGCAATGCCATCCTGGGCCTGTATAGCCTTTATAATCCTACCCAAACACTGATCTATAACCTCAACTGCCACCTTTGCAGCATCCATAAAGCCAGTATGGCCTACCATGTCGCAGTTAGCAAAATTCAATACAATAACATCATACTCCTTTGATTCAATCCTGTTCAGAACCTCCTCAGTAACCTCATAAGCACTCATCTCAGGCTTCAAGTCGTATGTTGCCACCTGAGGAGATGGTATCAGAGCACGTTCCTCGCCCTCATACATTGTTTCGGTACCGCCATTAAAGAAGAACGTAACATGGGCATACTTCTCAGTTTCAGCAATTCTCAGCTGCTTCAGACCATTCTTGCTGATATACTCTCCAAATGTATTGGTAAGGCTCTCAGGCTTGAAAGCAACACTTACATTAGGCATAGTTTTGTCGTATTGAGTCATGCAAACATAGTGTAGAGGGAACAAACCCTTCTGCCTTTCAAATCCTTTAAAATCAGGATCTACAAATGTCCTTGTAATCTCCCTTGCCCTGTCGGGTCTAAAGTTAAAGAAAATAATCGAGTCATTTTCTCCAATGGTTGCCAAAGGCTTTTCATCCTTTACGATGACTGTCGGCATGACAAATTCATCGAACTCCTTTCGAGCATATGATTTCGCAACAGCTGCGTCAGCTGAATCTGCCGTCAGGCCCTTCCCTAACACCAATGCATTGTATGCTTGCTCTACCCTGTCCCAACGGTTATCCCTATCCATTGCATAATACCTACCCATGACACTGGCAATCTTGCCGGTTCCAATTTCCGTCAGCCTTTCCTCAAGCTCCTTTACATAATCCCTGGAGCTATCGGGCGGAACATCCCTTCCGTCAAAGAAACAGTGGATGAAAACATCCTCCAGCCCATATCTTTTAGCCATTTCCACTAGAGCATACAGGTGGGTATTGTGGCTATGTACTCCACCATCAGAGAGTAAGCCGAATAGATGCAGCTTTGTACCATTCCTTTTGCAGTTTTCCATTGCATCTATAAACTCGCGCTTTTCAAAAAAATCTCTGTCTTCAATTGATTTAGTTATTCTTGTGAGTTCCTGATATACGATCCTTCCTGCGCCGATGTTTGTATGACCGACCTCAGAATTGCCCATCTGCCCTCTTGGCAACCCAACATCCATTCCACTTGTATGTATCAAGGTGGTTGGATAATCCTTCATAAAGCCGTCCAGGTTGGGCTTTTTTGCCACTGCTATGGCATTTCCATCCCAGCGTTCATTTATACCGAATCCATCGAGTATGATCAGTGCTACCAACTTTTTCTTCATATAATACCTCCCTATTAAAAGGGGACACACCTCATCTATGAATCTACTGCTCCCTTCAGAGGTGTGCCCCCTTATCACTCTTGCCTTTTACAAAGGGCTGCCTTTTCAGACAGCCCTTCTTCTACTAAACTTAACTAGTCTTGGTATTTCACTATCTTCACAAAGTCGTCTAGCTTGAGACTTGCTCCACCCACCAGACCACCGTCAATATCAGACATATTGAAAAGCTCCGTTGCATTAGCAGCTGATACACTACCGCCGTACTGAATGCGAACCTCATCAGCTACATCCTCGCAATAAACACTTTTGACAGTTTCTCTGATTATCATACACACTTCATTGGCCTGTTCCTTTGTTGCTGTCTTTCCGGTACCTATAGCCCATATCGGCTCATAGGCAATTACGGTCTCCTTAACCTGCTCTGGAGAAAGTCCCAGGAGTGCAATCTTTACCTGGTAGCTCACATGCTCTGCAGTAACTCCCTGTTCTCTCTGCAAAAGTGACTCACCAACACATATAATGGGCTTGAGGCCATACTTGAACACAGCATGAGCTTTTTTATTCACTGTCTCGTCTGTTTCTGCAAAATACTGTCTTCTTTCTGAATGACCGATAATAACATAATCTACGCCTAAATCCTTAAGCATAGGACCGGAAACCTCTCCTGTGTATGCTCCCTTTTCTTCCCAATGCATATTCTGTGCTGCAACCTTTATGTTTGACCCTGCTACAGCTTTAATAACATCGGGCAGGCAGATAAATGGAACACCGACAACAACCTCTGCTTCAGAACCTTCTACTCTAGGCTTCAGCGCTGTTACAAATTCAACCGCCTGTTTGGCAGTATTATTCATCTTCCAGTTGCCGGCTGCAATTTTTTTTCTGGGGTTCTTGTCAAGCAAAGCTGCTATCCCGGGAAGAATCTTTCCTTCGAGGAATTCCAGTGATGCTCCTCCTCCTGTTGAAATATGAGTGATCCTGTCGGCATAGCCCAACTGTTCAACTGCTGCAGCCGAGTCTCCTCCACCTACTATAGATATAGCCCCTGATTCTGCAACAGCCTTTGCAATTTCTTTAGTACCGGTAGCAAAGCTTTCGAATTCGAATACGCCCATTGGGCCATTCCACACTATTGTCTTTGCCTTTTTAATCTCATGAGAAAAGTATTCTATAGTTTGCGAGCCTATATCCATACCCATCCAACCGTCTGGCATTGCATCAGAGGGCACATATTTGTATTCGGTATCTTCCTTGAACTCTTTACCCACAATACTTCCTATGGGAAGAAGTAAATTGACGCCCTTGTCCTCAGCCTTTTTGAGCAAAGTCCTTGCAAGCTCGATTTTATCGTCTTCACAAATAGAATCGCCGATTTTGCAGCCCTTTGCCTTAAGGAAGGTATAAGCCATACCCCCACCAATAATAAGAGAATCTACCTTTTCAATCAGGTTTTCAATAACACTGATTTTGTCAGAAACTTTTGCTCCGCCAAGTATAGCAAGGAAAGGTCTTTCTGGATTCGAAAGAGCCTTGCCCATTACATCAATCTCTTTCTGAATCAAATAGCCGCATACTGCAGGAAGATAATCAGCCAAACCTGCTGTAGAAGCATGGGCTCTGTGAGCTGTACCAAATGCGTCATTTACATATATCTCAGCAAGTGTGGAGAGCTGCTTTGCAAACTCAGAATCATTTTTTGTCTCTTCTTTGTGGAATCTAACATTCTCCAACATCAGGACTTCGCCATCCTTGAGTGCTGCTGCCTTTGCCTTTGCATCCGGCCCTATGACATCCGCTGCCATCATAACAGGCCTTCCCAGCAGCTCGCTGAGTCTAACTGCTGTGGGCTTCATGCTGAATTTCTCTTCAGGACCATTCTTCGGTCTTCCAAGATGTGAAACCAGTATTGTTTTTGCCCCATTGTTTACAAGATATTTAATAGTTGGAAGAGCACCCACTATTCTTTTATCATCAGTAATAGCGCCATTTTCGTCCTGGGGCACATTGAAATCGACTCTTACAATGACTCTTTTGCCTTTGACGTCAATGTCTTCGATTGACTTTTTATTATATAATGCCATAATATACACCCTTTCAATTTACATGCGCCGCAGATTTGTATTGAGGCGGCAGTAGTAAATAATAAAAAAGTCCACCCTTTGACCGCCCACTTTGGGTAAGGGCAAGAGTGGACCTTCATTAGTCCTTATAAACCTCGATTATTCAGCGTCAACCTTTGCCATGTACTCGATAAGGTTAACTACCTTGTTTGAATAACCCCATTCGTTGTCATACCAGGATACTAGCTTAACGAAATTGTCGTTGAGAGCTATTCCTGCTTTAGCATCGAATATGGAAGTACGTGAATCGCTAATGAAATCTGAGGAAACAACAGCATCTTCAGTGTACCCGAGGATACCCTTGAGCTCGTTTTCAGATGCCTTCTTTATAGCAGCCTTGATTTCATCGTAGCTTGCAGCCTTTTCAAGACGGCAGGTCAGGTCTACTACTGATACATCAAGAGTAGGTACTCTGAAGGACATTCCTGTCAGCTTACCATTAAGCTCAGGAATAACCTTTCCAACTGCCTTTGCAGCACCTGTGGAGGAAGGTATGATATTGTGAGCAGCTGCACGTCCGCCTCTCCAGTCTTTCTTGGAGGGTCCGTCAACTGTCTTCTGAGTTGCAGTGATGGAATGAACTGTAGTCATAAGTCCTTCAACTATACCAAAGTTATCGTTAATAACCTTTGCGAGAGGTGCTAGACAGTTAGTAGTACATGAAGCGTTGGAAACAACGTTCATATCCTTTGTATACTTGTCATTGTTTACACCCATAACAAACATCGGTGAGCTATCCTTTGCAGGTGCACTGATAACAACCTTCTTTGCGCCGCCCTTAAAATGTGCCGATGCTTTTTCAGCAGTCAGGAATACACCTGTTGATTCAACTATGTATTCTGCTCCGCATTCGCTCCAAGGAATTTCTTCTGGATTCATAGCTGCAAATATAGCTACTTTTTTGCCGTTTACAACGAGCTTTCCGTCTTCTATGGCGATATCTCCCTTGAACTGTCCATGGACCGTATCGTATCTGAGCATATACTCCATGTACTCAAGATCAATAAACGGATCATTGATACCCGTTACTTCAACATTAGGATTTTCAGTTGCCGCTCTAAAAACAAGACGGCCAATTCTGCCAAAACCATTAATACCAATTTTTACTGCCATTTTCTAATTACCTCCTATATGAATTATGTTTATTACTTTCCAAAATCACAACTATTCTATATTATTTGAGCTACATTTTCAATACCTTATGCTAAAAAATGAATAAATTTTTAACAATCTTCCACGGTTTGTTCCAAAAGCACACTATATATGTCAACAATATATTCTCCCGTAAAATAGAAAAGTATACCGCCGTATGCTTTTTAAGAGTTACAGGTCAGGGTATACAGTAAACTTATCAATAATTCTTACCGGATGATACGAAAGCTTGGCCTTCCTCATTCCTTCAAGACCAAGATCCTGTTCTCTGTTAATATACTTTGTATTGCTCCATTCGTTGTGTACAAACTGCTGATTAATAAAAGTAAAAAGTCCATTAATCGAGTTTTTGGCCTTTTCTATATGTATTACTGCAGTATCGTCATTGAGCATTTCTCCAACAGTAAATGCTTCAAAAACACCATCCACTTTTATCAATGCGCCCTTACAATCCAGTGTTTTATAATTCCTCAACAACTCAAGGTTTGCCTTCCTCTCGCAGTAATCATCATCTTCTTCTTGGCATTTGCAATCTCTCTCCTCGCACCACTCCTCCATAATTCTGCTACACTCATCAAGAAGGTTACACTCAAGCGGTACATATTCAAATTCATAGCTTCTTTTAAACTTATTTATATGGTTACGCTTGCCATCATATTTCTTCCCTCGAAGATTCATCAAATCCTCCGTGTCATAAAGGTAATCGCTGTTGTCCCTATCCAATATTATTCTCTCCTGGGAGGATACATATTTCCTAATAAATTCAAGACTATTGTTATTTAGCTTTCTAAAGCAGAATTTCCAGCCTCTTTCATCGAAATACCCTTTTAGCTCCTCATAGGCCAGGGCAAAATTCTCTTCATTAACGCAACCTATCGGCATCATCGCAAATGGTTCAATCCTGCCTGGTGCAGCGATTATACACAAAAGCTCTCCTATGACTTTATACCTAAACTTGTAGTAGTATCTCCATGCAAAAAAGTTTGTAAAGGTCAACTCCGATATCTCTAGCTTGCTTTGCCCTAAATAGTAGTTGAATATCGCCTTGCTGTTTAATGTAATCTCACTGAACTCCATAACTTCTCCCATCCCACCAATCCTTATTACATCCACTCATTCCACACTGCAAATAATTGAAAGCACCAACTCTGTTGCTTTAACCATATTACTTATCGAAATGCATTCTTGAGTACTGTGGACATTTTCCATTCCTGTGCTGACATCAACAGATTCTATACCATTGCCATTGAAAATATTCGTATCACTGCCACCACCGGTCTCTTCGGAAATCAGCTCTACTCCTACACTCTTTGTAGCCCTTTTGAGAATACCCATAATCGGAGCATTGTCAGCTATGCTGAAAGAGGGGTACAACCTGTCTGCTCTGAAATCTACCCTTCCGCCAAGTTCTCCTGTTGCCTGAAGGAAGCATTCCCTCATATGGGCTGTCTGTTCATTCAGCTTGCTTAATTCACGGCTCCTTGCCTCTGCTGCTAATTCCACCCTGTCGCAAACAATATTGGTTTCTCCTCCACCCATAATACTTCCAATATTTGAGGTGGTTTCATAATCTACCCTGCCAAGCTTCATCCGCGTTATAGCACTGGCTGCCACTTGTATAGCACTAATTCCCTTCTCAGGACTAATGCCGGCATGGGTGGCCAGGCCTTCCACTGTAACAAATATCCTATCCTGGGCTGGTGCCTTTACTGCAACAGTACCAATTGGCCCATTACTGTCCATTATGAAGCCATATTTAGCATAGATTCTTGAGTAATCAAGGTTTTTAGATCCATATAGCCCACCCTCTTCGGCAATAGTAAAAACGATCTGTATGTCACCGTGCTCAATTCCCTTCTCTTTTAATGCCCTAATAGCCTCCATGATACACACAATACCCGAAACATCGTCTCCTCCTAGAACTGTAGTACCATCAGATCTTATAATATCACCGTCAACCACCGGCTTTTTTCCAATGCCAGGCTCAACTGTATCCATATGAGCAGAAAACAAGATTGCAGGCACCTTACTTGTCCCCTTTATAGTACAGATAATATTGCCTGCGTTTCCGCCAACGGCCTTTGCGGCATTATCCTCATAAGCCTCATAACCAATAGCCTTCAGCTTTTCCTTTAGCCTATCGGCCATCTGTCTTTCTTTTCTTGAAACGCTGTCAATTCTAGTCAGCTCTAGAAATTCATTAACCAGTCTATCCCGGTTTACCAATTAAATCACTCCATTCCCATCTTGCCCTTAAGCTCTAGGTGTCGAAATTCATTCTGCCTTAAAACCTCGTACAATATTACAGCTACAGAATTTGATAGATTTAGCGACCGTATACCATGCCTCATAGGTATCCTTATACAACGCTCCCTGTTGGCTTCCAGAATAGTTTCAGGTAAACCGGCGGTCTCCTTACCAAATACAATGAAGCAGTCCTCTGGATAATTCGCTTCAGTATATGAAATTCCCGCCTTAGTGGAAGCATAAAAAAATTGAGTATTAGAATACCTTTCTCTTAATTGGGCAAAGTTATCAGCAACACTTACCAAAACCTTATCCCAGTAATCTAGACCTGCTCTTTTCAAATAGCGGTCGTCTATTGAAAATCCAAGAGGCTTTACCAGATGCAATCCTGCACCGGTAGCCGCACAAGTCCTTGCAATATTTCCAGTATTTTGTGGTATTTCCGGTTCAACTAATACTATATGTACAGGCAACTCTTCATCTCCAGTTTTGCCATGCGTTAATTGAATAAGATGCATTGGGCACATTTAATTCATTTCTCTATATTACCACAATAGTACCCCTTCTAAAAAACTTTTTAAAATAAATCATACACCTTCGCTCTCACTAAAGTTGAAAATTAACTGGAAATCCACCTAAGTCGTGCTACACTATTCTTGACAGCTTTTTTATGTGTTGGTATAATTCAACCATATTTATGTTGTAATTTAATGTTAAGTCAATAAAGTATTGGAGGACTATTTATGAGCAACACATCTTACAATCCCTACGAAACCGCGCAAGCACAGTTTGACAAGGTAGCCGCGCAGCTGGAGCTAGATGAGGCAACAAGAGAAATACTTCGCCAGCCTATGAGGGAGTACCATTTTTCAATCCCCGTGAAAATGGATGACGGCAGTGTTAAGATTTTCAAAGGCTACCGCATTCAGCACAACGATGCCAGAGGTCCGGCAAAGGGCGGCATCAGATTCCATCCTCAAGAAACCGTTGATACCATCAGAGCTCTTTCACTTTGGATGACATGGAAATGCTCTGTTGTGGATATACCTCTTGGCGGCGGTAAAGGCGGCGTTATATGCGATCCCCGTACCCTGTCAGAACGCGAACAGGAACGTGTGTGCCGCGGCTATGTACGCCAGTTGGTTAAGAATATCGGACCTAATTCAGATGTTCCTGCCCCTGACGTTATGACTAACGCAAAGCATATGCTGTGGATGTTGGACGAGTATGAAGCGATCACAGGCGGAAGATACCCAGGAGTTATTACAGGCAAACCTGTAGGAATGGGAGGCTCCCTTGGAAGGACAGAAGCAACCGGTTTTGGTGTAATATATGTGCTTCGGGAAGCACTTAAAAAGCTCAATATAGATATAGCAGGTACCACAGCCTCCTTCCAAGGCTTCGGCAACGTTGCACAGTATGCTGTTGCGTTGTACTCCAAGCTTGGAGGAATTGTCAAGGCTATCTCATGCTGGGACAATGTGGACAAAAAGGCGTACACCTTCTATAAAAATGATGGCATAGACTACGAGCAGATGACTGCTATCACCGATACCTACGGCACTGTTGACAAGGTTAAGGCACAGGCTCTGGGCTATGAAGTGCTCCCTGGCGATGCATGGATTGCCCAGGACGTGGATATCATTATTCCTGCCGCTATGGAAAATCAAATAACTTCTGAAAATGTAAATAAGATTAGTAATCAGGTAAAAATAATAATCGAGGCTGCCAACGGTCCGACGACTACAGAAGCTGACAAGGTAATAAATCAGCGTGGGATATTCCTGGTGCCTGATTTCCTAGCAAATGCTGGTGGCGTTACCTGCAGCTACTTTGAGCAGGTTCAGTGTAATATGAATTATTACTGGGAAAAGGATGAGGTGCTTACAAAGCTGGATACAAAAATGACCTCGGCCTTCAAATCAGTTTATGAGCTGTCTGTCAGCGAAAAACTCATTATGCGCGATGCAGCATATGTTATTGCTATCAAGCGGGTTGCGCAGGCAGTTAAAAGCCGTGGCTGGGTATAACCGCCGCGACTTTTGGTAGAAAGCAGTTTAAAGCCGCGGTTTGAGTATAACAGCCGCGGCTTTAAAAATGGCAATTCTGATTAACATAAATTGCTACTATATATGCAAGCTCCAATGTAGAAAATAGACTGGAAGCATAAAATTTTCTACAAAGGAGTGATGCATCTTGTTCTACAAAAAAATGATGGCGGGTGTTTTATGCGCCATGACCATCTCTTTGTCGGCGACATTCTCCCTTGCAGCCACAGGCAATGGCTCCGGCTGTTTTTATAATGAAGCCGCCACTGGTTTACAGACTCCGGTCAATCAAGCCCAGATTCAGGACAAGGTCAAAAATGCACTTGACACACTAGTAAAGGAAGGCACCATATCACAGGAGCAAGAAGACGCTGTAATTAAGGCATTTGAGGCTAAACGAGCCCAGTTTGAGAAGGAACGCCAGGAGCTTAAAAAGAATCACAAGGAGCTTAAAAAGGAAGGCCCCCACAAGGGCAAAAGGGGGAAAGAAGACAATGCCTTAAAGAAAAGGCAGGGCGTGCTGAAGGACCTGGTAGAGGATGGCACAATTACAATGGAACAGGCTGACGCAATCAAAAGGGCTATCAGATCAGTCCACGACAGTTTGAAAAAGCCTAAATAGCAAATGCTACACAAGCACGTACTCTAAAAAGCCCCGGTAATGGGAGTTTAACTTAGAGAGTTTCAATTCCCAAAAAGCATCGGCATAGTTTGGTATATACTACCGGCTATACCGATGTTTTTCATAAACAATACTCCTCATTAATTGAAAATTTGAGCAACGGGATGTGCTATATAGAAGCTGCCTACAGCGTTACTAGTCACCACATTCATCATTATGCTGATGTTCATGACAAACGGAACCGGTAGATTTAAGAGAGCCCTGAAGGTACGCTTCTACCGCTGCTTTGGCATTTCCTCTTGCTCCAACAACAACCTCAACATTCCTTTCATTAAAAATCTCAACAGCACCTCCGCCCATGCCACCGCTAATGATGACATTTACACCACGATCAGCAAGAAAATTAGGTAAAAATCCAGGTCTATGTCCGGGGTTAGCAATGGTTTCACTTTTAACAATTTGTTTATTTTCGGTATCAAAAACTATAAATCCTTCACAATGTCCAAAGTGCTCTGTCACCATTCCGTTCTCACTTGCCACAGCTACTTTCATCATTTTAGTTTTCCTCCATTTTTTCTAATATTTTTGCAACCGGCTCAAGCCAATTACCATCGAAAAGCTCTATCATACCCTTGTCACAAGCAGCCGAAATTTTTGGGTCAATAGGTAATTTAGCAAGAACCTTTAAATTATGTTTATCAGCAATTTCCTCAATGTGGCTCTCACCAAATATTTGATAGTCCTTGCCGTTATCAGGACATTTGAAATATGACATGTTTTCCACCAGACCGATAATGGGAATATTCATCATCTCAGCCATCTTAACAGCCTTTGAAACAATCATGGATACAAGCTCCTGGGGAGATGTCACAACGATAATCCCATCAACAGCTATGGATTGAAATACCGTAAGTGGAACATCTCCGGTTCCTGGTGGCATATCGATGAACATATAATCTACATCGCTCCAAATTACATCTGTCCAAAACTGCTTTACTGTACCAGCAATAATAGGCCCTCTCCAGACAACTGGATCCGTATCATTCTCTAAAAGCAAATTAATAGACATAATATCAATACCGGTCTTGGTCTTAACAGGGAATATACCTAATTCACTGCCTGAGGCTTTCTCCCTGATACCAAAGGCTTTTGGGATAGAAGGCCCAGTAACATCCGCATCCAGAATAGCGGCACGATAACCCATTCTATTCATGGTAACTGCAAGCATAGAAGTAACAAGTGACTTGCCGACTCCTCCTTTGCCACTGACAACACCAATAACCTTTTTTACACTGCTCATCTCGTGCAGTTTTTCGGAGAAGTCCGTTTTTTGTTCTTTTCTTTCTGAGCAGTCCTCCGCACAACTGCCACAGCTTTGATTGCAATTTTCGCTCATTTTCATGCTCCTTTTATTTTATATTGTAATTTCACTACCTGCTGACAAATAATCGATGCTACCACCTTTTTCAAAAAATAGATTCATTGTCTTGTGATAAAGCTCTTTTACGGCTGTCCCCGATATGCAGTCAATGTCTACAATGGTTTTGCCATTATTAATAGCTTTTACTGCGCTAGAGTCAAAGGGTATCCTGCCAATAAAAGGCAGCCCTTGTTTTTTACAAAACTCTTCAATCTTTTCTGTGTTTTCAATGTTGGTATCATATTTGTTGATACATACCGCTATCTTTGTTCCGAATTTGGCTGCTGTATTTATGATGCGCTCCATATCGCTGATACCTGATATGGAAGGTTCTGCGACTATCAAAACCATATCCACACCGCTAAGTGATGCGATGACAGGACAGCCTATTCCAGGAGATCCATCAATAATGGCCAGCTCAGTATCAACTGTTGCCGCCTTCATTTGTTTTTTTACCTCAGTTACAAGCATTCCGGAGGTACCACTGCCCATTTTTAGTTGCGCTGTTGAAAATACTTTTTCTCCATCAGAATACAGCATCAATTCTCCAGCCACTGCCGGTATCATAGTTATCGCTTCCACAGGACAAACATATGCGCAAACGCCGCAGCCTTCACATGCAAAAGGATCAACCTTATAGTGCGACTCTGCTTTGATCGCGTCAAATCGGCAGTTTTGCCTGCACTTATCGCATTGGATACACAGTTCCAGATTTATCTCCGCTTTTGGCAACCCATAATAGTCTGTTTTTTCCGGTTCAACATTCCACCCGGTTATTAGGTGCAGGTTAGGTGCATCTACATCACAATCCGCATATGCTTTAGCGTCAGCAAGCTTTATAAATGCACTTGCTATTGTGGTCTTTCCAGTGCCGCCTTTACCGCTAAGGATTAGTAGTTGTTTCATGCTGCACCCCCTTTGTCACAGTATTAAGCAGAGCAGAAAACAATTCCCGGTATTCTTCATTTCTATTAACAGCAATTTCCGCATTCGAGTTCAAGGTTCCAAGTTTATTGTCAAATGGAATCCGGCCTAAAATCTTTATATTCTTTTCTAAACAAAACTTCTCCGCCGGGTTTTCTTCTTTCAAACATTTGTTAAGAACCACCCCAAATGGCTTATTAAACAACTTGACCAGTTCGTATACCATATTGAGGTTATGCACACCAAACAATGTAGGCTCAGCCACTAATATACAATAGTCCGCATCTTTGATGCTTTCCATTACAATACAGGCGCTTCCCGGAGGACAGTCAATAATAGTCTGCTTATTTGATTCTGGATTTTTCTCAGCAAGTAGCTTCTTAATGATAGGAATGCCCGAGGCTTCACCAGTATTTAGTATTCCTGTGTATATCGCTACCTGGTCTGAAGTTCCTTTCTGAATTTTACCAATGACCTTTGCTTTCTCTGTCAGTGCCTTTTCAGTGCAAACCAAGATACAGCCACCGCAAGAATGGCATACATCATCAAAAACAATCAGTTTATTTTTAATATAGGCAAGGGCATTAAATTTGCAAAAATCAACGCATTTCCGACAGCCATTACACAGTTCGTTATTTACATTTGGAATCTTTACTGATATTTCTTCTTCCGAAATTCCTTCCGGCTTAAAAAACAAATGCCCATTTGGCTCTTCTACATCACAGTCAATATATGTGGATGCTTTCGCTGCCGCAGCTAAATTCACCGATACTAGTGTTTTCCCTGTGCCGCCCTTGCCGCTTAGCACGGCTATTTTCATATTAATTTCCTCCGTGCCCATGAAATCCTGCATGAATTTTATCCAGCAAAGGAAGTTTACCGGCAATAAAAGCATCAATGTTATTCTTGGCTGAACCGCTTGCCGTTTTATAAATTTTGATTTCAGCGGATTTTAGCACGTCAGCAGCATTTTCTCCTAAGCGGGGGGTGAGTAAAGCATTTACCTTGTTATCTACTATCGTTTGTGCAGCTTTAATCCCGGCACCGCCTGTGCTTGCGGCTGCACTGTTATCAATAATTATACTTTCCTTAGTTTCTACATCATAAATAAGAAAGTAGGGAGTGCGTCCAAAGGATGCACATACGTTGGACTCCAAGGTTTTCTCATCTACTGGAATTGCTATTTTCATAAAAATCCTCCATTCTGTTTAAAGAAACTTTAATTGCATTGCATAGCATGCTCACACGTAAATTTGAGCGCTGAACCCTATCCTCAGGAAGTCCTCCTAAAGCCACACTAGCTTCCTTCAGCATCTGTATATTATCTGCCACGCCTATGCCTATGACAGCCACGGCCACATCCATTCCCAATTCCTTCGCAAAGCCGATATTCACCGCCCTCAATTGATAGCACCTTCCCATTTACTAAAGACTCAGCCAGCTTTTTTCTAGCCTCGATATAAATGCCTTGAACGGTGCTACGAGCAACATTCATTTGCTTGGCGCACTCCTCTTGATTAAAGCCCTCTAAATCGATAAGCCTTATGGTTTCATACTCGTCAACAGTCATGTTTACATGATTTTTTGCATCAGCAGGTGAATCAAGAGGCCCATATCTATTGCTTTCAGGCAAGCAGCAAACTTTTCTCCACTTTATTGGTCTCGCCATAATTTGTCACCTCCATCCTAATCAAAAATGACCAGAGCGTCCTCCGGTTATCCCTGATGACCATTATGGTTTTCGGCATATGCCAGCTATTCTTATTATACACCGTTTATGGCATATGTCAATAACTTTTGGGTAATTTTGTGGCTGATTAGAAAAGATTGCCGCCAAGAAGCAAGGTAAGCGTCAAACGAGGCCAGACCTCTCACTAAATATGATGATCAGCTTGTCCGGCGACTGTACTGAGTAAGTGGCTGCCCTACTGTACCACTACAGGACTTTCACCTGTTAGCATTTGCCAGCCTCGCTGGACGCACTTATCAATACCACGCACTCAACGTGCCTTGAGTAGACAAAAATGATGTCGATGGAGCTGGTGGGACCTTGACGGGAGGCTTAGAATAGACATATCGACAAAAGCATATTAACCATTATTGCTTCCCCCACACTTTCTGCAGTACTTTTCTCAATATCCCCATCACATATGAAATTGCTGTTCATGGCTTTGCAGCTTCTCACTCTCAGGTTTCTGCCCATTCAGCTTCATTATTTGCTCCATCAGCCGAAGCATATTGGATAAGCATCAAGGGCAAATAACCGTAATTAGCGAGCCGGGTAAGGCCTCAGAGTTGATAGTGTCACTCCCTCATGACCTCCATACCCTGTAATTCCCACTCAAGGCAAGCATGGCAAAAAGATACAGACAGTTATCATAATAGCGTCTTACCCCTGTCCGAACAGGTGTATTCCAAAACAGATCCACACACTTCCTGGAATTCTCATTATCGGTGGCAGCCAGTGACGCCATAGCGTTAGTGGCAATAAGCCCTACCGGATGAAGTGCCTTCTCCTCCAAGGGTGTCCCGTCAATCACGTAAATGCGATAATCCGCATTGCTACCCATAGGAGCAAAAAACGCCTGGATCCTGTCGGCTTCTAGTCTCTGCCACTCATCCTTAGCAAACCACTCATAATCAAGTCCAATATTAGCTGCCACCCTGTATGAATCACTATAGAAATGATGATGTCCATAATCCCATTCTGCTTTGTGAGGTGTGCCATCATATTCTGCATACTCAGGCGCTAGACCGGTGACGGGATGACATGCTTTCTTCAGGTATTCCCTGCTGGCCTCTGCCGCTTCATGCCAGAAATCAGTGTCTTGGGGATCTGTCATTATGGAGAACAGCTCATAAAAATGTGGCAAATGGTAGGATGGATCAGTCCAGGGCACTTCTGGAATAAACTTAATAAGCTTGTTTGAAGGATCCCACATTGGATTCCCCCTTCCATTCTCACCCTTATGTACACATTCTCTCAATATGTGCTTTGCTTGAACACTGTAGTCAAAAGGCTCCGAGCCGTCTCCCCAACGCTGTGAAGCAAAAAACAATGCCATTGCAAAAAATTCCTCTCCATCAGGAGCAGGACCCTCTGCCATCCTAGTTCCATGGGTGTTCAAGGACCAGGCAAAGTATCCTTTGTATCTGCCTCTCTTATGCTGCATATATTTCCATGACCATTTCCAAATACGGTCAAATTCATCCTTTTTATCCAGCTGTACACACATCATCATTCCATAGGACATACCTTCTGTGCGCACATCATTGTTTCCGGTATCAATAAGGTAGCCCATATCATCACCAACCGGATAGTAAATCCTTGTGTCCTCATCTCCATAAAAAACCTGTTGCCATGTATCTTCAACTCTCTGGGCGATGTCCTCTTCATTATAGCCAAATTCCTTGAACAGGTTTCTATATTTACCGGTATAAAAGGCTCCCTTCATGCTATATACCCTCCTCAAATTTTATCTTTATCTGTAATTACATACAAAATGGTCAATTTCCGGGCGAAATGAATTTGCCCTACGCTACACTCTGTGCGCCACGCCTAAACGTGGCGTTTGATCAAGGTAGTTGCCAACCTATAGAGCTCAGCGTCTTTTGAAAACATGGATAAGCATAAAAAAGCTGGAGGTGAACTCACAGCTTTCTTAAGCCTATTTAACCTACGCCTCTGTGGATATATCAAGCACTATAGTGTCTTCCCCTACAAGTAGCGGGATACAAATTGTTTTCATTTTATTTGGTGTAATCTGCATATTCTCACCCATTAGCAAGGATGGTGGCGTTATGTCTATATTGATGCCTCTGTTGTACAAAATAGTAGCTGCATTTCCCATAATCATATTGGCTAATTCTGAAATGGCGCTTTTCGTCATCTCGTCAAATTCTGTGACAGGCATGCCCATCATCATGTGTGAAACAATTTTTAAAGCGAAGGCCTTAGACATGGAAAAATTCGCCTGACCCCGCATCTTACCCGTCAGACCTACCATAATAATAATATCTTCGCTCCTGTAAGGTGCTGACTTTAGAAATACCTTCCCCAATTTTGCATCAAGGTTTGCAATCTGTTTTAGTACTGTTTGACTTGCTTCAATGAATGGATTGATGTATTCTATATTCATTTGTGTGTCCTCATCCCTAAATGAATTATTAATGTCCTTGTTATATTTCTATATCGGTACACAAACTCCTTCTTTTTAGCTTATTTTTGGTTTATCTATGTCTTCAGAAGACGCCGACCTCTATAGGACAAACCTACGCAGGCTACATATCATCATGCTCCAATATAATATTCATTGCCTTCGTAGTCACAGGAGAGCCCCTAAGAATATCATCACTGTACTGCATCTTACCAGGATCACCAATCCCAACAATAAAAATATCATCCCTAGAATTCAATATGCTTAGTGTATCTCCGCACAATTTATTAGTATTCATCTCTACACCATGCTTGTCAACAGCTGTGTATACAACATTACCCTCTCTCGTCACAGAGCAATTTACATGCACCCCATAGCAATCCTTGCCGTAGGATGAAACGGCAAGGATTCCGATTACCTTCAGTGCTTTACATTTCAAAACCATAGCCATAGCTGACTCGCCCCGGCCCTTTCCCACAGCACCCTTATCATCCACCATAATTACCACTGGATCATATGGGGCTTTCATAATCCTGCTGATTATTTCCTCACCGGAAAGTACTGTTGGATTGCCGGCGGATGACGAAATGCAGCGAGCGCCAATATTCGACGCCGCTTTTTCAACAGCAGCCTTTGCAGACATATCTCCATCGGTTACAATTATTACTCTTATTCGTTCCATTCATCTAACCATCAGCTTTTTGCCTTAGGCTTAAATGCCACAGCAGCAAGGTAGGAGAAAAAAATTACTGCTGCAACACCGGCGGCGGTGGCTCTGATTCCCCCTGTGAATGCACCAATTAATCCATATTTATCCACATCCTTGAACACTCCATTAGCCAGGCTGTAGCCAAATCCGACTAAAGGCACAGTAGCTCCCGCCCCTCCTACGTCTACAACACCCTGATACAATCCAAGGCCTGTTAATATAACGCCTAATGACACAAAGAGCACCAGTATCCTTGCAGATGTCAGCTTAGTCTTATCAAGCAAGATCTGGCCTATAGCACAAATCAAGCCACCGATTAGAAATGCATTAATATATGACATAAACCCTTGATTCATTATCAATTTCCTCCAATATTATTCTCTATTGCGACAGCATGAGCAATACACGGTATGGTTTCACCCTGCTGGACACTTATTGGACTCAAAAGAGCACCAGTGGGTACAAAAAGGATTTTTTGAAGCCTTCCTTTTTTCAATCCATCAAGCAAAAAACCTGCAAAAACAGTGGCGGCACAGCCACATCCACTACCACCTGCATGAACATCCTGCTTTTTATCATAGATCATCATGCCGCAGTCATTGAGAATGCTTCCAATACGTATACCATTCGATGAGAGCATACTATCTAGTATTTCATTTCCAACAAAGCCCAAGTCTCCTGTGACTACCATATCGTAATAATCATGAGGCAGTCCGGTATCTTCAAAGTGTGCATAGATAGTATCCGCAGCTGCAGGTGCCATTGCAGCCCCCATATTATTCTGATCCTTTATTCCCATATCAACTATTTTTCCAGTAGTTATCCCGGTAACAAAAGGACCGGCACCTTCAGCTGCTAGAAGCACACCGCCTGCACCGGTAACAGTCCGTTGGGCAGTAGGCGGTCTTTGTGAACCAAGCTCAAGAGGAAACCTGAACTGCTTCTCCGCTGAACAAAAGTGGCTGGAGGTCAGGCATGCAACATTTGCCGCAAAGCCTCCGTCTATTAGGATTGCACCTAAGCTCATGGCCTCTCCCATGGTGGAGCATGCTCCATAGACACAGAAAAATGGCAAATTTGATTCCCGTAGGCCAAAACTTGCGGCAATACATTGGTTCATAAGATCACCCGCAACCACATAATCAATGCCATTTACAGCCATAGAAGCCTTAGAAACAACTTTGGACAATGCCTCCCTCATAAATTTGGCTTCTGCCTTTTCCCAGCTTTTTTCACCCCAGAGTTCATCGTCCACAGCTTCATCAAAATATCCTGCAAGGGGTCCTTTCCCCTCCTTAGGTCCAACAATGGAAGCTGATGACGCTATTGCAGGCGGATTTTGCAGCTTAACAGTCTGCTTGCCCACTCTTTTCTCCAGCATATCAATTCCTCCTTCTCCTTATTGCGAAATACAGGGATGAATATCCGTATTCGGCTATATTCACTTAAAACCGCATTAGGTAATGAATAATTCCGACTACTATAGAAATCGATACACCATACACAAGCACAGGGCCTGCTATAAGGAACATCCTTGCGCCAATTCCGAGTACATAACCTTCACTTTTGTATTCAATGGCAGGTGATGCTATTGAATTTGCAAATCCTGTTATTGGAACAATGGACCCTGCCCCTGCAAACTTACCAAGCTCGTCATACAAGCCAAGCGCCGTAAAGGCTACTCCCAAAAATATCAGAACAATAGAAGTAAGCGAAGCGGCAATTTCCTGAGTAAGACCCATTTGCTTGAAGGAATTCAAAAAAAACTGGCCTAGCATACAAATCAAACCTCCTACTAAGTATGCTCTTAAAACATTTCTCATTGTTTTAGAATTTGGAGAAACTTTATCAACATATTTCCTATACTCATCATTTGTTAACACCTTTTGCATCAATTAGCTCCCCCTTCCATGACATACACAAAAACTCCATTGGAAGGGACCTTACCATTGCTTTGAGTTGATAATAACAGCCAAACTAATGTAACCAGTACAACTATCCCAAGGATAATAAAAAAAGCCTTATTCCTGCTTATTACGGTTAGCATTCTTAACACCCCCGATTTTTTCTATTTTCATTTTTATTATTGGAATAATAAAAACGAAGTATACAGAAAAATTGTGTTAATTATTATCAAGAATAAGGAATCACTTGTGTGACAGATTAGTTGATATTTATGCGATTGCGAATATCCTCCAGAATCTTCTTCTCAATTCTGGATACCTGAACTTGTGATATTCCTAGCATATTCGCTATTTGAACCTGGGTTTTTTCTTTAAAATACCTGAGTATTATTATTTGTTTTTCTCTTGGCTTGAGTGTTTCCATAACCTCTCTAAGGGCGATCCTATCTATGATATCAGTTTCGTCGTCATTGCAGCCGTTATGTAATCTGTCAATAAGCAAAAGTGATGAGTTTTCTCCCTCACTAACGGGACTAAACAAAGACTCAGGCGAATGGCCTGCCTCAACTGCCATGACGAGCTCTTCTACATCAATATTCAGGCGCTGTGCCATTTCGTTTACTGTGGGCTCCCTGCCAAATTCTTTACCTAACACTTCCTTAATTACCCGAACCTTATTGGCTATTTCCTTCAGTGACCTACTCACCTTTATAATTCCATCATCCCTTAGAAACCGCTTTATCTCTCCTATGATCATGGGTACAGCATAGGTTGAGAATCTGACATCAAAAGACATGTCAAACTTGTTTATTGCCTTTATAAGGCCAATACAACCGATTTGAAATATGTCCTCCGTTTCGTGGCCTCTATTCTGAAATCTCCGCACAATACTCCAAACCAAGCCTATATTCTTTTCCACCAGCAACCCCTGGGCATTCCTGTCACCGTTTCTGGCCAAAGAAATAAGTTCTAGTGAATCTTTACCCTCATACGGATCAACACTCATAAATCTATACCTTTCCCCCACCTATGAAGGCAGCATTTGTAAAATAAATGTGACAACCTCTTTATTTTCTATTATTGCCACTTTTTTACTGTTTAACGCAAAAAAAATAAATCCCGTGCTGTTATTATGATTTGTCTTTAGCCCCAAAGGACTTGCATAGCATAACTGTAGTACCTTCTCCCAGCTTAGATCTGACCTTTATCATATCCATAAAGCTCTCCATCACAGTAAATCCCATACCCGAACGCTCCATCTCCGGCTTGGAAGTATACAAGGGCTGCATTGCCATCTCAATGTCCTCAATTCCCTTGCCTTCATCGGATATTTCAATCTCTATACTATTTTCATACAGGCGGCATATCATCGTAATAACGCCTGTCTTGCTTTCATAGCCATGTATAATCGCGTTGGTAACCGCTTCTGAGACTGCTGTTCTAATATCAGCCAATTCATCGATTGTCGGATCGAGCTGGGAGATAAAAGCAGCTGCTACTACCCTAGCAAAAGCTTCATTATTTGACTTACTCATAAATTCCAGTTTCATCTCATTAACAGGCTGCATACTAATACTCTCCCCTTTAATTTCTCCATACTGTAATTTCATATCTGTCAATGTCATCATGCTATAAGTAGCGCACTTACTGCGTGGTCCAGCTCTTCATAGATTGCCATAAGCTTCAATATCCCCGAAATTTCAAGAATATGAAGAATTTTTTGATTCCTGCAAATAATTGCCGCCCTTCCCCCAAGCTTTCTTATATTTGCATACCTTCCCACCAGCACACCTATGCCCGAACTATCCATAAAGCTCAACCCCGACAGGTCAAATATCACATTTCGCGTAGTAGCCTTTAAAATCTCTCTTTCGATTTTGTTCCGGGCGTATTCAGCAAAATGGTGATCAAGTTCACCAATAAATGTAGCTATAAGCGTAGACCCCCTGTTGGTAAATCTAATTTCCAATGTAATCCCCCCAAAATCCAAGTGATTGCTTAATTTATATTTCTTCAAATACTTGGAAATCCCTTCAAAGAATTTTGGTAAGATTTGTAATAATGCTGACTTTCTTTCGACATTTATTTTTTAAGATTGCTACGGCCTTGACGGTGCTTATCTGCGATTTCATCCACTTTTCTAAGTCTATGATTCACACCTGATTTACCTAACGGAGGTGTAAGAAGCTGTCCCAATTCTGTAAGGCTTGCATCACTGTATTGCAGCCTCAACTCTGCTATCTCTCTCAACCCAGTAGGCAGGCTATCGAAGCCTACGTTATTTCTGATATATTTTATGTTATCCACCTGTCTGACAGATGCATTTACTGTCTTTTCAAGATTTGCAGTTTCACAATTTACAATCCTGTTTACAGTATTTCTCATACCCTTTAGTATACGGACATTTTCTAGCTCCATCAAAGCTACATGGGCTCCAACAATGTTCAGGAAATCAACTATGTTTTCTCCTTCTTTTAGGTATGTAACATAGCTTCCCTTTCTCTTTATTATCCTGCCATTGATTTCATAACAGCTCAGCAAGCTTTTTATTTCCCGAGCTTGTCCAATAGTACGGGAGGTAAGCTCCAAGTGGTAGGTTTTTTCTGGATCGCTTATAGAGCCTCCTGCCAGGAAAGCCCCTCTTAGATATGCCTTTATACAGCACTTCTCCTGTATAGAATCCATTTGGGGTATTACAAGCTCCAGTGCCTGACCTGAGTCTTCAGATGAAACTGACACCCCAATACGCTTAAGCAGTTCTGCAGAACCTAATGTTGGCGTTATGAAAAGCATATATGATACATGCTTTTTCAGCTTTCTGCTTTTTCGTATCATAACCTCCGGCGAGATATTGCAAAGCCTTCTAGTGCTACTATATATCCATCTGGCAAATGCAGCATTTTCTGTAGTGATTCTAATATTATAGCCTCCGGCGGGGGCAGAAGCAACTGCACCGTTAAGTCTGACAACAGCTGCCAGCCCTGTCGCTAAACAGCAATCTTTTATGTCTTCAAGCCTGCATAGCTCGTTTTTTACTGTTGATGAAAAAGACACCTTATCACCTCCAAAAACCTCCTGTACAAACATCGAATTCTTCACTTGTACTTCTTTTCATAGGTCCACAGCACCTCGGCAACACTCCAGGCCTGCGCGCAGCATCCCCTTGGAGCCAAGGGTTCATCGCCGTCAAATATTTCGGAAATACTCCCTAGACATGCGTGGGTAATGTGATCCCTAAATGGTTCTAAAAACTCCTTGGGCATATCGGTGTATTTTTCTTCTTTTCCAAAGGTCCTGCTAAATGCAGTAACAAAATAGCCTATCGGCCATGTCCATACCGTGCCCTGGTGATAAGCCGAATCCCTTTGGTACCGGTCTCCTACATAATAATTCATGTATCTATCTGAGTGAGGCGAAAGACTCCTAAGCCCATAGGCTGTATAGAGCTCCTTCCACACCTTCTCCACTACCCATCTCGCTTTGGCTCCTTCTATAACCGGATAGGTCAGACCGGCGGCAAATATCTGGTTAGGCCTTACACTGTCATCCTTATAGCCCTCATTGACAACATCGTATAAGTATTTCCCTTCCTCATTCCAGAAAACCTTGACAAAATTGCTTTTCACATCGCTAGCCAGAGAGGCGAATTCATCGGAATCAAAACCAAGCTTTGACGATATCATTTCAATTATTTTAAGAGCATTATACCATAACGCGTTAATTTCTACAGCCTTGCCATGTCTAGGCGTGAATACCGTATTCCCAACCTTAGCGTCCATCCAGGTAAGCTGGGTATCTACGTTTCCGGCAATTATAAGGCAGTCGCTCTCCATATGGATATTGTGTAGCGTGCCATTTCGGTAAGCGTTATAAATCTGTAGCATTGAATCATATAACCCGGACTTCACTAATTCAAGGTCACCTGTTTCTTCAACATATCTGTAAACAGCTTCAAAATACCACAGGGCAGCGTCAACGGTGTTGTATCCCGGCTCTCCACCCTCATCGGGAAACATATTGGGTACAAGTCCATATTTAATATACTCACTGAATGTAGAAAGTATATTTGCAGCATCCTCATAGCGTCCCGTAGCCAGTGTCAAGCCTCTCAGGGATATCATAGCGTCCCTGCCCCAGTCTGTAAACCATGGGTAGCCGGCCATAATGGTCTTAGAGTTGGTGGAACGCCGGTTTACTATAAAATGGTCTGCACTTCTTACTAAGCCTCGGTGAAACTCATCCTTGCAACCTTCCGTAAGCTTTTGAAGTCTGGCCCTTTCAGCCTCTATAGACATCCTTCCATAATCAGGTTCTAAATATTTGCCATATGTGTCCTCATGGCTACCACTATTACATTTCGAGCCTTTAGCTCCGTCAATAACTGTACAAACAACAAAGAAGCTAATGTCACTATCCGGTTGGGCCTCAATACTGAAAACGCCAGGAATATAGTGGTCCTCATATGCTCTGAGGCCTCTTTCCTGCTCAATATCATAATACATTCCCTCAAAGTACCTGTCCCTTGCTGCTTCATATTTACTCCCAGGACAGCCAAGAAGAATATCCAAACTGTGCTCATAGGGCTTGATTAGCGTATGACTACTACCTGCTTTTTGACTAAATACCATATGGTGCTTAGAAGAATCACTGTGATAATCTCTAAAATTCACCAAAGGAGCGATTTTTATCGTAACCTTCTCTGTTGCCGTCCTTAGACGGTACATTACTAAAACAGTGTTTTCTCCATACACCAGTGATACTGTTTTTTCCACTATAACATCGCCAACACTGTATGTGTATGACGGTAAAGAATCCATTTGGAAGCTTTGCTGGTTTAGATAGCCTTTGTTTATATAGCCTCCAGTAGAAAATGAATGCAGTGGATATTCCCTGCCACTTATCGATATCATCTCATGCAATTGGGAAAGTATCAGATGCCTTTCCACAGGAGGGTTCAACGACGCAACAAGAAGACCATGGTACCGTCTTGCGTTTCCTCCGATTATTGTTGATGAAGCAAAACCACCTATTCCATTGGTAAGGAGCCACTCTCGTTCTATGCCCCTGTCCCAGCTACACCACTCTGATTTTCCAAACCTCAAGGAACTACCTCCATTCATGATAAACTTTACCATATTTCAAACCCATGCCCATCAGCCTGACAAACTACTTCCTAGTATATGTACAATTAACAGACCTACTCTAGTCACAGGCCCTCACGTCATTTTTGACTGCTTCAATCACAGCTTTAGCAAGCTTTTGGGGATCATGCCTCACCAAATTGTTCTTCAAAGAAGCATAATCGCCCTCAATAATCATGATACCTGCTGCACTTATCCTTTCACGGTCAATTAGGACCTGGTCAGCGCCATCGTTATGATATTTTTTCTTTAAATTCTCGGGAATAAGCGAATTATTCACAATGCACGTATCAACAATACCATCTCTATCCTTCCAGTCGCTAATTATCATCTACCAGCGCTCCTGCCATCCTTGTCAATATCCCTATGTTCAATTACTGTCCTGTGCTGCTTTTCCTTCAAATTTCTCTGCAATTCATCTGCAATAGCAACGGAGCGGTGCCTTCCTCCTGTGCATCCTATGCCAATAACAAGCTGTGATTTACCTTCCTTAACGTAATTTGGTATAAGGAAATCCAGCATGGAGTTTATTTTATCAAGGAACTCTACTGTCTCTGGCTTGCCCAGAACAAATTCCTTCACATTTTCTTGCTTTCCTGTTTGCCTTTTCATGGTTTCAATATAGTAGGGATTGGGTATGAACCTAACATCAAATACTAGGTCACACTCTATAGGCACCCCATATTTAAAGCCGAAGGAAATTATGTTAATTATCAAGCCCTTAAAACCATTATCCTGTCCTATAATTCCGTTTATTGATTCCTTAAGCTGCTTAGGCGTAAGACTAGATGTATCAATTACGTAATCAGCCTTATCCTTAATCTTCTGAAGCACTACCCTCTCTTCAGATATGCCTTTTAGCAGCCTGCCCTCCTGGGCAAGGGGGTGGGAGCGTCGGGACTCCTTGTACCGCTTTATGACAACCTGGTCGGAAGCCTCCAAGAAAAATATCTCAAAGGAGTGTCCGTCAGCAATCAAGGCTTCCAGTGCGGGGAAGAGATCATTTAAAAGCTCCCCTCCGCGTATATCAATAACTACCGCTATCTTATCCATCTTTTTATAGCTTTGGGAACAAATCTCCGCTATTTTTGGTATTAGTAGCGGTGGCATATTGTCCACACAAAAGAAGCCTGCGTCCTCAAGATAATTGGCAACGAGGCTCTTACCTGCTCCGGAAATCCCTGTAATAACAATAAATCTCATATCTAGACCTCTCTATTCTTCTCCGACAATTTTAACTTCTGTTTGTAGCTTCACGCCATATTCATCAGATACCCTGTCTTGTATATGCCTAATCAGAGCTATTACATCACTGGCAGTTGCCCCACCTGTGTTCACAATGAATCCACAGTGAAGGCTGGAAATCTCTGCTCCGCCTAACCTGAAGCCCCTAAGGCCACAATCCTGTACAAGCTTACCTGCAAAATAGCCCTCAGGCCTTTTAAATATACTGCCTGCACTTGGTAGTTCCAAAGGCTGCTTCCCTTTCCTTCTAGTATGAAATTCCTTCATTTTTTCCTTTATCTCTTCCCGACAGCCTTTTTTTAGACTGATAACACTACTTAGGACTATTCCTACCCCAGTCTGTATGATGCTCGAACGTTTTCCAAAGCAGTGCTCCTCATTATTGAGAGTTCGGTGCTTCCCATCAGTTCCAAGGTATACGGTACTTTTGACCACCATGGACATATCTCCATCATACGCCCCTGCGTTCATCGTTACCCCACCCCCGAGAGTTCCAGGGATGCCTTCAGCAAATTCAAGCCCTGAAAGCCCATGCTCCAGTGCTATTTTAGATAACCTTGACAGAAGTATTCCTGACTCCGCCCGGATTTCTTCACCATTCACCTCATACCCGCTCATGTTGTCGGTCAGCTGAATGACCACACCCCTTATACCTTTATCCCTGACAATAAGATTTGTGCCATTTCCCATAATCATTACCTGTACACGGTTTTCTTCACATAGCCTAAGGATTTCCCAAAGGCTACTGTTGTCTGTCGGTCTAACCAACACATCCGCAGGCCCTCCTACTCTAAAGGAAGTATGGGCGGACATCGGCTCATCAACTGAAATAGCTACACCAGGAATGTTTTTTAATAGCTTTTGAACTTCTTTGGAAACCTTATTCAAAGCACTACTCCTTGCTATAAGCATTTTTAAATTACATTTTTCACTTACTACATTCTATTGCTTAATCTAAAACAATAGAATGTAGTACATCAAGTTCGGAAGAAATACAGTACGGCTCATTGTCTAAGATTGAGCCTGTAAGTTATCAATTACAGCGTTCCACGCCTCAGCTGTTGCTTTTTTTACAGTTCTTCTTACTCTTATATAATTTTCTAATTTACTAAGGTCTGTGTTTATAATCAAGCCCTCAGGCATCTGGATTTCACTGAGTATATCGAGAATGTTCTCGAATTTGCCTATGTCATAAGATATATGCGCATCTGTACCGCATGCGATACTCACACCGTACTTTTTGCACTTTCTAACGAACTCGAGGCAATTTTCCCTAGAGCCCTTCCTGACCCTAAAAGAGCCATTGTTTAATTCTATTAGCTTTCCATGTTCGGCCGCTGCTCTCACTACCTTGTCAATATCAACCTGGAATGCCGGATTACCTGGGTGCCCAACAGCATCGACAAACGGGTTGCAGATAGCGTTTACCATCCCTTCAGTGTTTTCTTCCGCATTGCCCGGTTTAGTAATTAAATCATGGAAGCTGGCTATGCAAAATTCCAGTCTTGCCAGTATAGCATCAGGAATATCCAACCTTCCTGCAAAATCCATTATATTGGCCTCCACGCCCTTAAATATCCTGACCCCTTCAATATATTCAGGTATAACATCTAGATTTACAAAATGCAAGACAGTTGCCGCTCCCCGCATAGCAGGACCGTGGTCTGTCATTGCAATTGCATCCATGCCGTTTAATTTAGCCTGAGTCGCATTCTCTGTTATAGTGCTGTATGCGTGTCCGCTTGATAGGGTGTGCGTATGTGTATCTGCAACTAGTTTCATAATTCGCTCCTCCTCTGCTGCGTTAATCTGCTGTGCTCATATGCTGTGCTCGCCTGCTATGCTCATATGCTGTGCTCATATGCTGTGTTCGCCTGCTATGCTCATATGCTGTGCTCATATGCTGTGTTCGCCTGCTATGCTCATATGCTACGTTCATTTGCTGCATTTTATAGCTATTTCATGCTTCCCTATTCTATCCTTTTTAGTCAAACTTCATAAACCTTTCACTTATAACCTTGGCAGCGTTATAGCCCATCTTTTTTTGCCTGTTGTTCATTGCCGCCACCTCCACGATTATTGCCAGATTCCTGCCTGGTCTTACAGGAATCACAAGATATGGGACTGAAATCCCCAGTATATCAGTATATTGTTCCTCTAATCCAAGCCTATCATATATTTTATGGTCATTCCAAAGCTCCAGCATTATTACAAGGTTAATATTTTCCTGTAGCTTGACCGAACCCATTCCGTAAAGGTTCTTTACATCAACTATACCAATGCCTCTGATTTCAATGAAATGCCTTATATTTTCCGGTGCCGACGCCAGCAATGTACTGTCAGAAACCCGCCTGATTTCTACAATGTCATCAGCTATAAGCCGATGTCCCCTTTTCACCAGTTCCAAGGCTGTTTCGCTTTTACCTACGCCGCTCTCCCCCAGGATAAGCACTCCTTCGCCATAAACCTCTACTAGCACACCATGCTCTGATGTCCTTGGCGCAAGCATAACATTGAGATACCGTATCAATCCACTCATAAACCTGGATGTGATATCGCTGGTCCTGAGTATAGGAATTTGATGCTTCATAGATACCTGAACCATTTCATCAAAAAGCTCCTGATCCCTGGCAACTACTAGGCACGGAAAGCCGGTACCAAAAAACTCATCCAGCCTCTTGAGCCGTTCCTGAGGCGAAATACTTGCCAAATATGTCATTTCCACCTTTCCGATAATCTGTATCCTATCAGCTCCGAAATACTTCATATAGCCTGATAGCTGAAGACCGGGCCTATTTACATCAGATGTTGTAATCTCTATATCCCCCGCTAATTCCCCCATACAAATCGGTTCAAGCTGAAATTCTTTTATCAGCTCTCTGAGTTTGACAGTAAACATTTTCGCCTCCCATTAATATGCTTGAATCCATAATCTTATTTTAAATTATATACTAATGAATTGATTTTTACGATAGTCAATTCGCTTCGCTCAGGGAGTCAGATGTGACTGAACTCCACCTGACCAAGGAAGTTAGTTAATAGAGAGGACGGTGTTTTCTGAAGACATAGATAAATACCTACACTAATCTATGCCCCTCGCCAAGAATGGAAATAGAGCATCTTAACAGTCGCGACACCAATGAGCTGGAGCCGCAGAGCCCTTCTCGTATGACAAGTGGACGAGGTACTGTCACATATGGATGTACCCATCCCCTTGTCACTACTTGCCAATTTGATCAAGTTCTGCTTCATCTGATACTATAATCAACTTTTTACGATACTGACTCAGTATTTTAATAAAATCACGCTTACTTTTCTCAAATTTATTTGTCCATTTATACATACTTATTAATATTTTTAAATTTGGTTTATAATGGGACTTTTCCAATCCGATTATCTGCTTTACAAATCTGGTAAATATCCTGATTTTTCTTTTCCAAAGCGGTGGATCAAGAAATATGATTGTATCTGCCATATCAAATAAAAAATGACATGATTGCCTATATGTACCCTCAATTATCCATTTCCCCTTTTTGTCAATTTCACTTATAATCTCAACCTGTTGTTCAGGCATTTGGTTGTACCCTTTATACTCAGAATCATCATATTTGACGATAGAATCCAGTTCAAGCCATGGAATATCAAGATCCATTGATAGTTTTTTGGCAAATGTTGTTTTCCCGCTTGCAACAATTCCTACTATATAAATCTTTTTCATCGCTATATTCCTTTATCTCCATACAATAATTTTCTTTGTAGACATATGCGCCCAAATGAATTGATTCATATTTTTCCACACACATAGTGTAACGCATTTTGCTTTCTTTTGTTATTGATTATTGTAATTATCACTCTAATTCCCCGCCAGTTTTCCTATATCCCCTAAAAAAATGAAACTGACAAACAATCTACCGATCATCTGCCAGTAACATAATAGTCACGTAGACAAACATAAACCTTATGATTGCTGAACTTGTCTTTCCTTATATCCATGGGCCTGCTCCAGCATCATATCCTTGACCTTCATAAGCCTAGTCAGGTTGCCCCTTTCATTCTCGTCTAGCTTCATTACAATATACTTAATAGTCTCCTCGAGATTGGGAATCAGCACATATTCCAACGCATTAACCCTGCGGCGGGTCTTCTCAATCTCATCTGCAAGTAGCTGAGCCGATTTTTCCAACTCAGCCAGCTTCAAAAGCGTGGGCGTAAGCTCGGAAAGCGTTGCAATGGCTACATCCAACTCGCTTGACGTATTCGCAAATCCATATGGATAAATGTCAGTGTCGTCATCAGATTCAGTATGGAATTCTAGTACCGGTACATCAACACTCATTATGTTTTTAGTTGATGCGCTTAATTGAACCTTCTGCTTTGGGAACATCAGTGCTTCCTCCAACAGTTCGGTATTCATCTCCGCTCTAGCCATAACAAAACGCGAATGAACAAGCTGGAGCTTCTCTTCTACTTCCTCCCGGAGACTTTTGTTCTCCCGGACGATCTCGAGGAATCTCTTCATCAGTTCATCTCTTTTGTCTTTTAAAAGCTTATGCCCTCTCCTTGCAGTCCTGAGCCTTTTTTTCAATCCGGTCAGTACCATACGGGTAGGGTTCACATTCAATCGGGCCATAAATTGCTATCTCCTTCACTGAGCCTTCTGAGGCAGGTCATTTGCCTCACTCTGCCTTTTGGGGGCCTTCTGTGGCAAGTCATTTACATCACTCTACCTTTTGGGGCATGTATTTATCTATGAACTCCTGCTTAATACGCTTAAGTTCATCCACAGGTAGTATGGAAAGTAGTTCCCACCCCAGTTCAATGGTTTCAATTATTGACCTATCTGCTTCGTACCCCTGTGATACATATTTCGCCTCAAAGGCATCAGAAAACTTCGCATACAGCTTATCAACATCCGTCAGCGCAGCATCCCCTAATATAACAGCAAGCTCTTTAGCCTCCTTGCCTCTGGCGTATGCAGCAAACAGCTGGTTCATCGTATTTGCATGATCCTCACGAGTCTTGCCCTTGCCTATACCCTTATCCTTCAAACGCGACAAGGACGGCAGTACATCTATAGGAGGCGTAATACCCTTTTTATAAAGCTCACGGTTAAGAATAATCTGGCCTTCAGTAATATAGCCTGTGAGATCGGGTATGGGATGAGTCTTGTCATCCTCAGGCATGGAAAGTATCGGTATCAATGTGATACTTCCTTCATAGCCCCTTTTACGCCCTGCACGTTCATACAAGGTGGCTAAGTCAGTATATAGGTAACCCGGATATCCACGGCGGCCAGGTACTTCCTTCCTTGCTGCAGAAACCTCACGCAGCGCTTCGGCATAATTGGTAATGTCTGTCAGTATTACAAGTACGTGCATTCCCTTTTCAAATGCAAGGTACTCAGCTGCAGATAATGCCATACGTGGTGTTGATATACGCTCTACTGCAGGGTCATTTGCCAAATTCATAAACAGGACTGCTCTGTCAATAGCCCCTGTCCTTTTAAAATCGCTTATGAAGAAATCAGCCTCTTCAAAGGTAATGCCTATGGCACCAAATACAACAGCAAAGTTGCTGTCGCCGCCAAGTACCTTTGCCTGTCTGGCTATCTGAGCAGCCAATTGGGAATGGGGCAAGCCTGAGCCTGAGAATATTGGCAGCTTTTGTCCGCGAACCAGTGTATTGAGGCCATCTATGGCAGACACACCTGTCTGAATAAATTCGGATGGGTAGTCACGTGCTGCTGGGTTCATCGGAACTCCGTTTATATCCAATCTAGCGTCCGCAATTATATTTGGTCCGCCATCTATAGGTTGTCCAAGGCCGTCGAATACTCGTCCCAGCATATCCATTGATACAGGCATCTCAAGTCCGCGCCCGAAGAAGCGCACCTTACTCGATGACAGATTTATGCCTACAGCACTCTCAAACAGCTGTACCAAAGCATTTGAACCATCAACCTCAAGCACCTTACAGCGGCGAATCTCACCACTGCTCAATTCGATCTCTCCAAGTTCATTAAACGTCACGCCTTCTACATTCTGCACTAGCATCAAAGGGCCTGCAACCTCAGCTATAGATCTATACTCCTTAAGCATGCTTATTCAACCTCCTTTGACAGTAGCGCATCCATCTGGCTGGACAACTCCTGTTCAATAATATCATACTCTCTGTCTATCTGATCCTGGAGAACATATTTGGCACGGCCAATTTTTGCCCTTACAGGTAACTCAAATAGCTCATTGAGCTTTACATTCTTTTTAACAGCATCCTGCGCCATATGATAATAGTCAAGTATTAGTCTGAGCATCCTATACTGTTTTTTCAATGTAGCGTAGGTATCAACTTCATGGAATGCATCCTGATGCAAATAATCCTCGCGGAGGGATCTTGCAACCTCCATAGTCACCCTATCCTTTGGAGATAATGCATCTATACCTACAAGTCTGACTATCTCATCTAGCTCCGCTTCCTCCTGGAGGATTTTCATCATCTCAGTTCTATAATCATTATAATCCTTAGACACATTATTGCTGTACCAGTCTGTCATACGGTCAACATACAGCGAATAACTGGTCAGCCAGTTAATCGCCGGGAAATGACGACGATATGCCAGGTTGGCATCCAAACCCCAGAACACCTTAACTATACGAAGGGTTGCCTGTGTTACCGGTTCAGAAATATCACCACCCGGAGGTGAAACAGCACCAATTGCCGAAAGTGCACCTTGACGTTCTCCAGATCCTATTGTAACGATTTTTCCTGCACGCTCATAAAACTGGGCAAGGCGCGAGGACAGGTAAGCTGGGTAACCCTCTTCACCTGGCATCTCCTCAAGTCTTCCGGACATTTCACGCAATGCCTCAGCCCAACGCGATGTGGAGTCAGCCAGCAGTGCTACAGAATATCCCATATCTCGAAAATACTCAGCTATAGTTATACCTGTATAAATAGATGCTTCACGAGCTGCAACCGGCATGTCCGATGTATTTGCTATTAGAACGGTCCTCTTCATAAGAGGCTCTCCGCTCTTTGGATCCTTGAGCTCCGGGAATTCCATAAGAACGTCTGTCATCTCGTTTCCGCGTTCGCCACAACCAATATATACTACCAGATCGGCATCAGCCCATTTTGCCAACTGATGCTGTACCACTGTCTTTCCACTACCAAAGGGTCCCGGAATTGCTGCGACACCGCCCTTAGCTATCGGGAACAGGGTATCTATTATCCTCTGACCTGTTATCATAGGCTCATCTGGCGACAATTTTGTCTTATATGGCCTAGCCTGTCTGACAGGCCATCTTTGTATCATTGGCAGTTTTTTCAACGAGCCGTCAGCTGCTTTCACCACAGCAACAGTCTCTTCGATGGTAAACTCGCCCTCATTTATTTCTTCGATTACTCCTTCAACACCCACTGGCACCAGTATACGATGCTCAAAAATAATGTTTTCCTGCACAGTGCCCAGTATATCTCCAGCGATTACCGTATCCCCTTTTGAAACTGAAGGCTTGAAGCTCCATTTTTTATCTCGGTCAAGAGCCTTGATATTTATGCCTCGGGTAATATTGCTCCCGACAGTTTGCCGCATTGTTTCAAGAGGACGCTGTATACCGTCAAACATATTTTCCAGCAAGCCTGGTCCCAACTCAACACTCAGCGGAACTCCGGTAGACACCACCGGACTTCCTGGTCCGAGACCTGAGGTTTCTTCATAAACCTGTATGGATGCCCTGTCTCCGTGGATCTCCAGTATTTCACCTATAAGCTCGTGCTCACTGACACGAACCACGTCAAACATATTGGCATCCCGCATCCCCTCGGCTATTACCAGAGGACCCGAGACCTTGATTATCCTTCCTTGGCTCAAACTATATCCCTCACTTTCAGTAAAGTATCATGTATATCATCACTAATCACGGAAAAGAATGTCAGCTCCGACAGCCTTTTCGACGCACTTCTTCACACCCTGCATACCAATACCCAGGTTTCCCTGGATCCCAGGAATGGGAATAATGGCCGGAAAGCGACTTTCCCGGTATTGATTGATTTCATTCTCAATTTTGGCCGCCGTCTGCTCTGTTATGTAAATAACAGCATACTGGTCGTGTGCCAGTTTTGTCAGAGTATCAGCTGCCTGAGTACCGTCTTCAACTGGAAAAACGGAAAATCCCAGTGCAATGAAGCCTAGTACCGCATCCTTTTCTCCAATGACCCCTATTTTATACATAGACCTCACGCAGCCTTTCCCGAATCATATCAACTGATAGTCCGTTGATCTTGCCAGTCATTATTATCCTGACATTTCTTACCTCAGCCTCTTTCGCAAAAAGATAGGCAATCAATGGTTCAACACCTATGGTTATCAGCTTCGCACCCCGGATGGATTCCATCATCAGATCGTCCAACGCTTTCTCCAATCCTGAACTGTTCCTTCCGGTCCTTACAAGCTCCAGACCCTTCTTTACCGCTTCACCGTATTTGCTTTTACGTATATCCTCAGCAAAATCGTCTATAGTTCTGTCTCTATTTTTCAAATATACCTCTTGTGAAATCGTTCCGCCATCAAGAAGAAGCTTTTGAATAAAATCCCATGACTTCTTCAGTGACCTGGCACGGACAAACATTTTTATGTTGGTAATATCGGTAGTACTCTCGGCTATATTCCATAAAAACGGGCTGTCGATCCCCTTGAGATCAGCTGTAAACTGATGATATGATGCTCTGTCTAGTATCAGATCCACTGCCTGAGGATCCTTTATTCTGGAAAAGACATCATAAGTCTCAGTTATGGACTCTGTCATCAGCTTAGTTAACTCTCCATAATCTCGCTCTCTAATCATACGCTTCATTTCTTCGCTTGAAATAGTACCATTATCTGCTAATATAGGTGGAATATCTTTATTGGCAAGCTCTGCCTTCAAAAGAACCTTTATATTGAAATAGTCATATCGTCTTTGAAAAGCTTCTATAACTGCGGTCTTTGGTGCTAGCTCCAACAAAAGCATAAAGCATTTCTTCATCTCATCAGCTAAAAGCTGTTCGAATGCAAAAATCCCAGCCGCATTGCTACCTCCAAAACCATAATCGGCTTCTATCAGCACCTTGAATGCATCCTCCGCTTCAGATGCATCAAGCATCCGTGCAAACTTGCTGCTTCCAAGCAGTTTCGGTTCTTTAGCCCTGATTAGGCCGGAAGCGTATGAGTAATCACTCTCGTTTATTCTCAGCATCATTTTCCTATTTTCCCTTAACCTTATTGAACAGTATACTGACCACTTCACCCTCTAATTCCGAACGCAGCATGCTGAACTGTATCTCCAGCGTACTGTTGATTTCCATTTCGCCACTTTTTAGTATAAAGCCGCCAATAGTTGATATCGTTTGCTCTGATAACGTTAGCGTCACATTTTTACCTGCCGCTGCAAGACCCCTGTTGATATTTTCTACAAACTGATTATCAACACGCCTGCAATCCTTCTCAGATAATACGATTTCTCCATACTCATTGCCTGCAGAATGGACTATCATCGTTTCAAGAAGCTTCTGATACTCCTTATCCGGGAGTTGACAAATCCTCTCCATAGCCTTACTAAATGCTAAATCAATCATTTCCTGCTTTGTACGTAGAAGCTCCTTGCGACCTTCCAATCCAGCCACTGCCAGCATACGCTTATACAACTGTGCACCATCAGCTTTTGCTTTCTCTAAAAGTGACGCTCTTTTCTGGTCAGCCTCCGATAAAGCCTGCTCCTTTATAGCCGCGGCTTCTCTCTCAGCCTGCTCCTGAATGGCTACAGCTTTCGCTTTTGCATCCTCCAGAATCTTTCCCTTAATTTTATCTGTTCCTGTCATTTGGATTGCTCCTTTATCATCCTTTTGCACAATATCACGTCAAGTCTACAGACCTGCTGCAGTCCATCCGAATCAGCTTTACCGGCGCCTGGATCCCCGGATATTAGCCTATCATCAATATAGAAACAATAAGTGCCAGGATAGCAAACATTTCAACCATCAAAGCAAGTGTAATAGCACTTCCCAATGCTCCTGGCTGTTTGGATATCAGCTGGATACCCGATGCCGCAACCTTACCCTGATAAATAGCTGAAATAAATCCTACAATACCTATTGGAAGTCCTGCAGCCAAAAGGTGAAGACCTTGTGTTACCGTCATTGCCGGGTCGATATTTCCGATGATCAAAAAAGCAATAACAAAACCATAAATTGCCTGTGTGCTCGGAAGTGCCTCCAGAAGCATAACCGCACCAAACTTAGAAGGGTCCTCCGTCAAAACACCTGCACCCACCTGTCCGGCCATACCTACGCCTTTTGAAGATCCAATGCCTGCTACAAAGAAAGCAATGGCCGCACCCAGTAAAGCTATCAATTGTCCGTCGATAATATTCATCGTTCTCTAACCTCCGTTTTTGAATTATTGCGTTCATACCTCAGCCTGTCCAGGCAACAGGCCTTCATGCATTCGCATCAGGTTTGACTGCTATATATTTTGTATCTGCTTTCAAAGGTTTGAAGGGTTGGCCTCCACCTGTGAAAAACTTGCCAAAAAACTCAAGATATTGCAAACGGCATGAGTGGACATACGCACCCAATGCATTTATAGCAAAATTTATGGTATGGCCAACAAGCAATATAATCACCATAACAATAATCTTGATAACAATATGGAAATCAAACATTACACTCATTTGATTGACTATGGAAGCGATAATTCCTGTGGCAAGGCCCAGTGCAAGAAGCCTGGAATATGAAAGGATATCACTCATAAAGCCGATTACATTATAAAGACTGGAAAATCCACCTGTGATTTTGCCAAAAACGTGCTTACTGCCTCTGCCCTGTGTCAAGAGTAGCAGTATACCGCCTCCGGCCAGCATGTATTTCCCAATTTCCACCAAAGGAACAACTGCGTCCTTATCTACCTCAGGAGCATAAGGAAGTAAAAAGAATACGAAGCCCGTGTAAAAGATAATAACAAATCCAACATCAAACACCGCATCCAAGTACTTTTTATCTCGTATGAGATTCGCCGCTTTCATGGCAAAACCAGCATACATATGTATTATTCCGAAAAGCAACGACCAACTGAGCATCAGCTCTGGCTGTTCAACCGGGTTGAGCCAGAATCCGTATTTTGTTAGTGATTCTATACCAAACCAGCTTCCAAACATAAATCCCCAAAATATTGTTGTAAATCCACTCAAAAATATAAGCTTCATGAACTTACGTGTACTGTCCTTCAGTTTAACACGCCAGAGTATTAAACCTGCAATCAGAACCATTATGATACCGTAGCCGCCATCGCCCAGCATCAATCCAAAAAGAAGGGCAAAAAACGGTGTCATTACAATATTCGGATCCAACTCACGGCTACTGGGAAGACTATACATTACAGAAACAGGTTCGCCAGCTTCGGCAATACCATGGTTCTCAAGAAGTACCGGCGTTTCTTCATCCTCTGCGGGCTCTATTATCTCAACAGTAACAGTATATTTTGATTCAAGCTTCTTCTTTGCTTTTTCTGCAATCTTCGAGGGTACCCAGCCGTTTATTAGAAATGCCTTTTTTGTAACAAGTACCCTTCCGTTGGCCATATAGCGTTCCTGCTCCATCAAGAGCCAGTCGTACAATGTTTCAATGTCGTTTCTACTGCCTCCCTGGCTCTCCAATTCCTCGACAATACTTTCCCTTTTGGCTGAAAGCTCCTGGAGCCCTACTGCAAGCTTTTCGATATTTTCCAAAACTGTTCCTGTCAAGCCTGTGAATGAAGCTTTATTGAAACCACAGGTTTTCAGATAGGAAATGCAATCCTGCTCAGAGTCGCTATGGCATATGATGTAAACATAATGCTGATCCTTATCGGAGTTTAACACACTCATTTCGGAATAGGGTACCCTTTCTCCCAATTCCCATATCACACGCCCCATATCGATGCCGACAACAGGTATAGTACCAGCTATAATTGCTGTGCTGTGTGTGCCGGTGGTTTCAAAGGCAAACGGATACCTGGTCCAGGGGATAAGTGATGAGTGGAGGTTTTCTATCTTGTTTTCCTTATTTTTGAGCTTTACAAGCTTTTCTTCACCTTCACTAATAATTCTGACCGATTCCCATATCTTGTCTTTTTCACTAATTGCCTCTTGGAATTCCGCATTAGTTAACTCACGGGGGCTATAAAACATACCCTTTTTAACAGGGCTAAATTTGTCTAGACTTACAAGTACAGCACGAACCCTTGATATTTCGCTTTCTATATCGGACACTTTATCCTGTACATCAGGATTAATTGCTATTTCATCATATTCATTGGCATCTGCTTCGTTTACTTCAACAGCACCAATATCCATCAGGCTCTTTAATAAGGCCTCTCTTTGATCCTCCATCCCCAGGATGGTTATTTTACTCATTTTGACGATCACAGTTTCACAATCCTTCCAACTATGAAATCTACTGCATTATCAAGCTTTGCACTGGAATCCTCACGTATGTCATCACACTGAGCCTTTACCTGCAAATTATTCTTGCTTATTTCTTGGTGTGCCTTTTCTTCAGAGTCCTTTAGCAAGCGTGCCGTTTCCTTCTCGGCCTTTTCCAGCGCTTTGGCCTTCATTTCCCAGGCATCCTTTTTAGACGAGGCAACAATGTCCCTGGCCTTTTGCATTGCCTGAGTCTCTATCTGTTCAGCCTGAGCTTCTACAGCCGCAATATCCTTAAGTATATCAACAGACATCTTTCTACCCCCCTGTAATTCTCATACTATTATACCACTGTTTTAAAGTATAACAAGATTCTTCGATATTATAACATTTGGGTTCAAGGAAACATTTCTTTCAAGGTTTGGTTTCCATCCCCTTAAAGTACAGGGGATTCCCGTTTATCTACTAAACTGTACTATTCGATAGAGAAATGAAAAATCCTTCTCAACCTATGTCCATTTTTACACAAATATAAAACATAGTGCATAGATCTCCTGTTTACTTAGAAACACGAGCACGGATTGCCTGGACAAATCTCCTGTTTCGCTTTGACACACGGGTACGAATCACCTGTTTCAAAAAAAACCGAGTGCCCTCGCTTATGCGGGAACACTCAGCAGTATCTGCTGTTTGTGGAGCGGGTGATGGGAATCGAACCCACGCAATCAGCTTGGAAGGCTGATGTTCTACCATTGAACTACACCCGCATACGCTAAGGCAGATACTCAATCATAAAAGGCATAACTGTCATCATACTGAACCACCTAATGTATATAATACACCAGATATACTTGTTTTACAAAGTGTGGAGCGGGATACGAGATTCGGACTCGCGACTTTCACCTTGGCAAGGTGACACTCTACCACTGAGTTAATCCCGCAAGTATTTATTTAGCCGAATTTTTCAGGCAAAAGCAATTATACAGGACGCCCCAGAGCTTGTCAAGGGGCTACATTTTATCCTTCTCTACCGTAAACGACCCACCTAGATTGACAAAGTAAATGCGACCATATAGTGCGAGGCAGAAACCAGGCTTTCATCTCCTCATTATAATGTGGAGGATTTCCGCCTGATATTCTGAAAAAGGTAGAGCCTTGTAAATCAGGCTTTACTCAGGTATTCGTCTATCGCCTTAGCCGCCTTCTTGCCTGCCCCCATTGCCAAAATAACTGTTGCTGCACCAGTAACAGCATCACCCCCGGCATATATACCTTCAAGGCTGGTGGCTCCCGTCTCTTCCTCAACTATTATGCCGCCCCATTTCTGCGTCTCAAGTCCCGGTGTAGTCGATTTGATCAGTGGGTTTGGCGATTGTCCTATAGCTATAACAACAGTTTCCACATCAAGTATATGCTCTGAACCCTTTTTAGCCACAGGTCTTCTTCTACCAGATGCATCCGGTTCTCCAAGCTCCATTTCAATGCATTCCATACCCCTTACCCATCCGTCATCAGTACCAATGACCTTTGTCGGGTTGGTCAGCAGCTTAAGTATTATACCCTCTTCCTTTGCATGATGCACTTCCTCAAGCCTTGCAGGCATCTCAGCCTCAGAGCGCCTGTAAACTATATACACATTTTTAGCCCCAAGCCGTTTTGCACATCTGGCGGCGTCCATGGCTACATTACCTCCGCCAACTACAGCAACACTCTCCGTCACTCTAACAGGTGTATCGTATTCTGGAAACTTGTAAGCCTTCATCAGGTTTATCCTCGTCAGAAATTCGTTAGCTGAATAAACTCCATTCAGGTTCTCCCCAGGTATGCCCATAAAACTTGGCAGGCCTGCACCGCTACCTATGAAAGCTACCTGATATCCTTCCTGCTCCAGCTCCTCCAGTGACAATACCTTCCCGATGACCATATTGGTCATAATATCTACTCCCAGGTCCCGCACCGAATCAATTTCCTTTTGGACAAGGGCCTTTGGCAGCCTAAATTCAGGTATGCCGTACATCAGCACTCCTCCCGGTACATGGAAGGCTTCAAATATAGTAACATCATAGCCTTTTTTAGCCAAATCTCCGGCACATGTCAATCCGGCTGGGCCTGAACCTATCACAGCTACCTTTTTCCCGTTTTTCTCAACAGGATTTGCTAAATTCTCTCTATTGGCCATGTACCAGTCGGAAACAAACCTCTCTAGTCTTCCTATACCAACTGACTCGCCCTTTTTTGCCCTAACGCACAATTCCTCACATTGTGATTCCTGTGGACAAACTCTTCCACAAATTGCGGGGAGACTGTTTGTTTCCCTTATCTTATTATATGCGCCCTCAAAATCGCCTTCCCCTACCAGCTTAATAAATTCTGGAATCTGGACGTTAACTGGGCATCCTGCAACACAAGGCTTATTTTTACAGTTCAGGCATCTTTGCGCTTCCTCAATAGCCATCTCATCACTGTAGCCAAGAGCCACCTCTTCAAAATTGCCACTTCTTATCTCTGGATCCTGTTGGGGCATATCAACTTTTTTCAATGACATATTAGGCATTATAAACACCTCCAATCCTGCATTTGTGCTCCTCATCAGATTTCTTTTCCTGACCTTTGTACATGGCCTGTCTTCTCATCGCCTCATCGAAGTCTACCTCATGCCCGTCAAAATCAGGTCCATCAACACATGCGAATTTTGTCTTTCCGCCAACTGTCACACGACAACCTCCACACATTCCTGTACCGTCTATCATTACAGGATTCATACTAACTATGGTCTTTATACCATATGGTTTTGTAAGAAGTGAAACCATTTTCATCATTATCAACGGCCCAATGGCAATGACCATATCATATTCATTTCCTTCCTCCAGAAGCTTCTTTAGCACATCAGTTACAAAGCCTTTATTTCCATTAGAACCATCATCTGTGGTAACAAACAGCCTGGAACTAGCCTTTTTGAGCTCATTCTCCAGCATAATAAAGCTATCATTTCTGAAGCCTGTTATTACATCAACCTCAGCTCCAAGACTATGCAGTTTCTTTGCCTGGGGGTATGCTATAGCAGTACCCAGTCCGCCACCGATTACAGCCGCTCTCTTTACACCCTCCAAATGGCTTGCCGTGCCAAGTGGGCCTGCAAAATCCAGCAATTGGTCGTCTTTTTCCAGAGTTCCAAGAAGCTTGGTGGTCTTACCAACCTCCTGAAATATGATTGTCACCGTACCCCTGTCTTTGTCATAATCAGCAATAGTCAAAGGGATCCTTTCCCCCTCTTCATTTATCCTGAGCATGATGAACTGTCCCGGTTCGGCCTTTCTTGCAATGTATGGTGCTTCAATCTCCAGCAACTTAACTGAAGGATTGAGTACTTCCTTTCTAACTACCGTAAACATATATAACCTCCATTGCTTTCACAATATTTATTACAGACGCTTTTATGCGTGTGATAACCTTTATACCATCCATCTAAATATATTTACTGTTTCACCTAAACATTTTAAACTACAATGATGCAAACTGCAACAAAATGCCATATTCTTCCAATATTGCCTAACTTATCGCTCAGTCAATTGCCTCACTCAAGAAGTCAGGTGTAAAGTGAACTCAACCTAGTCTTCATTCATATCCAAACTATAGAGGACAGCATCTTCTGCAAACTTAGATAAATCTCAGGGTTTGTCTAATTCGCCATAAGATTGCCGAGGATTCTCTATTAGATAAACATTTGCCAAGGTCATTTCTAACACTACTTTATCACACTCCGATAATATTAAATTGTACTTGATGGTAGATTAATTGTACTTGACTTCATTTTATATGGTGTTATAATGTATTTAATATCCATTGGAGGTGTGTTGTGAAAATAATAGATATGTTCAAAAAGAAAAAGCCCCTAATAGCTTTTGAAATATTCCCCCCTAGACCGGATGTACCTATAGACACCATATATAAGCATCTGGATCAGTTTGAAGCGTTAAAGCCGGATTATATCAGCGTGACCTACGGAGCAGGCGGGAGCAAAAAAGGTCGTACACTGGAGATAGCAGCAAGAATCAAAAAAATGCACCACATAGAAAGCATGGCTCATTTCACATGCGTCGGCCACTCTAAGGCGGAAATAAGTGATATGCTATCTAGAATGCATGATTCCGGTTTGGAGAACATACTCGCTTTAAGAGGCGATTTGCCATCAGATCAGACTGTTTTTGATTACAGCAAAAGTGTGTACCGTTATGCGTACGAACTGGTTGAGCATGTGCGTTCTGTTAACAATTTCTGTATTGCCGCTGCCGCATATGTGGAAGGACATGTAGACTCCAAAAGATTAAGTGAGGATCTGAAGCATTTAAAGGAAAAGGTTGATAAGGGTGTAGATTTACTTATAACTCAATTGTTTTTCGACAACCGACTTTTTTTTGACTTCCTCGAAAAAACACAGGCTATTGGTATAGAATGTCCCATTACTGCAGGGATTATGCCAATTTTCAAGGCTGATCAGATAAAATCCATAACTGCTAAAAGCGGATGTTCCATTCCGGCAAAGCTTGTACTGATGATGGACAAATATCAGGATAGCCCTGAGGATATGAGGAAAGCAGGCGTCGAATATGCTTCGCAGCAGATTCGGGAGCTGGTTGACCATGGTGTAGACGGTATCCACCTGTACACCATGAACCGCCCCAAATCCACCGCAGAAATTCTAAAGGGGACGTTTCTTGACCAATAAGGAATACCCCCTTGTAAAGAAGCGTCCCCTTACCTATCACGACGTTTCCCTTTCACGACGTTTCCCTTTCACGACGTTTCCCTTTCACGACGTTTCTTTTTGCCGTAAGTCTGCAAGCTGACCGAATGTCAAATCATTGCTACCCTCCCCAAGGGCACCAATGATATCATTCTCAGTATAGGATCCTATCACATGCAAATCATCATCCAGAACATGAATGATGTGAAACCTATCAAAATCCATGTTTTTCAATGCCTCAGCCAGCAATGTATCTTTCATAGCCACAAGGTCTCGCGCCGGATAAATCCCCCTCTTTATCAGCCTTGAACGCCTGTAAATTATCTCCCTTATACTCATCATCCCACTCTCCAATCTTCCTGCATTTAAAGCAATAATTATGTATATCCCTATTATGATTAGACTTACATTAAAGAAGGTAATACAAAGCTGATATACTCCTGCCAGTATTATTAAAGAAGCAAAAAGTAAAGCGAGCCTCCTAACGATCTTGCCTGCAGCGTTTGTACCCATGCCCTCAGACAACAGCACAAACACTATTCGTCCTCCATCAAGAGGCAATACCGGCAACAAATTAAACATCCCCATAAAAAGGTTAGTCACAGACAGTAAAATAATATACTCATGGTCGCTTAGTAGTATGTGCTCAAGAGTCATTGCTACCAAAAATACTAACAGGTTCAAAGCTGGCCCTGCAAAGTATATAAAAAGCTGTTTCCTCCAGTTGCAGTCTCTGACTCGTATAGCAGCTGAAAATCCTAGCATTGATACGCTGAATACATCCGTCTTAATTCCCCATATTGCTGCAGCCGCTATATGACTTATTTCATGGAGTAGCATGGAAATGAAAACTACAGTATACTCTATGAAAAGGCCTGCAACAAGCGCTAGTACTGGCATTATTAGTACTGATGCCCTTATTCTGATTTCTTTTTCTCCAAAAATAAGCTTCACCCGGCAGTTACTATTAAGTAGTCAATCGGATCAACAGGAACACCCTGGTGCCAAATCTCAAAATGCAGATGGCTCCCGCCTGTCATACTGTCCTCCCCAACCATCGCAATTTTTTCTCCTCTTTTAACAGAATCATTTATCACAACAGCTATGCTAGAGCAATTTGCATAAACTGTAGCTAATTCATTGTCGTGCCTCAGCATAACATAGTTTCCATAATCTGGTGCAGACCCAAATTCAGTTACTATACCGTCCAGTACAGCCTTTACATCACCGGTCTCATCAACAGATATATCAATTCCTTTATGTAACCTGACAATACCAGCAGGACCTGATATCTCACCAAAGGGAGTAGTAAATATTCCATTAATTGGACTAATCATTCCATAATTAACCTCCCCACTACTAGCTGCCAGCACAGAGGTTTTGGGGTTTAACTCCGGCACCTGATGCTCTAGAATCTCTGTCTCTGGCTTCTGATGCTCTCCCGCCTGTGACTCAGACATATGCGCATCCTCAGGCATATGTGGGTCCTCTGACATATGTGGGTCCTCTGACATATGTGCATCCTCGGAAATATGTGCATCCTTAGACAAGAAAGAAGAATTTTTAGAATCCTCAGAACTATTAGTCCTCTGTTCAGTATAGGCATCTGTAAGCCTTTCCAAATCCCTTGCCCCTTCCGAGCTGGGCACAATACTTTTCTTTATATCTAGGAACATGGTTTGAGCATATCCATGTATACTTTTCAATTCAACATTATGGTTCAAAACATATCTCATCTGGGCAGTGATAGCATTGGTTGCAGAAATGTTAATACTTTTAGCAATAATAATAATAAAAAGCAACAAAATACTCACCAACGACTGAAAGGCAAAAAGTCTTCGGAGACCTCCAGGCTGGGACGGTGTTTTCCTTTTGCGAAGAGAACTGTGTCGTGTTGTGTATCTCCTGCCTGTCGCGTATCTACCCATTTCGTCTCATCTCCAGTACAGTAATATTTTTTACCCTAGCTAAATTATATTAGTATTGCCCCGCATTTATGTATACACAATAGCTCATAGCACACCTGTGAGCACACTCTGGCTTCGCCTGAGGCATAACAAAAAAGCAGAGCATAGCTCTGCTTAAATTGTTCCTGTATACTGTTTTCATGTCCTAATCGCTATAGCTCTTCAAAATGGATGTGTGGCTAGGGCCTCTCTATTTTCTTATGTGTTCCCGCCAATGCAGGTCGCCTCTCTCAAGCCCCTTGATAAGAACCTCTGCCGTTGCTATATTGGTAGCAAAGGGAATATTGTTCATATCACAAAGTCTAAGCAGTGAATTGATATCTGGTTCATATACACTAGGATTTACTGGATCCCTAAGGAATATCACTAAATCAATCTCATTAAGAGACACTCTTGCTGCTATTTGCTGAGTTCCTCCCAAAGAGCCTGCCGAAAATCTGTATACAGGCAGACCCGCTCCATCTGATATGAATGAAGCGGTGGTTCCTGTTGCAAACAGCGAGTGCTGCTGTAAAATAGCCTTATACGCTATACACAGCTCCACTATCAAACCTTTTTTGTTGTTATGCGCTATGAAAGCAATGTTCATTTGCCAAAAATACCCTATTTCCCACAATTTTTAATATTCTTAATTGGAATATTGGCATATAGTGCCGGTACTATGCTTTCGCCATCGTCACTTCTTGTTTTGGTAAGCTGGATATCAAGAGCGCTTTCTTCAATATCCATATAATTCGTTATTACTTTTATGATCTCGCTCTTCAGCATTTCCAAAAATTGAGGTGAAACATTGGCTCGGTCATGTATTAGTACCAGCTTCAGTCTTTCCTTGGCAACATCCTTGGAGTTCTTCGATCTACCGAATATTTTCCCTAAATCGAACAGCATTTTAATCCTCCCCTCAGTCTGCCTTCAGACCTAGTAGTCTTTTTATCTTAAGCATAATTCCTTGATCTTCGCCAAATGTCATAAAAGGAACTTCATCCCCCTTTATTCTCGATACAATATTGCGGTATGCCTGTCCCGCTGATGATTTCTGGTCATTAATGGCTGGCTCTCCCCTATTTGTAGAGACAACGATTTTTTCATCATCCGGTACTACTCCAACTAGTCCGATGGCCAGAATGTCAATAATATCATCAATAGACATCATATCGCCTCTCTTTACCATATCATGGCGCATTCTGTTGATAAGCAGCTTTGGATTCCTAAGCTCATTGGCCTCCAACAGACCAATAATCCTGTCAGCATCTCTTACAGCAGAAACCTCCGGAGTCGTTATAACAATTGCCCTGTCAGCACCGGCAATGGCATTTTTAAACCCCTGTTCAATTCCTGCAGGGCAGTCAACGATTATATAATCAAAATCTTCTTTTAAATCCTGACAGAGCTTCAGCATCTGCTGGGGATTTATTGATGTTTTATCCCTGGTCTGAGCAGCCGGTAACAAATAGAGTCCATCATACCGCTTGTCCTTAATTAAAGCCTGCTTAACACGGCAAGTACCTTCAATAACATCTACGATATCGTAAACTATCCTGTTCTCAAGGCCCATTACTACATCCAGGTTTCTAAGTCCGATATCAGTGTCGATTAGAACAACCTTATGTCCCGCTAATGCCAGACCGGTTCCAATATTGGCTGTTGTTGTAGTTTTGCCTACTCCGCCTTTTCCCGAAGTTATTACTATGACCTCACCCATCCAAATACCCCCTATGCGCCCAATACAGGCAATTTGCAATATTGAAGTTCTATTGCTGTGTTGTATAATTCACATTTACTTATGTAGAATATACAGTTTAAAGACCACTTTGTCAATTAAGCCGCATATCCTACTAAGCCTCACTTAAACTGCGGTAGAAATGCATCAATGTAGACAAGGTCATCCTTAACAAAAGCTATCTCAGGGCATAGTTCCTGCCTTGTCTGCTTTGTGTCGGGAGGCCTTGTAATTACATCAGCAATACGAAGCTGTGTTGGCTGTAAGCTAAGTGCGGTAACAACCGCTTCCTTGTTTCCATCAGCACCGGCATGGACCATTCCTCGAAGAGAGCCCATTACAACTACATTTCCGGTAGCAATAACCTCTCCTCCGGGATTTACATCGCCAATAATAACAAGGTTCCCGTCGTAACTGACCAGTGTCCCAGATCTAACCGTCCCTTTATAAAACTTGGTCATTCCTTCTTCCAGACCTTTAAAATATAAGAGCCGCATTTTAAGCTTTTCAGTAGGCTCTTCAGGCTCGTCAGGCACATCATCAGAAATGTTGGGAGCTTCATCCTCAACAAAGCTTCTAACCTCTGCATTGGCTCTTTGTGATATAAGTTCAGAGAGGATTTGCTCCTGCTCACTACTCAGCTTGCGTCCACGGTATTTGACATCCAGGCTTGCGCCCTTAAAAAATCGCCCTGATGACTCTAGCTTTTTAGCCACATTTTCATAAACGACATCAAAGTCGTCCTCTTCCCGCATTATCAGTATTAGTCCGTTAACTGTAGCCCTAAAGCTTATGACATTATCTTCCATTGACCGTACCCCCTGTACGTGAGATGAGATACACACAAATAATTATTACATTAATCATGAAAATTAACAAGACTTTATTAAGAAATAAGTAAAATTGATGGGAATAATCAACACTTCCACAAACTTGGCAACGCTGACGAGTTGCACGTAACCGCCACCCCTGTCCGTAACATCACTGATTAAAAATTGGCATCTCAGGCTTCAGCTCAGAACTTACAGAATCTGTCGTATTCAAGCCAAAATACTCATCAATAATATCCCTAGCCACCGGCGCCACATTAGAACCCCACACACCTCTTTCAACAACCACAGCAATAGCAATCTGAGGATTCTCCGCTGGCGCATAGCACACAAACAAGCCATTAGGCGAACGCCCGCTACCGCTTTGTGTCTGCGCAGAACCAGTCTTACCTGCAACCTCAAAAGGCAAACCTTCAAAAGCTTTCTTTGCGGTACCATCAATTGATGAGGTAACAGCAACCATTCCCTTTTTAACAGCCGCAATTGTTGAATCCTTCAATGGAAGCTGCATATATAACGGTTCATTAACATTCACAATAGAACCATCATACTTAACCACCTCTTTAATCACATGGGGTCTGTAAAGCTTACCTCCATTGGCTATTGTAGCAATATAATTTGCCAGCTGCAAAGGAGTAAATGAATTATCAAACTGACCTATAGAAACCTGCGCCGTATCAGCAGGACGCCATATGTCATTCCTCAGCTCTTTTTTTAGCTCGATAGAAGACATTGTTCCCTGAGCCTCATTTGGTAAGTCTATACCTGTCTTTATCCCAAGTCCAAAATGATTACCCCAGGTGGACAGCGCCTCTATACCTGCCTCTGTTCCGATTTGATAAAAATAAACATTACAGGATGTCTCCATCGCTTTTTTCAGATTAAGTATTCCATGACCATACGTAGGCCTTTCAAGGCAAAACAGCTTTCTACCGCCTATATACAAGGTGCCCTTGTCAACCCTGTTGTTTGACGTAGGAGTTATCACACCTGCCTCCAATGCCGCAACAGCAGTCAAAGGTTTAAATGTAGAACCGGGAGCATAGTTCTCTTGTATAGTTCTGTTCAGCAACGCTTTCAATTTCTCCTCGTCCTTGTTAAGATCAATAATAGCCTGCTGGGCAGCCTTATCCTCAGAGCCTGCCAAAAACACTTCTGGGTTGAAGCTCGGGTAGCTTACCATAACAAGAACCTCACCCGTATTAACATCCAGCGCCACTACTGAGCCGGAAAAAGCGTCCCCATAATTCGGCCCATTCTTATCATTCCTGATTCTCTCAATATTCCGGGGAAGGGACTCCATTGCAACACTTTGGAGATTCCTATCTATAGTCAGTATAACATCGCTACCGGGCAACGGCTCAACAGTAACATTCTTCTGCGTCAGCCTGCCACTGTCATCAATTTCTATACTCATTTTTCCATTCTTCCCACGCAGATACCTCTCTGCAGATTTCTCCACACCAGTCTGTCCTATGAGGTCATCATTATCGTAACCCTCATCCTTCATGCTATCGTACTGGCTGGCATTTATTCTTCTTATATAGCCAAGCACATGAGCCTCATTATAAGCGTCAATATACTCCCTTACAGGTTCAATAGTCGTATAGATGCCCGGCAAATCATAACGTCGCTCCTCTATCTCTGATACAGTATCCATACTCACATCCCTAGCAAGAGCCACTGTTCCGCCTGTTGAGAAATTCCAATTGTTGATGAGTATTTCATATCTCAAGATCATTATTGTATATGCTTGTTCATCCGTATATGAGGGGTCAATTTTAAACTTTTCCTCTCTCAGATATTTAAAAAGCTCTGCTGCAGTGGTCTTCACATCTTCCTTTTTCATATTAAGCCTGTCGGCATTGGTCTGCCATGATTGTATTTCCTTATCAGTCATATCGCTAAAGCTAATTGGATTAAACGTCAGATATTTCTCTAGGCTATCAACATGGCTCTCACCGTTTTTGTTAAGAATTTCCCACAGATTAAAAAGCATTTCGTTCATTTCCGAAGTAGATATTTCAGTTTTTGCCACATATATAGCATAGCCCTGTCTGTTAACAGCAATAGGCACTCCATGCCTGTCCAGTATCTTCCCCCTGGGAGCTTCTATATCCACCTCTTTGAATATCTTCTTCTGCGAATCCGCTATATATTTCTCACCTTCAACTATCTGCAGGTTGAACAAACGGAATACTATTAGAAAGAAAAAAACCAGAAATCCCAGGAATAAAATGTAATATCTTTTATTTAATTTCCCATCCATATCAGATACCTCCAGCAGACCTGCCCAATCAATACTTCTTTGCTACTACACTAGATGCATCAAATCTTTTGCCTGCCTTCACAATCAACGGAAACAGTAAAATCGACACTACGCAGTTATAAAGTGCTTCAGGTAGTATGACCCTTGTAAACGCATATATAATCTGTATATTGGCATTCATGATGTTGCTCAACGCAAACACAATGGACTCATATGCAATAGAATACACAAATGTAAAGAATACAACTATCATAAGATTTTCCCTATATACCCTCTTACTTATAGTACTGGCAGCAATACCCATAAAAAATCCTAGTAATGCATGGAAGCCCACTATTCTGCCAAATTGCATATCAACACAAAGACCAGTAAAGAATCCAACTACAGCACCCTCTGTATTATTTCTGATAATTGCGGTAACAATAGTAAATACAATCAGAATATTTGGCACAACTCCATAAATCCGGGCATAACGAAGCAGAGTTGTCTGTATAAGAAAAAATAATACTATGAAGAAAAAATAAAACAATATCTTTCTTTTCATTTAACGCCACTGCCTGTATCATTATTTTTTGTCTTTAAGTATAAAAACCGTTTCAAGCCTTTTAAGATCAGCAGCAGGCTTGATAACAGCATATCTATCCAGTTCACTGTTGGTTTTTCTCACTTCCACTACCTCACCTATAATAATTCCCTTTGGATAAATCCCGCCTATACCCGAGGTCTCAATCACATCTCCAACCTCTACATCCACCTCGATAGGTATATAGACCATCTTGCACAGGCCCTCCTCCTTGAGCTGGATGTCTCCCTTGATGATGGCATGTCCACCCCCGACTTTTGCTATCTTTCCTGATATAGCACTTTCTTCATCTATAATGGTCTGAATATTTGCCGTAGCAGAATCCGAATCAAGCACTCGTCCAATAAGACCCTTTGCTCCTGTCACCACAGGGAGATCCGGGTATATCTCCTCACGTTCTCCGATATCCACTTTGAAGACACTGTACCAGTTACCCGGCTCTATTGCAATAATGTTGGCACCCACCATAGTATAATCATCAAATTCACCCTTTAACTTAAAGGCGCGTCTTAACTCCTCATTCTTCGACTTTAAATCAGAGTATTCCCTGTTCTCACTTTTCAGTAGCTCAATTTCCTCCCTGAGAGATTTGTTTTCCTCCCTCATGGCATCAATATCCTCAAAGTATGAAAAGAAACCGTCTATTTTGTCGCCCACTTTAATGAAGAATCCTTGTACAGGCTTCAGTGGGACACTAAAAATATTATTAAGCCACTTAAGCTTACTGTTCTTGTTTACTGTGACCCCCATCACGACAAGAAGAGCTATAGTTATCATAGCCACTATGAACCATTTGCTTTTAAAAAGACGCCGCAAAGGAATATCTCCTCTCTATTTCAGTTTCCTGGGCGTTATCAGTACTCTCTTAAGGGTCTCGATTTCCTCGAGGACCTTTCCTGTTCCGATGACCACACAATCAATTGGAGAGTCTGCAATCATAACCGGCATCCCCGTCTCTTCCTTGATCAGAGAGTCCAGCCCACTGAGAAGTGCTCCCCCCCCTGCCAGCATTATGCCCTTGTCCATTATATCTGCCGCAAGCTCTGGGGGTGTTTTCTCTAGCGTGTATTTTATGGAATCTACGATGGAGTTTATAGGCTCCTTCAACGCTTCATTTATTTCCCCTGAGGATAATGTAATATTTTTAGGAAGTCCGGTAATCAAATCCCTGCCCCTGACATCCATATATTCTTCCTTTGGTTTAAGATAAGCATTACCTATTGTCACTTTTATCTGCTCAGCAGATCTTTCACCTATCATAAGGTTGTACTCTTTTTTAACAAAAAGCGCTATCGCATCGTCAAACTCGTCCCCTGCGACTCTAAGAGACTTACTTGTTACTATACCACCTAGTGATATAACCGCTACCTCGCTAGTTCCTCCTCCAATATCCACAATCATACTGCCAGAAGGCTCTTCCACTGGTAGATTGGCACCAATAGCTGCCGCCATAGGCTCCTCAATAAGGTAAGCCTCCTTTGCTCCAGCTGATAGGGTTGCCTCTTCCACTGCTCTTTTCTCAACCTCTGTCACACCTGAAGGCACACAGATAACAACTCGTGGTTTGGAAATAAAACCTGTGCCTATAGCACGTTTAATAAAGTACCTAAGCATACACTGTGTTATTTCAAAATCGGCAATAACACCATCCTTCATGGGCCTTATTGCAACAATATCACCGGGAGTCCTTCCTATCATATTCTTTGCATCATCACCAACAGCTAGTATAGCTTTCGTATTCTTATTTCTTGCAACCACTGAGGGTTCCCTAATGATTACTCCCTTACCTTTCACATGGACCAGGGTGTTTGCTGTCCCTAAGTCTATACCAATATCTCTTGCAAAAAATCCCATATATATATTCCTCCAGTCTTTCTATGAAAGAGCAGATTTTGTCCTGCCAGACTACATCATACCCTGTTCTTTTAAGCTTATGTATCTTCCGTCCCCGATAACTATGTGATCCAGTACCCTAATCCCAAGTATATTTCCTGCATTTATAAGTCTATGTGTTGTCTCTATATCTTCCCTGCTGGGTTCCGGATCGCCACTTGGATGGTTGTGAACAAGTAGCATACCCGAGCATCCAACCTTAACGGCTTCACTGAACACCTCTCTGGGGTGGACTATTGATGCATTAAGACTCCCCACGGATATGTTCATGTACTTAATAATATGGTTCTTTGTATTCAACAATATTATCTTAAATACTTCTTTCCTTAAATGCCGCATTTCCTCCATAAGTAATACACTAACTTCCATCGGTGATTTAATGGTCACCCTATCATTGTTTCTCAGAGTAGCCGAAACTCTTTTTGACAACTCCATAACTGCCTTTATCTGCAGTGCCTTTACCCTTCCTATACCCTTTGTTTTCCTTAATTCCTCCACTGATAGATCATGGAGATGTATCATACCCCCACCATCACCGCCAAGTGTCAGCAGACGCTGAGCAAGTGCTACCGAAGTCTCCTCAGAACTGCCTGTTCTAATGACTATAGCCAGCAACTCAGCATTTGATAAGATCTCCGGACCATATTTCTCCATTTTCTCATATGGTCTCTCACTAACTGGTATATCCTTCATTCTAAGTCTGTATTCCATTTTGGTCAACCCCACATTTCTTAAAAAATAATAAAACATCACTCCCTTAATTATACGTATTTTTAACATTTATTTCAAGTTTTTGGTAAATATCTTTTTTTTGATGATAATTATTCATATAATGATACGCCAATTTCCTGCAATAAGCGATATAATCTTCTCAATGGAAGACCCACAACATTGGAATAGCAGCCATCCAAGCCTTCAACAAACATCGCTGCTCTCCCCTGTATCCCGTATGCTCCTGCTTTATCAAAAGGCTCCCCCGATTCTATGTAGGCTTCAATCTCCTTATCGGATAGAACCGAGAATCTGACCTTAGTCGTCTCATAGCCGGTAATTTCCCGATTGTGTAATGTATCTATTAATGCCAATCCTGTTATTACAAAATGCTCCCTTCCTGATAGCTTCTTCAGCATCAACCGCGCATTATCTACATCGGTCGGCTTACCAAATATTTCACCGTCACAAACTACTATGGTATCTGCGCCCAGCACTAGCCCTGTCTTCCTGCGAGCAACTCCCATAGCCTTTAAATATGCAAGGTGTACAGCCTTACGGCTAGGTGTTCCCGCTATTTCGGCCTTCTCCTCATCCACATCTCCAGGCATAACAATAAAGGGTACCCCCCCTTGTGTTAAAAGCTCCCTTCGCCTTGGCGAGGAGGAAGCCAGTATCAATGCTTCCATGCCTTGTCCCTTTCCTCACTTTATGTCTATTAAGGAATACCCACTATAAACAAGTGTATAATTTCCTTACACTATATAATATACCCAAGTTTGTTTCGAATAGGAATATGCTTTTGAAATATTTCGCATATTTTGTTATATCAGAGCCTCACTGTTGAATGGATGTACTGATGTACTGATAGAATGTTACCATGTCCATTTTACACAGTACTATTTGAAAATAGCAATATCAATCCTTCTGTTTTTTTGTCTATTATATTCACTGTCATTGGGCACAATAGGCTTAAATTCAGCATTTCCCGTCGCTGTAAGATACTTCTCATTAATATCACATTCATCTATAAGAAATTTTACAACATTTGTAGCCCTTTTTGTTGAAAGCTCCCAATTCGATGAAAACTCTCTTGTGTTAATGGGTCTGTCGTCTGCATGTCCCTGAACGTGTATATCTGTATCAAGGGTTTGCAGAATGTCCCCTATTTTCTCAATTACAGGCTTGGCTGAAGATTTAATGTTAGCACTGCCTGTGTCAAACAATATAACTGAGTCCATTCTTAGTATTATAATGGTTCCTTCATCGATGACCTTAATATTTTCATTGAGACCCATTTTATCTATGAGTCCTTGCAAATCAACCTTGAATGCATTTATGCTTCCATGACCATCAGTACCCTGGAAACCAGTCTCATCTCCGTCGTCCCCATCATCTCCATTGTCTGCGGTTTCGCCATCCAAATCGCCCTCATCCACTATTCCATCACTAGACTGGTCTGTTATACCCTCGTAATCGTATGGAGTAAGGCTGATAATAGTGTCCCCAGATTTCATATCTAAGACTTCAGATCCAGCACCAGAAAATGCAGCACGCATAGACAATGCTACCTTCTCGAATTTTTGCTTATCAACTATTGCCATAGAAAAAAGCAGTATAAAAAAGCAAAGCAACAGTGTAACAAGGTCGCTGTATGTTGTCAGCCACGATCCGCCGCTTGAACTATCTTCAACTACTTTTTTTCTTTTTCTAGCCATCTACCTCACTCCTACTAAGCCGAGACAGCATTGTTATCTGAGTCATCAGTATCATTCTTTGTAGTAACCTTTTTCTCTTCAGGCGTTAAGAATATCTTAAGCTTCTGCTCAAGCATTTTGGGATTCTCTCCTGCCTGTATAGATATGACAGCTTCAGCAATCATCTCTTTCTGATGCATTTCTTCATCGCTTTTTAATTTAAGCTTTCCTGCCATAGGGAGACAGATAAAATTAGAAATAACACTGCCATAAAATGTCGTTACCAATGCAATGGACATTTGAGGCCCGATTTGGGATGGATCATCAAGCTTCAGCAACAAATTAATCAAGCCCAGCAACGTACCAATCATACCCCACGCAGGGAAGATAGCCCCCATCATGTTAAATATAGCCTGGCCTTTACCGTGTCTTGACTGCATGTTTTCTATTTCCGTATCCATGAAGTCCTTTATTGTTTCAGATTCAATCCCATCGACAACCAACTGCAGCGATTGCTGTATAAATGGGTCCGTCATCTGCTCAAGCTCTGGCTCAATAGACAGCAAGCCTTCTCTTCTAGTTTTCTCAGAAAGCTTTACAAGCATCTCTATCGTTTCATTTGATGATACTTTCTTATCTTTGAATATGTGGGCAGATACTTTAAATACGCCAATGACATCCTTAAGTCTAAAGTTAATTAGCGTTGAGCATATACCCCCGCCAACTGTTATAAATATCGAAGGAACATCCCAATAGGAGCCTAATTCTCCGCCGCCGATAAAAATCGAAATAACTATGCAGGCTGCTCCCAAAACAAGACCTAAAATCGAACCTAAATCCATATCATTCATCCTTTGTTTAAGCAAAGTAATTTATTTATACTACCACAAATATCATATCGGATAAAGTTTGCGATTTCATTATATCGTTTTTTAAATTAAGCTAACTTATACGCTACCACTTGCAAGTGCATATGCAAGTGGTAGCTCAAGGGATTTTATAGAAAACCTGAGCTTAAGCCTGCTATATTCCCTTCCTATTCGTTTATAACTGTTTTTCAGACATTTAAAATCAATGGGGGAATACTCCTGAAGAGCTATTAGGTATTTTTTATCATAAAGGTTACTGTTGCACGAAACTGCGCCCATTATAAGAAAAACTATGCTTTTTTTCATAAGATCTTTTACCATATCTGCCGCAGCACCTTTGAAGCATCTGTCAGCTTCCATAATTCCTATGCTGAAATTGATTAACCTATTTGTAAGGCGTTGTGTTTCTTCAATACCACAGCTTTCTGAAAACAAAGTTTTATGTCCACAGCCTTTATCTGCTACAACATCCTGCAAGTCATCTACAAGCTGCAATAGTAGGCCAAAGTGAAATATGAATTCCCCTTCAGCATCCGAAAGATGACCTTTTACAAGGCAACCATCAGCCAGTACAGAGCTTCCACCTTTTTCTGTGCTAATATCAAGTATGTCCTCTCTAATCAGCTCTACCGCTCCATCCTGCTGCATGCTTCTGACCTGAGCATTATGTATCCCATTCAGACTTTGGTACACCATTGGATAATGACTGCGTGCATACTGGGCCTCAATTACTGCTACCAGCTTAAAAAGCTTATCTTCAAGGGGTGTTTCAGCTGCTACAGGTTTTCCCGACAGCCTTTCACCCAGCTTGTTATTGGTATTGTGCTTTTTTGCATCAGAAACCCTATTGGTATCTATAAAGTTGTCCGTATATGGGTAAAGCATACTATAGGCTAGAATAGATGGGGTTAGCTCTATATTTCTTTCCATCAGCTTCTGGATACAGTTCATTATCCACACATTTCTCAGAGACTGAAAAATATCATCAAACCTAAAATTCGCATCAAAGCGTCGGGCTTCAGAAATAAAATCCGCAGTTACATCACAAAAACCATCATTAAGTAAGACCTTCATACTTTCTCCACTTATTCCTACGATATTTACTCCGCAGTTATATATGAGCCTCTTAAAGGAAGTGCCCCATTGTGTCATGTCATCCCTGCCATTGCCTTTAAAAGCCTTTACAAGCTTTATGGAATCATCGATAAAGGCTTTCATACTGACTTCATTGACAGTCTGCTCCCTCTCATCATACCTTCTATGAAAAAGAGGGAAAGTATCAGGTGTACTTTCCCAGGCTTTTATAGACTTTATCTTAAACTCATTAATTAAGGCATCATTGCCGATAATAGTACCCATCAGGCCTCCACCCATTATTTTTTACCCCGATATACTATGAAACCACCTATAACGACCAATAGCAGTGGTATCAGTAATTCAGATCTAAAATAATTCGTTGGCAAAATTTGCTTTCCAAGTGCCAGAACTCCCACACCAACAAGAATAGCTCCCAATACCACCTTGCTCTTTTCCGGGTTTTGTTTGGCGGGACGATCCCATTCACCTGCATCATTATAGAAATCGTTTACAAAATCATCCTCGCTGTCTGTTCTTGCACCGGGATTCGAATATGCACCGGGATTCGAATATGAATTGTTGTAGGCTTCCTCTCTGGATTTCTGATTCCATTGTCTATCGTCAGGTACATAGCCCTTGTCCTCAGGCATAATCAACGCTGCTATGATATAGACAATAACTCCCCATCCCATTAGCAATGCCAATATGGCGACTATTCTGACTATAATAACATCTATATGGAGGTATTCAGCTAAGCCTCCACACACTCCTAACAATACTCTGCTTCTTTTTGATCTATACAGCCTTCTCATATTCATTACTCCTTATTTTTGATAAGCTACTTCACACTATCCTTTTGATTGTGCTTTCATAAGATAATACGATGTTCCTTCGTAAATGTCTAATAATTTGGCCAATATTTTTGGGACGTCAAGCACCCCTTACTCTAAACTGTCATCACACATTTCCCATCATACGTTGGCTTTATTTCAGCTCCAGGCGGTACTATGAGAAACTCCTCACTATTCCATTCTCCATTGACTAGCGCGTCTATAAGTCTTGTACTGCCCTTGATAAAACGAGTCTGTTTTCCCAACTTCTTTGCATGCTCACGGAAGGATTCTCGAATATCTGTGTCTTCGAAGCCTTCCAACTCAATATATGTGAGGAAGTCAACTTCATTTTTTGTCCCCATCATATCGATAATATAATCAGCATTATCTTCTCCATATTTTTCTACAAGCTCTTTATAATACACATCCTCTTCATCTCGGGTCATGCCCATGGCACCGCCCTGGTACCAGCCACCAAGACGCTCATAGTAGCAGTATGACGACCACTGGGCACTGGGCGTCTCACCAAAATGCTCCAAAAAAGCTGCTCTACTTCCAAGAAAAATTGTGCAACAATCATGAGCCCTGGGTATGACCAGAGGAATAGAACGGGATTTAAGTCCCGATACACTGTTCCCGCATAGTCCATATCCAAGAAGTATAGCATCGTATTTCTCAGATGCTCTATCGATAATGTCCTGTATCTCATGTCTTAGCTCATCTGGCTTCACATGTGAACGCAGCTCCGTAAATTCAGTATCTAGAATATTATGAGTGTTTGCTGCAGACGAATAAACGAGTCTTGAAAATATCTCACATGAAATCAGCTTATAGCGCTTCGTCCCGGCCTCGCTACATCTCATTTGTGTTCCCCCTTGAAGGGTTTGCTTTGTACGTATGTAGATTTCTTGCTGTTTATTAGCCTGTACCTGCGCCCATGAACCTTGTTTTGATGAACACCCAGCTCTTGCTGTGACGCATGCTTAAGGGGCTTCTCCGGTGCAAACAAAGCAAAAAGACCTCCAAAAATTACAGAAGGATAATAACTCAGAAGCCTGTAAACAAGAATAACCGGTATAATAAAGCTTTTTCTAAAAAACATACCATAGAACAGATAGCTAAGACCTTCTACTCCTCCTGTAGCTCCTGGAGTTGGAACAAGAAGAGACAGCAGAACTACCATCGACTGGGACGCTATCACTTCCATTGGAGATACTCGGAAGGACTCAACAGCCAGTTGTATAAAGTAGGTTATTAAAAAGAGAAATGTGAACTGGAGCACCTGAAAAACTGTCAATCTCAGCAAGAGCCTCCGGTCCTTTTTAATTATTCTAGCTCCTCCCCGGAAACTATCTAGCTCAGTATTAATTTTTCTTTTAAGTTTGGACGCATTTTTTACAAGCTTTAGCTTTGAGAAAACACCGATGAAAAATAGAAGTATTTTTTTTGCTGAGTGCCCTTTGAACAAAAGTAGTATAACAAACACAAGAAAGGCTGTGTTTATTGCAAGTCCAGATAAAAAGAAGTAATTGAACTCCGGTATCCTGGACGCAAACACACTACCGTAGAAGAAGTACTCAACGATACCATATCCAACAATTATTGCCTGATGAATAAACGTTTTAACAACGAATATAGATGCGGCAACGCCTGGTGTTAACCCATCCTTTACCATTATGTAAGCCTGTATAGGTTCTCCACCTCCCGCAAAGGGAGTAATGGAATGAAAAAACTGACCTATCATGGTAACTCTGACAGAATCTCTAAGTCTATGGCTTTTTTTTATTGTCACAGTTATCCTGTGCAGGACTATTGCATCAAAAACCCAGTACATAACCATGCAACCAAAACCTGCAAGCAACCAATACCCATTAGCATTTTTTACCATGTGTAGTAGCTCATCAAAGCTGTCAGTAAAAAATATAAGCGCAATAAGCAATATCGCCGAGGATAACACTATAAATAATTTAAATATTTTTTTCTTCATAATTTATCTTTTGGACCGGATAAGTCATGCCTCAGTAGGCAGATCATCGATTACCTCGACTTTATTTGCCTCCTTGTCTATATTGACACCAAGTACGCTTACATTGACATTGAGAACCTCAAGCCCTGTCATTCCCTCTATCGCGTCTCGTACCCTGCTTTGCATGTCACGGGCTACCTCATGAATCTTGCAGCCGTATTGCATTACAACAGCAAGGTCCAAACTGACTTGGTCTTCCTTCATATCAACCTTGATGCCCTTACTTGGTGCTTTTCTTCCAAGCATACCAGCAATACCATCAACAAAGCCGCCCCCCATGGATGCTACATTTTCAGTACCTGTTGCAGCAATACCAGCGATAGTTGCTATGACATCTTCTGAAATCCTAATCTTGTCCTCTCTACTTTGTTTCTCATTTACTAATTCACTCATATTATACGTCTCCTTTTCAAATTTGTTTAAACCTAAAAGTCGGCAGACTTAGTTGTCCTTGGAAAAGGTATAACATCCCTGATATTCGACATACCCGTCAAATACATTACTGCTCTTTCAAATCCAAGACCGAATCCTGCATGCTTTGTACCACCATATTTGCGAAGGTCCAAATACCAATCGTATTCCTCTGGAGCCAAGCCCATCTCCTTCATACGCTGACATAACAAATCATAGCGTTCTTCCCTCTGGCTACCCCCTATGATTTCACCAACCCCCGGGACAAGCAAATCCATAGCCGCAACCGTCTTGTCGTCATCGTTAAGCCGCATATAAAATGCCTTTATATCCTTAGGATAATCCGTCAGGAATACAGGCTTCCCAAATACCTTTTCCGTCAGGTACCTCTCATGCTCTGTTTGCAAATCAACTCCCCATTTTACAGGATAGTCAAAATTCGAGTTATTCTTTTCAAGAATTTTCACAGCATCCGTATAAGTAAGATGCCCAAAATCAGATTGAACTATGTTGTTAAGTCTGTCAAGAAGCGTTTTGTCAACGAATTTATTGAGAAATTCCAGCTCCTCAGGTACATTTTCAAGGCAGTAACCGATAAGATATTTCATCATATCTTCGGCTAAGGCCATATCATCATTAAGATCTGCGAATGCTATTTCAGGCTCTATCATCCAAAACTCGGCAGCGTGTCTTGCTGTGTTAGAATTTTCAGCCCGGAATGTGGGCCCAAATGTATATATTTTTCCGTATGCCATACAGTATGCCTCTCCCGAAAGCTGGCCGCTAACAGTAAGGCTTGCCTGTTTACCAAAAAAGTCATGGGAGTAATCTACGCCTCCCTGCTCATTTCTAGGAATATTGTCATAGTCCAAAGTAGTAACCTTGAACATTTCTCCAGCTCCCTCACAGTCACTTGCGGTAATGATAGGCGTTTGTACATAAACAAAGCCTCTTTCCTGGAAAAAGCGATGGATTGCAAAAGAAGCGGCACTCCTAAGTCTGAATACGGCTGAGAAGGTATTGGTTCTCGGCCTTAGATGGGCTATTGTCCGCAAAAATTCAAAGGTATGGCGCTTTTTCTGTAATGGGTAATCTGATGTACAAAAGCCCTCTACAACAACCTCAGTTGCCTTAAGCTCAAAAGGTTGCTTTGCTTCCGGAGTAGCAATCAGCTGTCCCCTGACCTTTATTGAGGACCCTTGGGGTAGCTTGGTTATCTCCTTAAAATTGTCTAAAGCCTCATCAAATACTATCTGGACATTTTGAAAAAAAGATCCGTCATTTAACTCAATAAATCCAAAGGTTTTCGAATCCCTTATTGTTCTAACCCAGCCAGCTAATTCTATCTCTTTTCCAAAATGCTCGCCGGCCTCTCTGTATAATTGTTTTATGTTGTATTTCACCAAGCTTCCTCCCTTTGTTTAAATGTTAATAATCAGCATATTTAGTTTTTTTATATCCCTATCAATAATTATATTGCTATTATAACATATACATTGTACCATGTAATAAAATTCCCCCGAAAATAAGTTCAAATTCAGCTTAGCTGTTAAAAGCTCTCTTATGTTGTTTAAAGTCCTCTAATAAAGTATAATACTTTAATAGCACGAAAAAACAAGCCGAAGCATGGTGAATTATGAAAATTTTACTGGTTGCTGACAGAGAAGAGCCTTATATTTGGGATTATTTTGACAAGGAACGTTTTAAGGATGTTGATCTGGTATTGTCCTGCGGTGACGTGAAGGCAGAATATCTGTCTTTTCTTGTTACAATGATTAAAGCCCCCCTCTTCTATGTCCCGGGAAATCATAATAGAAGATATATTTTGGAGCCTCCCGAGGGCTGTGAATCTGCCGATGATAGTATCCTTGTATATAAGGGAGTGAGGATATTAGGTCTTGGAGGCAGTATAAATTATAACAATAAAGAATTCCAGTATACAGAACAACAGATGGCAAAACGAATTCGCAAGCTAAAACGCACTCTTAAAAAGCATAAAGGCTTCGACGTTTTGCTCTCCCATTCACCAGCTGCCGGCCTGGGCGATGGAACAGACCGAGCCCATATCGGTTTTCAAAGCTTTGTGGAATTGCTGGACAAGTATTCCCCAAAGTACTTCTTCCATGGACACCAGCACCTCAACTACGGCCGACTCTCAAGAACAATGCAATATAAAGACACTACAATAGTAAATGCCTTTGGATATTATCTTATCGATTGTGAATTTTAGGAAGACCGGCGGCTCTCATATTTGGCTGTTTTCCATAACTGGAAGCTCTCCATCTATTATATCAACATACCAGTCCATACCGATTATCTGTTCCCTGGTTGCAACTTCATCCTTCTTAACACGCAACATTCCATCCTGGCTGTATATGGGACCTGTAAACGGATGATACAAACCATTACATATCATCTTTACCATGAAGTCCAATAATTTTTGCGTTTCAGTGGGTACAAGTCTGCGGGAATAAAAGAAATCCACAATGCCAGAATCCATGCCCCACCAGAAATTAATAAGCTTCTGACCTGTGCTAAAGGATTTCCAAGAGCCCTTCATAAGGTTCCGAAGCATTTTCTCATAGAATATTCCCCAATTCCAGACAGGGGCAGCTATGTACTCATTTTTTTGCCCATCCTTCCCATCCATCAAAGCATATACACCGTATTCATCAGTCTCCTTGCGGTTTGAGAGTGTGTCGTGATGAGAAATAACATCCGCCCCCTGGCGTATCAAGGCCTCGCTGATTTCTTCTGCATGCTGCCTGTCATCCCAGTTGTTAATGAACTCAACCTTTACCTTGACATTAGGGTTTACCATCCTAGCTCCAAGGGCAAATGAATTGATTCCGTTTACGACATCAGATATAGGCCGAGTACCTACATATCCTAGCATATTAGTCTTGGTTACAGCTCCTGACGCTATTCCCGCAAGGAACCTGGGTTCATACATCCTTCCAAAATATGTGTTCACATGTTTGAAGGAATGGGTTTCAGAGCAGTTAAGGTATTTTGTTTCGGGAAATTCAAGGGCAGCCTTTAGTGTAGCATTTATAAATGCTGGACTTGTAACAAAAACCACATCATTTCCATCCTTGGCCAGCTGCTTGAGGGTTCCAAAGGCCTCAGCAGTTTCGGGCACATTATCCACAAAGGACGTGCTTATTGCATCCCCAAAGACCTTGCTTACATGAATCCTGCCCATTTCCTGGGCATATGTCCAGCTTGAGCTGTTGGTGTCCTTGGCATATACAAAGGCAACTTTCAGGGTTTTCTTAGGCAACACAAATGTTGTTAGCGTTGAAATAAGGCTTTCTCCGGTATCTTCTGCCGGCACTGTCTGAATACCAACAGGCTTATTGCTGCTCATCTGATTAAGCTCGACCAAAAAGCTACTAAGCCTCGCCTTAACCTTTTGCTCCTCGATTTCTTTAGGCATACCGTAGACTGTTATGTATTCTAAAAACGCATCACCGGTTGTTATAGGAAGCTCCTGGCCACCCAACTCCAAATATAACTTTCTAAAGGGCAGATATATTGAGTTAGCAAAATATTTATATTTATCAAAATCAATATATTTCTCTGCCAGCTCGAAATTGTCCAGATAACCCAAAAGCTTGTTGAATGAATTCCTCTTTGTAAACCAAATTAGATTAATACCTGTCTTTTTATAGAAATCCATAAATTCGTAATATATCGAAATGTTAATATCATTTTCATCCCGCTTTGGCACAAGCCTAGAGACCCTTCCCTGTATTGAGTAGGCATCGAAATACTTCAGAACACTGACTCTTTTGTTTCCTTCCACTACATAAAACCAGTTGAGGTATTCATATACCTTTATAGGATCCCTTATGCCCTCATTTATATGGGCCTTGCATAAATTAGCCCACTTACCGGCAAATTCGGTCTTCTGTGTGAGAAGTGGCATGAAATTGCCTGCGAAGGATCTGCTCCTTCCATATGTATAGGTTCCGACGATTTTTTTAAGGGGAAGTTCTATGATTCCCAAGTCCAATTCGTAAATTATTTCAATATTTTTCAGAACACCTTCCATGAACGGCAGATATCCCGTCAAACCTTTGGATATTCTTTTGGAGTATTCCTTTACACCAAGCTTTCGTGCCGTCAAGTAATGGCTACCTGCTGTTGCTCTATCCATTTCCATATTCACTCACCCTTTCCCCATTTGCACAATGCTCCACAGCTGTTTTATAAAGCCCTGCCATTTTGCACCTGACTATATCTTATTATCAATGTCTCTGAAACGGTTAACAATATTCTTCAGTACATTTATACGATCAAAATAGCTTGTAGCATATGTAACTTCCTTTTCTCTTGGAACTGTTATTATCCCTAGCTGATTATAGCCTTCTGGATAGTATTTGTACTCTAATGTCTTCTCAATTCCATCCCAACCAATTATTTGTATCCATGTATAGCTTGGAAATTCTCTAAGTGCTTCGCTTATTCCTTCTTCAGACTGAACATCGTTTTTATTTATACTAAGTATGATGTCACCGCGCTGGAGACCCATGGCCTCGGCATGGCTCCCAGGCAGTATATCCAATACCTTCAGACCTCTTCTAACTGCGCTGTATAAAGGCTTTCCCTTTTTCTCACTAAACGACGACAGCAAATACAGCCCCTCCTTACCACCGAGGCAAAATACAACACCAATAGCTCTTACCCATGGCACACTCCTAGAAGTAAGAGCTAGGGCCATTAAAACGGCACTGTATCCCAACAATAATGCAGCGCTTTTTATGGATTTCTTTTCAGGCTGTGATGAAATAGCAATATCTGTATGGCACAGTACCGCTACAATACAATCAAGGCCCAGAGCATATGCTCCCTCCTTCAATGGTGGCATAGTGAATATTAGAGGCCAGTCTACGGATAAGTCTAATGACATGGTACTATTCTGAAGTATGTATGTAAAAAATACTATTGGTATCATCCAATACCTTCTTATCAAGAAGGCTCCGGTTATTTCATTTTTATGGCTGATAAATACCGGTATGAAATCCTTTTTTCTGTATATGAAAATAAGGATACTCTCCATTAGTTGCAATATGGCAACAAGGCATAGCAAGGAAGTAATGTTGATTTTTGGGGCACCAAAGATCAGGCTTATTGCCGCTAGTAGACCTGCTGCATAGGGAAGACTTACAAGCCTTAGGTCAACCATAAGAAGCAGGAACATAACATAAAACAGATACCTTACCGTATCTGTTTCAATGGTTACACCAACTGACGTTATCAGAAAGCTGGAAACAAAACCAACAACAATTCCGATAATGACAGTTTTTTCGATTATTCCCTTCATGCTGAACCCGGGTCTGTTGTGCAGCCCTAATTGCAGGTCGGAGTATTTCTGGTATTGTACTTTAATGAAAAATATCACTAATATATACAATACTATAAAGAAGTAATTAGCCAGTAATGAATAGAGCATCTGTGCAGCAATTGCGCCTGCCATCTTCAGCACTCTGATCAACTCCTACTCCTTATCGCAGAACATCGCATCAAGACGTATGCGTACCTCCTTGAGGAAATCTGCGGTATTCACGATTTTCTTTTCCTCTAATTCGGAGAGCTGTGACAGGTCTTTTGTCATAACTCCCTCTTCTATGGTTTTTAGTGAAGCTATCTCAAGAGCGTTAGCAAAATCTATGAGCTCTGCATTGCCATCCATTTCGCCTCTTTTTCTAAGGGCTCCTGTCCAGGCAAAAAGCGTTGCCATACTATTGGTGGATGTTTCTTCACCTTTCAGGTGCCTATAGTAGTGTCTCGTGACTGTTCCATGAGCTGCTTCGTATTCGTAGAAGCCTTCAGGTGAAACCAGCACCGATGTCATCATAGCAAGACTGCCAAATGCCGTTGCTACCATATCTGACATTACATCACCATCGTAGTTTTTACATGCCCAAACCATTCCGCCTTCGGACCTCATAACCCTTGCCACTGCGTCATCTATAAGGGTATAGAAGTATTCAATACCGGCCTGACTAAATTTTTCCCTGTATTCATTATCAAATACTTCCTGGAATATATCTTTAAATGTATGGTCGTATTTTTTAGAAATCGTATCCTTTGTTGCAAACCACAAATCCTGCTTTACATCAAGAGAATAATTGAAGCAGGCTTTCGCAAAGCTCGTTATCGAAGCATCAGTGTTGTGCATACCCATTATGACTCCAGGACCTGTAAACTCAAAGATAGTCTCCTTCATCTCTTTATCGTCCTGCCCTTTAAAGACAAGTTGTGCTGTACCAGGGCCTCCCACACGTTGCTCCACATTTTTATATATATCACCATATGCATGCCTTGCAATTGATATGGGCTTTTTCCACGTCCTTACAGAGGGCTTGATACTATCAACAATTATAGGCGCCCTGAATACAGTCCCATCAAGTATAGCCCTAATAGTACCATTTGGGCTTTTCCACATTTCCTTGAGGTCATATTCCTCTACTCTCTGGGCATTAGGCGTAATCGTAGCACATTTAACAGCCACACCGTATTTCTTTGTTGCCAAGGCTGCATCAACTGTGACTTGGTCATTAGTTTCGTCCCTATGCTTCAAGCCGAGGTCGTAATATTCTGTATTCAAGTCAACGTATGGAAGAAGCAGTTCGTCCTTAATAAGCTGCCAAATAATCTTGGTCATCTCATCCCCATCCATCTCAACTATGGGCATATGCATTTTGATTTTGTCATTCATATAAACGTCTCATCCTTTCAGGCTTTTAAGTGTCACCATACCTTATTCATTCTTCGCAATACTTCGTAGCAATATGCTCAAGTATTATCCCTATTACACTGCTCCGCAGCATTTCTTGTATTTCTTACCGCTTCCGCAGGGACAAGGATCATTCCTTCCAACTTTATTGCTGACAGCAATTTTAGACTGCCTGAATTCCCTCGTCAGTTCTCTGCGTCTTTCCTCAGATAGTATTCCCTCCCACTGCTCAAGATTATAAAGCCAGGAGGCCTTTGCTTCGTGCATATTCCAATACAGCTTCTCAAAATCGATAACTGCTGATAGTTGGCTATCCTTCTCCAGTGAATCAATATCCAGTTCATCTACCAAGCTAGTATTTATCCCGTCAAGAAATCCAGCGAACACCACCGGATCCATTTTAAAGGTAGCTGCTACATCCCCAAGCTTTCCCTCAAGCTTATCAATATGGTTCTCCAATATGTAACCATAATTATCCTTTTCCTTATCAAGATAATCCTTCCAGAATGCGTTATTCTGTGCTTGGCTCATTTCCGCCTCAGCGCCCTGCTTCCACTGCTCGTAAAGTCCCATTCCCATGCTCCCTCTTCATTGCATAAAAAGTTATTTATCTAACAAAATGTATTATAACATTAATTTCTATAAAGTCAAAATTGCAGAAAAGCACGCCCCTGGGGGACGCTGGGGGACGCTTCGGGGACGCTTCGGGGACGCTGGGGGACGCTTCTGCTATTTAATAACTTATCTCAAATTGCCGGGGACGCTGGGGGACGCTTCTGCTATTTAATAACTTATCTCAAATTGCTGCGTGCTTTGGGGGGGTGTGTGGTTTGGGTGGTTTGGGTGGTTTGGGTGGTTTGGGTGGTTTGTGGTGCTTGGGGGGTACTTGGGGCATTTCTGTTATTTTGATAATTTATCTCCCGCATTATGCAAATAGCTTCTTTCATCAGTCAATTCGCCTCGCTCAGGGAGTCAGGTAAAGACTGAACTCCACCTGACCAAGGAAGTTAATTAATTCGTCTTCATTCATCGCCGACTTATAGAGGTCGGCATCTTCTGAATACATAGATAATCAAATCCCTATAAGATTGGATTTTTCGTAAAATAGCCCAAACACAAATAG
>CAZEIH010000009.1:0-19626 GCA_964512095.1 uncultured Oscillospiraceae bacterium
CGTCTCAACGTGCCCGGTCCAAGGGAACATATCCACTGGCTGTGCCTCAACAACGCTAAACCCATAACCAGCCAAAAACTTCAGGTCACGGGCTAGAGTAGCAGGATTACACGACACATATACGATCCTTTCAGGCTTCACGTCTGCCAAAAGCTGCAGTAGCGTCTCATCACAGCCCTTACGGGGTGGGTCGAGCACTACCACATCGGCACTAAGGCCCCTGCTGTAAAGCTCCGGCACTACCTTTTCCGCTTCACCAGCAAAAAATTCTGTGTTGGTCACACCGTTAATCTCGGCATTCTTGCGAGCATCATTGACAGCCGCTTCCACCACCTCAACTCCAACGACCCTGGCTGCTTTTTCAGATAAAAACAGAGAAATAGTCCCGATACCACAGTATAGGTCAAATACTGTTTCAGTCCCATTCAGGCCAGCGTATTCTAACACCTTGCTATATAGCACTTCGGTTTGCACAGGGTTAATCTGGAAAAAGGAATGGGGAGAAATATTGAATTTATATTTGCCAATGGTTTCAGAAATAGTCTCACTACCGTAAAGCAGTATGTTTTTGTTACCAAGTATTACATTGGTGTTCTTAGTGTTTACATTCAAATATATACTTATAATCCCGGGTATGCCGCCGCATCCGCCCTCGCCACCTTGGCCACACCTGCCACTTCCGCTCTCGCCGCCCTCGCTTTGCCCCCCGTCTCCGCCGTCAACCAAAACTCGCGCAAGCTCATCCGCATAGGGTAGGCTGCTTCCATTGATGACAAGCACCACCATGACCTCCCCGGTATTGAAGCCAACTCGGGTCATAATGTGGCGTACAAGCCCTTTCCCGGTTTTTTCGTTGTATACCGAGATACCCTTGTCCATAATGAAGCTGCTGACAATCTTACGTATCCTGTCACTTAAAGCATCCTGAATGCCACACTCATCAGATTCGATCACATTATGGGATCTGGCTGCATAAAATCCGGTAATTACACTGCCCTTGACCGTTGCTACCGGAAACTGGGCCTTGTTTCTATAATTAAGAGGCGTATTCATACCTATAGCATCATGGACAACTACTCCGGAAAGTCCGCCTATCCGCTCAAGGCTATCTCGGACCAGCTTCGTCTTAAGGGTAAGCTGAGCCCTATAATCCATATGCTGCAGGCTGCAACCACCACAGCGTCTAAATGCATCGCAAAACGGTGTTATCCTATCCGGAGACGATTTTAGGATGGTGACTAGCTTTCCCACTGCATATGACTTGTTGACCTTGATAATCTTAATTTCGGCCTCCTCACCCTCCAGCGCACCATCCACAAATACCGCTAGGCCCTCAATCCGGCCTACCCCCTGCCCCTCATGGGTCATACCCCTTATCTCTACAGTATAATTTTTATTTTTCTCTACAACAGCCATTCAATTCACCTTTCCAAACAAAAAAATAGCCCCATTATAAGGGGCTGCATCTAAAATATCAGATAGAATCAGTATGCCATATTATAAGTATTCCATATTTCCCCACGTATATTCAATTTGCTTACATAATCCAAGGAAAGTCAAATCCATTTCCTTGACTTCCTGACTTTTGAAATATCAAATGACCTCTATCCTCCATAAACCTCTGTGTATATAATTCGATAGAATAGCATAAATTCCTTCCTGAAATAATTCTCTTAGATTTTTCAATAGTACAATTATCATGTCTCATGGTTTCGCTATGCGCCGTGACAGAAACAATATTAATATAATGTATAGTTCATAATTTTGCCGTGTGTCGTGGCAACAAGGACGTTGACATTTATGTACACCAATAGTATTATTTTAACATATATACCGTCTGTAAAAATAGTCGTAAGTGGGATTATAATGAGTAATATTAAAATACTGAACGATTTTGAGCCATTCAATGATATGCAGAATAAGTACCAAAACCCCAATCATCTATTTGTAAATTGCGGTTATACTTCACTATTAACAGTTGCTAAATACTATAAAAAAAGCATTATTCCTATACTAATAAATCCTATCCTTTTATACGAATTATACGAATATAATAAGTCAACAAGCATTTTTAGAATAAAACCTGTAAATACAAAAAGTACAAAATCAATGTTAAATAAAATTGATATTGCAGAAAATAGAATGTCTCCTTCAACAGATACCTTACTTAACAATATTATCAACTCTATTAATAATGGACATCCAGTTTCAATTTCCATAGACTTATTCTACCACCCCAAGTGGACAGAATGGTATCAAAAAAAGCATGGAACTGGGCATAGCTTTTTAGTATATGGTTATGATTTAGCAAATAATATTATTTACACCGTCGACAGCATAAAAGGTTATCAAAAATACCTAATTACTATAGAAGATTTATTAAACTGCTATAATGGCCTCTCCGACCAGTATTCTTCGGATTCAAATCCTTACACAGAATATATACTAATGCAGGAAAAAGAAAATGATGATATTGCTCGGAATAAGTCGCATATTGCAAATTACGTTAACAATATGCTGCTATATAAGAAAATAATTTTCAAATCCTTAAACTGTATTAAACTATTGGCAAAGGATTTTATGAAAATAGAAAAAAATGATGTTGTTATTGATTGGTTAAATAGCACCATATATAGAAGACTATCAGAACACTATAAGATTGACTATTTGTTTAAGCGTAATTTTGAATTGCCAAATATCTACGATAAAATCGATACTATAGGTTTTAGGGTCTATAGTCTCTGGACAAGCATGAGAGACATTATTTTAAAGTGTTTATTGCTAAATAAGAGTAATAGTGAAATATCCGAGAAATCCATTAGCTTGATTAATGAAATTTATAATAATGAATATGAGTACTACAAATTACTATTTAGTGTAATAAAAAAATGGAAATAATCAATTTGACAATAACACAATTATATTATATAAATAATGTGAGATAATTTTCCGAGAAAGAAAGAATACAAAAGATAAAAAGATTATAATGTAATTATTTTTGTAGGCGGTTTGAAATGAAGAGGGGAAAAACCAAGAAAGCACAAAAAAAATATTTTTCTATCGTTTTGGTGCCACATTCATCTAGTAATGTTAAGGTGCTCAAATTTAAAACTTCCTTTTATGCAAAGCTTATAACCTGTTTTGTTGTACTGATTGCCATATTTGTTTGCGGCGGTTTGTACATATCACGAATGCTTGAAGAAAACTCATCACTCAAGCAAGATATTCATGATCTTTACAGTACAACTACCGAACAAAACAAGCTATTGGATGCCAAATCTGCCGAGATTAATCGTCTCGAAAACGAAAGTGTTGCATTCAAGGACATTGTAAATGACAAGATTGAAAACTTCACCGATGACTTCAACAAGATAACTGATGAGTACCTGGAAGAACGCACCCAGATGGTAAGCCGTTCCGGCGAAAGAACAGAGACTGCCTTCACCGATGATATGAGGAATTTGAAGACCTCCTTGGACAGTCTTACTCAATTATACAGCAGGACAAATCGTCCCAATGGTGATTTGGACGCAGCAGAAGCAAAAATTAATGAATTCATGAAAACCATCCCTACCTTGTGGCCGACCTCAGGCACTATCACAGACCGTTTCGGTAACCGCAAGGATCCATTCACCAAAAAGATAAAATTTCATACAGGGCTTGATATTGCCACCGACTACGGAAAATCAATAAAAGCTTCAGCTAGCGGAAAGGTTATAGTAGTTGATGAATTTTACGGTACTGGCAAAACTGTGAAAATTGATCATGGCAAGGGAATCACCACCGTATATGGCCACTGCTCAAAAATACTTGTCAAAGAAGGGCAGATTGTTGAGAAAGGTGAAGTTATTGCCAAGGTAGGAAGCTCAGGGCGAAGTACAGGCCCACATCTCCATTTGGAAATTCAATTGTACGGGACTCCCGTCAATCCGCTTGAATATCTACAGTAAGGCAGTCAATTCGCTTCGCTCAGGGAGTCGGGTAGACCGACCTATAGAGGTCAACATATTCCATCCACAGCAGTCACATATAAGCTGTGAATAATAATAATTAATTCAGTCAATAAGGGTAAGGGGGTAATGATTTTGAGAAGGAAGAATACCAGTTTCCGTAATGGTGTAGACACTTTAATTGGTGGCAATACCACATTTACGGGCAACATTGATGCAGATGGCACTGTCCGGATAGATGGAAGGCTAATTGGTGATGTGAAGGTAACAGGCGACTGTTATATTGGTAACGATGCTGTTATTCAAGGAAACATTGAAGCCTCCAATGTAAATTTGTCAGGAACAGTTGAAGGCAATATACTCGCCAAGGGAATACTAAAGATTCTATCTACAGCAAAGCTATACGGCAATATCAAAATCAATAGCTTTATAGCCGATGAGGGGGCTTTATTCCAGGGCAAGTGTGAGATGCTGGACTCTGCCATTAATAATAAGGTTTCAGAAAAGTCCAGAAAACATGGGAAAAAGAGTAATGTTCTTGAGGATATATATGAGGATAACAAATAGAAAAATATAATTGATTTGGTTCTACAATCCAAGCAAATCAAATATATTAATTTGTATAAACATATAAACAACGCTCATTATCAGCACAGTAATGCCAAGGCGGAGCAGCATACGGATTCTTTTAATGTTCCGCCTTTTTGTGTACCACCATCTACGGTAAAGGTTACTGTTCCTAAACATAGAAACACCTCCATTACATTATGATATACTGTATCAGCTAAACAAAATCCCCTGTCTAGTTATCATATGCACAAGGTGTTTTTTTGGTTACAGGTTAACTCCTATTTCCAACTAATATTTTTCAATATCTCCACCGACATATAACGCTTCAGCGTCGATTCCGCCTGTATGTATACATCCTCCAAAAACAGCTTATACAGATCATTGTCTTCTATTACATACTTACTGTCCAATAGACGATCAAGTATATTGCTAACTTTCTTCTGTATCTCCTTATTCTCCAGCACCTTCATATTTCTGTCCTTTGCAATGACAAGTCTCAGCAGTGAAGGTATCTTAAGAGCCGGCGCCACGTTCTCCTGTTCGAGTCCTAGCAACTCATCCATATCAATATCAAGCTCATTTGCTATCTTAAGAATCAACTCCAGATTAGGGTTGGTTTTTTTACTGTTTTCCAGTTGCGAAAGGTATCCCGGTGAAATTCCCACCTGTTTAGCAAAGTCCACCAATGATATCCCCAGATCTTCCCTTTTAGCCTTTATAATTTCTCCTACCTTTATCTGCAAAATGAATCACTCCTTATTGCACTTTGAAACCTACCACCAAGTATTTTAAACTCTACCTATTATTCTATATAAATTCGTATAATAACACAACATAATCAGTTTACTTCTCTCAGCCCCATACTAATTCACTCCCAATCTAATTTCCCAAAGTATGTTTTACAGCTGTAATATTAGTATGCTATAATGTATAGGCATTTTTGATTTGGAACCAATAGTGCAACACAATAGTCTAAAGCTAATAATTGCGTATATTGTTTAATATATATACGAACAGGGGAGGACACTCATGAAGTCCAGCAAGAAGCCTGCAGAAAGCACAACAGGCAAGACGACTAAGAAAATTAAGAAAATTAAGAAAACCGGAAAATCAAAGAGGTTTACATTCGTAAAAAAGTTTATACTAACCTTTTTCCTTTGCCTCATCATACTTGTCCTTGCAATAGGCTTTGCTATGGCTGGTTTGGTTGGTGGAGCCGTTTACGGGTATATAAAAACAGCAAACCCAATTACCGATGAACAGCTAATAGCTAAATCCTCCAACAGAACCACTATCATTTATGATGCAGAGGACAATATCATACAAAAGCTCACTGGTAGAGATAACATGGACAGTGAGCCAATTACAGACAAGGAAGTTCCTCAATATCTAAAGGACGCCATAATCGCTATAGAGGATGAGCGTTTCGAATCTCATAATGGTGTAGACATACAGGGTGTTTTAAACGCAGGCTTCGGATTTGCTAAAAGCATAGTAACAGGTGACAATTCAAAATCCCGTGGCGGCAGTACCATAACCCAACAAGTTGTCAAAAATATCACCGGCAACGATACCCGATCTATTGAAAGAAAGGTACAGGAAGGCTATTCTGCCATACTCCTTGAGCAAAAGCTTGAGAAGTGGCAGATACTTGAGCTGTACATGAACCTTGGATACTGGGGCAACAGCTGTACGGGAGTTCAGTCCGCTTCCAAGAAATATTTTGGTAAGCCCGTTAGCGAACTTTCTCTGGCCCAATGTGCACTGCTAGGAGGTATAACCAACAGTCCCGGTAAATACAATCCCTTTACAGAAAAGGGGCGTACAGAAGCAAAGAAACGTCAGGAAATAATACTATCCCTTATGCTTAAGCAGGGTAAGATAACCCAAGCCCAGCATGACCAAGCCGTAAAGGAAGACCTCCAGTACGTACCCAAATCCCATTCACAAAGGGTAGTTAGTGTACAAAGCTACTTTGTGGATCAAGTAATTGTGGACGTAAGGGCTGCTTTAAGAGAGGAAATGGGCATATCTGCTACTATGGCTAACTACATGATATATGGCGGAGGCCTTGAAATTTATACGACAATGGATCCAAAAATCCAGGCAGATATGGATTCGGTATTTCTTGACGACGAATACTTCCCTCTTGTCAACGAAACAGCTAAAAGGCAGATGGAGCACCCTCAAGCAGCAATGGCCATTGTAGATGTGCAAAATGGTCAAGTCAAAGCGCTGTATGGCGGCTATGGCAAAAAGGAAGCCAGTAATACACTCAACAGGGCATCTTCATCCCTTATGAAGCGACAGCCAGGTTCTACCGCCAAGCCAATAGTCGTTTATGGCCCCGCTATAGATTTGAAAGCGATAACAGCTACAACAGTAATTGATGATAAGGCAGTTTATATGCTAACAGGCAAGGACTCCGAGCGGGAGTACCCCTCTAACTACGACAATAAGCACGACGGTCTGACGACAGCCCGCAACGCAATAAAAAACTCAGTAAACGTAGTCGCTGCAGAAATATGGCGAGATTACCTTGGAGCTGACAACTCTGTAGAGTACCTTGAAAAGGTAGGCATTGACAGGAAGAAGGAAAAATACATCTCACTGGTTCTGGGTGGATGGGAGCAGGGCATCAACCCGCTTCAGCTGGCAGCCTCTTACGTTCCTTTCGCTCATAAAGGCATTTATTACGAACCAACTACCTTTACTTTGGTAAAGGATAGTAGTGGCACTGAGCTCATAGATAAGAGGGCTGAGTTTAATATCGCATATAGTGAACAAACAGCCTTTATAATGACAGATATGCTACAGGAGGTCACAAAGGGTCGAACATCCCCCTATCCTCACTCTGGAACAGCTGTAACTAATATCAATCCTGATATAATTGGTATGCCGGTTGCAGCCAAGACAGGAACGACGCAGAGCAATATTGATAAGTGGCTTGTAGGATATACTCCCTATTATTCAGCAGCTGTTTGGTATGGCTATGACAATTCGGGTTCTGAGCCTATACCGGTCAAGACAAAAGAAATGTACCAGGCACATAAGATTTTCGCCGCTGTAATGAAGAAAGTTCATGAGGGATTACCCAAAAAAGAGTTTAATGAAATGCCCAATGATATAGTGCAAAAACTAGTCTGTATTTACTCAGGGAAGGTGGCAACTGAGCATTGCAAGCATGATCCTAGAGGCAACGCAACAAAGTATGAATACTTTATAAAGGGAACTGAACCCCGGGATGACGACCCGTGTACTTTACATGTAGAAGCACAGGTCTGTACCGAAAGTCATGACACGCAAAATCGCAATCTGCTCGCAGGCCCATATTGCCCAGAAGACAAGGTGGTGTCAAAGGTATTCATACAGCGAGATCCACCTTACCTGCCTGTAAAGCCTAATGAAAGAGCTCCAAAGGATACTGTGTATGAGCTGCCTGCAGGAGAATACTGCACGGTACACGGACCACCACCAGAACCTGAGTTTCCTTGGATGGATGACATGTTCGACTGGTTATGGCCTGATGACAACGGTTATAGCAACAACACAGACAATGAAAACAGTAGCGCCCCATCGCAAAACAATGAGCAAGACCAAACTAATCCAGATGGTACTACCCAAGGAGACACTCATGAGCTCGACACACCTATACCCCTGGAGTAATAAACCTTCGCAATCAATGATAGTTGGCCTTACTTAGATAATAGGTACGCAGGGACAAGATGTTCCTGCGTGTTCTCTATTCCTCAGAAAACCTGCTCTCTATAGGTCGGTCCACATTACTCCCTGAACGAAGCGAATTGACTTTATATATTCTTTATTTTTTACAAAATATCATATATTGTTCTATTGAATAGCCTTGGCAAAATCATTATTATATATTTAGTAGGAGGGATGAATCCATGTTTGTAGATCTTGATAAATTCTGGGCTGATGATGAACTAGCACATGAGGACAACTGTTTCAACCAGAAAGCTCCCCAAGCCGCACTTGGCATTAGAATGAGCGAGGAATGCGTTTTTGCAGAGCTAGGGGAAGAAGGTAATCCATGGGGATACACCCCGCGCGAAAGACGTCTCGAGCTAAATAAACGGTATAATGACAAGGCTGAGAAAATTGTGGGTCGCAGATTACTACCTGAAACACTTCCCGAACCAGACGCAGATTTTCCATATGTAAAAAGAATTGGAGAGGTTTTCGAAGGCAAATATGTCCATAATGACATATCAGAGTGGCTTGAAGAATCAGTCAGCACCCCTTCCGAACTGGAAGGTCTACTGGACAGAGTAGAAAAGCTTGATATACGTGAATTCATACTTCCGCCTGAATGGGAGAAGGAAAAGAAGCGAATTTTTGAAAAGTATGGTGTCAAGCCATCACCTATGAGGCATATTAGAGGTCCAGTTACCCTTGCCACTTCCATATACGGTATTGAAAACCTGATATACCTTATTATTGACGAGCCGGATTTGGCAATGCGCTTTTCCGACACTATCCTAAAGGTTATTACAGATATAGCAACAATAATGGATGAAGAAGCTGGCTATTGCGAAGCCAACCGCCCCGGGGGATTCAGCTTTGCAGATGATAACTGTTACCTGCTTACACCAGACATGTATGAATCCTTTGGATACCCGATTTTAAAATCCGTGTTTGAGTGTTGGAGTCCAAGTCCCGGCGACATGCGTTATCAGCATTCCGACTCGGCTATGGGCCACCTGCTTCCCATATTGGGCAAGCTGGACTTGAACGGAGTCAATTTCGGGCCTACTGTCCTTGTAGATGAGATACGTAAGTATATGCCTAAGGCCAGGGTAGACGGCTGTCTGGCTCCATTTACATTTATGAATAATGATACTGAGAATATTATTAAGGAAGTCAAGCGTGATTGTGAAATGGCCCGTGAATACAGGGGATTGAATATTTCAACCGCAGGCTCAATCAATAACGGAAGCTTACTAACAAGCATGCTGACAGTGATGTATGCAATACAGAATTATGGACGGTATTGACCTCTACCCTTAAGCAGTACTGATGGCGCATAGCCCTTATATGCCCTATACACCTTGCTGAAATAGAACAAATCATCAAAACCGCTGCGGGCTGCCGCTTCACTAACACTATAACCGCCGGTTGACAACAAATTTTCAGCATTATTGATACGTATACGCGTGATATATTGTTTAATAGTACAACCATTGGCCTTCTTAAAAAAGGCGCCGAGATATACAGGATTTAGACCTGCAATATCAGCAAGCTTAGATAATTCTAACCTGTTCATATAATTCTGGAGGATATGCTGTTTGATTCTTGCAAGCCTTGGATCCTCCTGTTGCATTGGAATCCCTGATGCAATACGGCACAAAAGGTTGTCCAGTATCAACATGAATACAGCCCGAGCTCTCATGCTATAGTTATACGACTGTTCTACCCAGATGTGGCCCAGTTCGCTATAAAGACTCATAAGCTCGGCCGAAACACCAATTTTAACAACAGGGCTCCATGGCAGTGTAACATCATCTGTTCTCTCTGCCATACTGTGGAGCATGAAGTTGGCAGCAAAGCATTGCATGGGTTCGTCTGAACTGGTATAAGCCTGGCGTACACTACCGCTGGGCACATAGATAAGATCTCCCTGACAGAGTTTGTACTCGGTGCCATTAATGAGATATGTGGAACGCCCCTTATATACATACGTTAAGTCGTGAAAACTAATTTCACCCTCCACTATACTCCAATTGGGCGTGCATCTTCTGTTAACGAAATAGATTAACTCAGGAGTCAAGTTGGAAAAATCGTTTTGCTGCATAACTACACCCGTTTTCGTTTTATACTCTTGAACTATTCTACTACAAATATACGTTTTACTGCAAGGAAGGGATAAGATGACTACTCAAAACAAAAACAAGAACAAGAACAAGAATACCGGGTATGGCGCATGGTTAGGCTACAGCTCTGCTAACCGTGATGATATAAAGTATTTATCCACATTTTTCAACAGTATATGTATTGAATCCGAGGATCCAGTGCTGCTTACTGCAAGGCAGGAGTTAGAAGTAGCACTTAAGGAGATATTTGGCCAAACGCCTGTTAGCGTTAAAGAACCCAAAGCTAACGGGACGGTCGTATTGAGCATACTTTCAAAGGAGTGTGCCAAGCTGGCCGATAAAGGTATCACCAAAAATGAAGCGGATAGAATTGGTGATGAGGGTTATATTGTTAAAAGCTGCTCCCTATACAGCAATCACTTTACAATAATAGCGGCAAAATCAGGCGTAGGGGTGCTTTACGGCGTTTTTGCACTAATACGGCATATCCTATGTGGTGACATCAATGATAATATCCAAGTAATAGATAATCCATCCATAGCATTACGAACTATCAATCATTGGGATAATATGGATGGTTCTATAGAAAGAGGTTACGCTGGTCAATCAATTTTCTACAGAAACGACAGGATACTCATTAATAACAAAAGAATACTTGATTATGCAAGGCTATTAGCCTCCATTGGTATTAACGGGATTGTATTGAATAATGTCAATGTCCACAGTGAGGAAACAAAGCTGATAACTACGAAGCATCTTCCAAATGTATCTAAGCTCGCTGACCTGTTTCGTCTATATGGTATAAAGACATTCCTGAGCATCAACTATTCCAGCCCAATTGAGCTTGGAGGACTTGATACAGCCGACCCTCTGGATAATGAGGTACAGTCATGGTGGAAGGAAAAGGCTGCGGAAATTTACAGCTACATACCCGATTTTGGCGGATTTCTTGTAAAGGCTGATTCTGAATTCCGTCCGGGACCCTTCACATATGGCAGAAACCATGTTGAAGGTGCAAACGTTCTAGCAGCTGCCCTAAAGCCCTTTGGCGGTATTTTGATATGGCGCTGCTTTGTTTACAACTGCAAACAGGATTGGCGGGATAAAACTACCGACAGAGCAAATGCTGCTTATGACAATTTTATGCCCCTTGACGGTGAATTTGATGATAATGTACTACTCCAGATAAAAAACGGACCCATGGATTTCCAGGTTAGAGAGCCGGTTTCACCTCTTCTGGGCGGTCTAAAAAAATCGAATATTGTGCTGGAATTACAAATTACCCAGGAATACACAGGCCAACAAAGGCATCTGTGTTACCTTTCTCAAATTTGGAAGAATACGTTGGATTTTGATACCCACAGCCGGGGTAACAACAGCACAGTAGCAAGCCTGCTTACACAGGGAGCCAAAAATGGTGAGATGTCAGGCATTACAGCCGTATCAAATATCGGTGATGATATGAACTGGACAGGGCATGATCTGGCGCAGTCAAATCTTTACTGCTTTGGCAGACTAGCATGGAATCCCAGCCTTACATCGGAAGCAATTGCTAAGGAATGGATTATCCAGACCTTTGGAAGGGACGACATAGTTATTGATACCCTTACCGGTATGCTGATAGATTCATATAATATATACGAAAGCTACACTGTACCATTAGGTATTGGTTGGATGGTCAACCCTCATCATCATTATGGCCCCAATGTAGACGGTTACGAATATTCACCATGGGGAACGTATCACAGGGCAGACCATAATGGCATAGGCGTAGACAGGACCATAGCTACAGGAACGGGTAACACTGGCAGGTACTTTCCACCCAACTCGACAATATATGAAAACCCTGAAACTTGCCCAGAGGAGCTACTTCTGTTTTTCCATCACATACCCTATAAATACAAACTCAAGTCAGGTGTCACATTGATTCAACATATTTATGACACTCATTTTGAAGGCGCAGAAAAAGCAGCAGAGCTCGTTGATAGATGGCAGAGTCTCCATAACAGGATTAACATTCAGTGTAGCCAGCGCGTTCTGGAAAGGCTTGAAGAACAGGCTGCGCACGCATGTGAATGGCGGGACGTGATAAACTCATACTTCTTACGCAAAAGTGGAATCCAGGATGAAAAATCCCGTAAAATATACTGAGACCGGTCCCTCTGTCACCCCTTGTAATGTGCTAATTCATTTGATATACTAATAAAAACCATCGGGATGAGGTGTTTTTCATGACTGTGGCAGATATCAGCAAGAGAGTAAAGTCAGCTTCAATAAAGCTGGCAGCGTCTACGACGCCAGATAAAAACAAGGCACTGCTTAATATAGCAGATGAGCTTTTTAAGCAGAAGGAAGAAATTTTCAGAGCAAATCAGATGGATTTAGAGAGAAGCGAAGCTGAAAAATTGGCCTTTCCCTTGCTTAAAAGACTTAAATTTGATGAATCCAAGCTCAATGATGTTATATCAGGCATTCATAGCCTTGTTAACCTTGAGGATCCGGTAGGCATTACACTGCTTTCAACACAGATGGATGAGGGTCTGGAGCTTTACAGGGTCACCTGCCCCATCGGCGTTATAGGGATAATATTTGAGTCCAGACCTGATGCCCTGGTTCAGATATCTACACTATGCCTCAAAAGCGGAAACGGAGTGCTGCTCAAAGGCGGCTCTGAAGCCATTGAAACCAACAGAATACTGGCAAACATTATTATTTCGGCATCTGAAGCAGCCGGTATGCCAAAAGGCTGGTGCGGCCTCCTTGAAACGCGTTCAGACATAAACCAAATGTTAAAGCATGATAAATATGTTGATCTGATAATACCAAGAGGATCTAATGAATTTGTAAGATATATAATGGATAATACAAACATACCTGTTATGGGCCACGCAGATGGCATTTGTCATTGCTATATTGATGCCTCAGCGGATACCAGTATGGCCCTATCCATAGCAATAGATTCAAAGACCCAGTATGTAGCTGTATGCAATACTATGGAAACCCTTCTTGTCCATGAAGCTAAAGCAAAAGAATTCCTTCCCCTGCTCAAGCAAGCAGCGGATAACAAAAAGCTGGAGCTATCAGGATGTAGCAAGACTACTGCAATCATTCCAGTAGCAGCGGCTACGGAGGATGACTGGAATACTGAATACCTGGACTATAAGCTATCGATAAAAGTGGTGAATAGCCTTGATGAAGCCATGGATCATATCAACACCTACGGCTCAGGCCATACCGATTCCATTGTTACGTCAGACAAAAATAACGCTGCCCGCTTCATGTCCCTAGTGGATTCAGGCAACGTAATGTGGAATTGCTCAACCAGATTCAGCGACGGCTTTAAGTACGGACTTGGTGCAGAGGTGGGCATAAGCACAGGTAAGCTTCACGCCCGTGGCCCAGTGGGCCTTGAGGGTCTTGTAATATATAAATATAAGCTGTTAGGAAATGGACAAATCGTCTCTGACTACGCAGAAAATAGGAGCAGCTTTACCCATGTAAAGCTTAATAGGAACTGTCCATTATAGTCCTTAAAAACCATACCTCCTCTGCTTTGTAAAGCAGAGGTTTTTTTCATTTATACCTCGATAATGAAACATTATCTTAGATTTTACATAATATGAATTAAAAAAGAAGTAATGGTGGTATGATGGAAAACTCACTAAAAATAGAGTCTATAACAAATGGGATTCTTACTATTCAAAAAATAAGGGATTTGTACAAAAATGGGCAACGATTAGCAGAAGGCAGTAGTAACAGCTCTGTTCATCCCGACAAGCTAATGCTTATGCGAGAAGTTCTTTCCACTGTCGCTGAGCTTATGCCTCAGACTAGAAGCGGCATCTTCAGTAACGCCTTTGAGCAGGGCACCCGCTTTAGCGGCGCCTATAGAGAGCTTAAGCGTCAAGTGGGCAGTATGAGCAGGGTTACTCCCAGACAGGAGGACTTTTTCAAGACCCTTAGGCTTCTATTGCCTATACTCGACCTGAAGCACAAGGTCTATATGGATAAGCTAGTAAGAATAGTCGATATATTAATGTCCTGACAACCCTGTCATAACCCGGGAAATACAAACAAAAGGTCATTCTTTGAGCCAATGTACTATAATATACTTCTCTTTTCTTGTTTTAAGAAGTATAATGAAATTAGGGTAATATAAAAAACATACATTGTTTAGATGTCCGTATATAATGGTGATAATATGAAAATAGAGAGAATTAGCGATAATATAATTAAGGTAACCATATCATATAACGATCTAGAAGAAAGGAATGTTGATCTCAACGCTCTTAACTACAACACGCCTGCCGTACAGGAGCTCTTCTGGGAACTGATGGAGCAGGCTGAGGAGCAGCTGGGCTTTAGCCTTACCGATTCACAGCTTGTCATAGAACCGGTTCCCGACTCAAATGATGGATTCGTTATCACTATTACCAGAATAGATGAGGATGGTGAATTTGAGTCCATCCACAAATATATTAAAAGCAAGATGAGAAAAAGCGATCTTCGTGTAAAAAAGAAGAGTCGTAAGGTTTCATCTCCTATTTGGGTATACTCCTTCAGGGCATTAAACGACATCTGCGAGCTTGCAGACAGGCTGGATATACACTACAGCGGCGAAAGTACACTCTATAGATGTAGAGATACCTATTATCTATTATTGACAAGAAGCGGCCTGCTAACATCTGACATAAAAATGTTTGAACTAATGCTTGCTGAGTATGGATATAAAATTACCAACACCAACTTCATTGAAGGATATTTAAATGAATATGGAGAGAAGATAATAGACTACAATGCCCTTGAGGTACTACGCCGATTTTATTGATTCAGGTCACTTGTTATCGTTTTGGATTGTCTCAGTAGTGGGAGGAATTTGGACTATCGAGGTTTCTGCCTCGTATTGATCTGTACTGATAAACTCATTATTTCTGAACACCTTAACCGAAATTCCCTTTTTCCCAGGATTTAAAACAATTTTTTCCCCTGGCTTAAGATCCTCCTTTTCCACATAATATACCGGAGGCTCAAATTCTTGTATGGTTTCAGTTCGAATCACGGATTTCTCTGCCTTATCCTCCCTACTACCCCCAATAGCAACAGTAACAACGCTACCATTTTTTACAGCAAACACTACCAGCTTATTTTCATAGGTATTGCTAAATTTAACATCACCTGCATTTCCTGATATCCACGCATCCAACCCGGGCTCTATATAATCTACAGTTATTTTATGGCGCAATCTGATAATTGTTTCCTTTGGCATTCCAGCGGTAAGAAGTGCTGCATACAAGGTTGACGCTACCTGATCATAGCCGTCATTTTCATATTCTTCTCCATCCCCCAGTTCAAGACTTTCTGCGAAGGAAAATTCATTCTCGCCTGCTGGAGCCAACATTGTCCCATCTATTTTCTCAACGGCATACTGTATACTCTCGGATATGGAGCTATCCTTTATACTGGTGGAATACTCACCAAGCACCTGCTGAATATCATCGTAGTCTTTAATCGTCACATCCGCCACAATGGTTTTTAACGCTCCTGCGTCATTTAGGTTTACAACAACAAAAGGATTGGATGACATAGTATTTTCCAGAAGCTTAACAGTGGCATTTACGTCTAGCATAAGGCCCGGATTGTCAGCCTCTTTTTCTATGATACCATCTTTATAATATACTCTTGCATCAGTAGGCGATGTGTTGATTTCTTTCGATAATTCCGCTAGCTCCATCCTCAGCTTGCTTTCACTGAACTTCACCACAGGGGTAATAACGGTTCTATGATGTCCAAAATGCATATTTATAAGGCGGGGTATGTCTCCAATGCTCTTAACAGTTTTAATGGCTGCTAACGTAGCTTCACTGTCAACATATGCATCTATATTTGAAAATGATATTTCAGATATATCCGTAGCACTTGTGCGTAACTGCAGCGTGTGCTGTCTGAATTTGGCGCCATATTCGGCATCTATTGCTTTTGCAGCCTCCCCATAGCCCATGGTACCTATATGTACTTCACCTACATATACGTTCTCCGGTATTTCTCTAATAGAAGCATTGAACAAAACCGCAATGCCTGTTGCCATAGCGATAATACTTTGAATTACTATCATCAAAAAAATCAGCAGTGTCTTACGAGTTTTGTCCACAAGCAACAACTCCGTCTGTTTTTCTTTTGTCTCCCTCTAACAAAAGAGTATAAAGTACTCAGTACTTTATACTCTTTATTTTATCATCACGCCCGGTTATTCATTACGAGCTCTACTAGCTTATCCTTTGCCTTTGCCTCGTCTATTACTGCATCGTCTATCTGCATACCCTCGCTGATGATTGTATTTCCATCGTTGTCCACCAAGGTCCTTGTGGCATATCTTCCCTTCAGGTATTGGCGCTGTCGTTGCTCGAAGAGGGCTGACGCATTATCGGAACCGCCGCCGGCATCTTCCTGCTGTGTATCCTGCTGTAAATCTATATCAGCAGGTTCAGTGCTGTCAATTATATCAGTTGCATCAAAGGTACTAAATGAATCTAAATAGTCCTCATTAGTCACAATGCTTCCTGTTTCTTCTAAACCCTCGCTATTTTTTTTTTCCATATCTAAGTCGGGGGCTTCACTGTCCAACTGATCCGGAGTATCCAGCAATGAATCTGCAATATCCTCCTTAACAACTGTCAGGTTCTTACCAAAGGTTATTACAGACTCTCTCGGAATCAAGCGTACCTTTTTCTGAGTAATATCAGCTATAAACTCAAGCCCTGTGATTTTACAGCCGTCATTTTCATCTACATATATGTCACCGATTTCACCAATAAGGCTGCCCTTCTTTGTAAGCACCTTGGTACCCTTTACCCTGATATCGTTCTGCAGAAGCTGTATGGCCTCGGGAATCCTGCTTATATCGGTAATAACACCCTCATTTTCAATGGTGAGAGCATACTCTCCGATACCCGCGACATCATCGGTAGGAATGACTCTTGCACTGAATATTTGAATCCCGCTGTCTACAACTATATAGTCTATGGCACCCCTGTCTGCATTTATTATAATGCTTTTGACCCTGCCAGCCTCCATACCATCGGATATGCTAATTATAGGCAATCCCAGTATTCTTTGAGTCTTTTTCATGTAAAAATACCCTCCTTAAAATCGTAGCAAACCATTTACCTGTTAAGCGTGTGTACCAGTCAAATTGCTTTCGATTTCTTTTCTTACTGAATTATCCATTTCCTCACCATATATATCGTAATAATTGTCTAGAATATCAAGTGCTAAATCTTGCTGTCCAAGTATCTTGTACATAACACATATATCAAGCACAATCCAAAAGGTAAGTTCCTTCTGAGGCTTTTTATCAAGAGCATACATATAGTACAGGATCGAGCCCTCAAGATCTCCCTGAACTCTTAACCTGAATGCTTCATCAATACATTCCTCAATAGTAAGAAGCTCATTGTCATGAATATTATTTTCTATACCCATTTTATCAATATTTTCGATACTGTCAACAGATTTTTCTTCTGCATTTTCTTCAAAGCCTTTAATTTCCTCATTTTTCACTGTTTCAGATATGTTTTCGTCATTTCTGCCAACAAAGTTTAGGTAAATATTTTCAATGTAATTATCTCCAGCAGTCCCCAGCTCGCTAGATGAAACTTTAGCGTCACCCTCAACGGGGGTATCTGTCACAGCAGCCTCAGTCTCTGTAGACAACTGGGCCTGTGTTTCAGTTGTCACAGCAGCCTCAGCCTCTGTAGACAACTGGGCCTGTGCTTCGGTTGTTTCAGCAGCCTCAGCTTCTGTAGGCGCCTGGGCCTGTGTTTCGGTTGTCACAGCAGCCTCAGCCTCTGTAGGCGCCTGGGGTGCAGCTTCCAGTAAATCTCCCACTATAGACTCAACTACTGTCTCCTGCTGTGGAATTGGCTTTTTCCTCAAATTAACTTTAGGCAGTATATTGGATATAACTATCGTAAATACAATAACAAGAATTAGGTAAACCAACAAGGACAAAATACCAGTAGCTACCGGTGATGATGGCTCCGCCCCATTACTTGCAATCAAAGATATCATGCTGAATATACCAGGCATTATTAGTGCCATTACTAGAGACATAATTGTAATAGATGCAGCTGTTCTAAAGTTCAATATCTTCAAACGACAGAAGATTACTGACATTATGATACCAATTAGAGCCGCTGCACAGGTTGCAGAAATCATATAATCAGGCATTCGGTACCTCCTGAACCAATTAATTAGTATGAAGAAATATATCAAGACAATATTCGATATTAATCTACATTATTCCTTCATTTATATCGTTTTCTGTTACCGTTATGCTTTTATCTGAATTCTACACACAACAATGTGATATCATCTGTCATGGTACTAGACCCAGCAAAGGACTTAATATCCTCCTTTATAGAAGCAATCACATGGTCTGAATAACCATTTCCTAATTCAGAAAATAAATTCTTCAATCTTTCAGATGTGTACTGCTCCTTTTTACCATTCCTTAATTCTACAAGACCATCTGTATAAACAAAGAGCTTGTCTCCTGGTTTTGGAAGTAATTCAGTATCTTCATAGGAAGCATCATACACTTTCCTGAGCTTACATATAGGAAAACCCTTTATTTCAATGTCCCTTAGCCTTCCTTGGGCATCTAAATATGCAGGCACCTCATTCATGCCAGCAGAACTAAACACCAGCCTATTCTCTTTTGTGTCATACACAAAGTAAATAAGCACTATATAAACTTCATCTCTAAAATTAGTGTTATTAAATGCATTATATATCTGGGACAGCATCTCCGCCGGAGATGAAAGGGTCCCCTTGCTCCTATCCGCTTCAACAAAGCTGTCAACACATTGCTTGAGGAATACTGTCAGCATCGCAGCAGGGACACCATGGCCTGAAACATCACATAAATAAAAACCAATATGGCTTTCATCTAGCCAGAATACATCATAAAAATCGCCGCTTAAGCTATGTGCTGGCATATATAATGCATTAAAGCTTATATGCGCTGAATTGGGAAAAAAGGATGGTAGCATTGATTTTTGAATATCACGGGCATATTCAACATCCTCCATTAGACGTTCATTCGTCATCCTTAACTCACTAGTCCTTATCTCAACCAATTTGTCTAAATTATCAGCATAATCCTTTAATTCCCCCTGAGCCACAGTCAATGCTGTATAGGGTGCTGTTATGTATTTTGAAAAAGTGACTCTAAACACCATAAAAAGCGAAATGCATTTGAGTATGTGGCCCAAAAA